>NZ_QSRC01000005.1:0-168507 GCF_003436895.1 Collinsella sp. TF09-1AT | reverse complement strand
CACAAGGTCAAAGGCGGCACCATGATCCTCCTGGTCGACAAGATCGAAAAAAGCTTCGGCGCGCGCGTCCTCTTTAGCGGCGCGTCCTTCCAGATCAACCCCGGCGAGCGCTTCGCGCTCGTGGGCCCCAACGGCGCCGGCAAAACCACCATGCTCAAAATCATCATGGGCATCGACAGCCCCGACGCAGGCCAGGTCCAGTATGCCAAGGACTGCCAGGTGGGATACCTAGAGCAGGAAACCAACCTAGAGCAAAAGGACACCACCATCCTTGCCGAGGTCATGGCCGCTGCCAAGGAAATCCGCCGCATGGGCGAGCGCGCCAACGAGCTGCAGGCCCAGATCACCGAGCTCTCCGAACAGGGGAAGGACGTCGACGCGCTCCTCAACGAGTACGGCCAGGTCCAGGACCGCTTTGAGCACCTGGGCGGCTACGAGCTCGAGAGCAACGCCCGTAAAATCCTGTCCGGCCTGGGTTTCAAGGTTACCGACTTTGAGCGCCCTTGCTCCGAGTTCTCTGGCGGCTGGCAGATGCGCATTGCGCTCGCCAAGCTCTTCCTGCGCCACCCAGACCTGCTGCTCCTGGACGAGCCCACCAACCACTTGGACCTCGAAAGCGTCCAGTGGCTGCGCGGCTTTATCGCCAACTACGACGGCGCCGTGCTCATCATCAGCCACGACCGTGCCTTTATGGACGCCTGCGTCGACCACGTCGCCGCTCTCGAAAACCGTCGCGTGACCACCTACACCGGCAACTACAGCAGCTACCTCAAGCAGCGCGAGGACAACCTGGAGCAGATGCGCGCCAAGCGTGCCGCCCAGGAGCGCGACATCGCCCACATGCAGGTCTTCGTCGACAAGTTCCGCTACAAGCCCACCAAGGCAGCCCAGGCTCAGGAGCGCATCCGAAAGATCGAGCAGATCAAAAAGGAGCTCGTCATCCTGCCCGAGGGCCACAAGCACATCGACTTTAAGTTCCCCGATCCGCCGCGCTCCGGCGACATGGTCGTGGGCCTGGAGGGCGTCTCCAAGTCCTACGGCAAAAAGCACATCTACAGCGACATCGACCTCAAGCTCTACCGCGGCGAGCATGTGGCGCTCGTCGGCCCCAACGGCGCCGGCAAGTCTACCCTCATGAAGATCCTCGCCGGTCTGGAGCCGCCAACTACCGGCACGCGTGATCTGGGCACCAACGTGGGCGTGGCCTACTACGCCCAGCACGCACTCGAGGGCATGACCGAGTCCAATACCGTCCTGCAAGAGATCGACACCGTCACGCCCAAATGGACCGTGCCGCAGCAGCGCAGCCTGCTGGGCGCCTTCCTGTTTAGCGACAACGATTCCATCGAGAAGCAGGTCCGCGTCCTCTCCGGCGGCGAAAAGGCGCGTCTGGCACTGGCCAAGATGCTTGTGGCCCCCGAGGCACTTCTGTGCCTGGACGAGCCCACCAACCACCTGGACATCGACTCGGTGGACATGCTCGAGAACGCCCTGCAGAACTTCCCCGGCACCATCGTGCTGATCAGCCACGACGAGCACCTGGTACGCGCTGTGGCCAACCGCATCATTGACATCCGCGATGGCAAGGTCACGGTCTACGACGGCGACTACGACTACTACCTCTACAAGCGCGAGGACCTCGCGGCCCGCGCCGCCGCCGAGGCGGCAGGGGAGGGTGCATCGGCCGCGACCAAGTCCGCTAAGGTCACCGCGGCCCAGCCCGACGCCCCCGCCACCGCTTCCAAGCCTGCCGAAGGCAAAAAGACCAAGGAGCAAAAGCGCGCCGAGGCCCAGGCCCGCGCTGCGCTCAACAAAAAGCTCAAGGGCGTGCGCAACCAGCTCAAGAAGATCGAGGCGGAGCTCGACAAAAAGCGCGCCCGCTATGACGAGCTTATGGAATTGATGGCAAGCGAAGAGCTTTATGCAGATCAGGTCAAGTTCAATGCCGCGCTAGGAGAATATAACGGCCTTAAGCAAGAGCTGCCCAAGCTCGAGGACGAATGGCTGGAGCTTTCCACCCAGATCGAAGAGGAGACCGCGCGTGAACTCTCGTAAGGCCGCTGCCGTGGCGATGAGCATTATCGCCATCGCGTGCCGCATCTGCGGCATCTTTATGAGCGCGATGACCGTGCTGCTGTGCTTTAGCGGCCTGACCGCCAAGCTGCAGATCGTAGGCTTTGTCGTCGAGCTTTCACGCGCGCTGCCGAGCGCCATCGCCGGCTACGGTGTCATCACGTCGCCCTTTGGCGGCGTCTTCCGCCTGGATTACGCCATCGTCGCTGTCATCCTGTTTGTGGCCGACTACCTGCTCACGCGCGCCTCGCGCCGCGTCCGCTAGGGGAGCGATATGTCCAGCAGCTACCTCATGAACCTGCTTGCCAGCGCCGTCGCCGTCATCGTCGGCATCGTGATCCACGAGAGCGCGCACGCCGCCGCGGCCTGGGCACTCGGCGACAAGACGGCGCGTTCGCGCGGCCGCGTGTCGCTCAATCCGCTCAACCATATCGACCCATTTGGCACCATCATCTTGCCGCTGCTCATGCTCGCCGCCGGCGGCCCGGTGTTCGCCTTCGCCAAGCCCGTGCCCGTCTACCTCAACAACCTCAAGCACCCCAAGCGCGACGAGGTCCTGGTGAGCGTGGCCGGCCCTGCGTCGAACATCGCCCTCGCGTGCCTCGCGGCCGCCCTCATGCACGCAACGTACGGCAACCTCTACACCAGCATGTCCTTTGCCGTGGCATCACAGATCATGAACTTCGGCGCCACGTTCATCGTAGTCAACCTGTCACTCGCGTTCTTCAACCTCATCCCGATTCCGCCGCTCGACGGATCGTCGATTATCGTGCCGTTCCTCAAGGGCAAGGCACTCGCCAACTACTATCGTCTGCAGCAATACGCCATGCCTATCCTCATCATTGTGCTGTACCTGCTGCCCATGTGGACCGGCATCGACGTGATCGGCCGCTATTTCGACGTTACCGTGTATCCGCTGGCCGAGTGGCTGCTCAACTTCGCAATCGCCGGCATCTAAGGTAAACTTACAGGTCGACCGTGCAAAATGGTCGTAACATGCACCCAAACCGCGCCGCGAAGGCGCCGTCAAAGGAGGTCGAAGATGTCGTATCGCGTGTCGACGCAGGTCTACAGCGGACCGTTCGACCTGCTGCTGCAGCTGGTAACCCGCCAAAAAGTAGATATCGGCGCCATCTCCATCAGCGAGGTGGCCGAGCAGTACCTTGCCGAGGCCGAGCGCATCGAGGCGCTGGACCTGGACGTGGCGAGCGACTTTTTGCTGGTCGCGGCAACCCTTTTGGACATCAAGGCCGCCTCGCTGGTGCCGCAGGAAGCCCCGCGCAAAGCCGATGACGACGATGACGAGCTCGATGAAGACCTCGAGGAGCTCAGCACGCTCGACGGCGACGCCTTGCGCGAGGTCCTGATCCAGCGCCTGATCGCCTACAAGCAGTTTAAGGGCGCGGCTGCGGCCCTCGGTGCCCGCATGCAGGCCGAAAGCCGCATGCACCCGCGTGTGGCCGGCCCCGACCCGGAGTTTTTGGGCCTCATGCCCGACTACCTAGCTGGCATCACCCTGCGCGGCCTGGCCGTCATCTGTGCCGACCTGGACGGCAAGCGCCAGACCTTCCTGCTCGAGGCCGAGCATGTGGCGCCGCATCGCGTGCCGCTCGACCTGACCGTGGCCTCAGTCGACCGCTTTACGATGGCACACCAAACCTGCACCTTCCGCGAGCTGCTGGACGGCGACGCCACCACCGAGCAGCTCGTCGTCACTTTCCTGGCCATGCTCGAGCTCGCCAAACGCGGCTCGCTTACGCTGAGTCAGGACGAAATCTTTGGGACCATTCAAATCAACCGAGTCGAGGGCGCCGAGGCATACGTGCCCGGCGAGGACCCCGAGCTCACCGAATAGGAGCGGCAACCATGTCAACCCTTTCCACGCTAGAGGCAAACAGCCTCAAAGGCGCCCTCGAGGCGCTTCTGCTGGTGTCGAGCGACCCGGTGAGCGCGCCCGCGCTGGCAGGCGCGCTGGATATCGCCCCCGGCGAGTGCGCGTCGCTGCTCGCCGAGCTCAAGGTTGAGTACGAGGAGGCCAACCGCGGCTTTCAGCTGCGCGAGGTCGCCGGCGGCTGGCGCCTGTTTACGCACCCCGCCTACCACGACGTAGTCGAGGCCTATGTGTTGAGCTGGGACACGCAAAAGCTGTCGCAAGCGGCGCTCGAAACCCTGGCCGTCATCGCATACCACCAGCCCGTGACGCGCGAGGTGGTCAAGGGCATCCGCGGCGTCAATTCCGACGGCGTCATCGCGTCGCTCGTGGACAAAGGTCTAGTGCGCGAGCTCGGCCGCGACCCCCAGCGAGGTCAAGCCATCATCTACGGCACGACCAACGCCTTCTTGGAAAAGTTCGGTCTGCGCTCCACCCGCGACCTGCCCGACCTGGAGCAGTTTGCCCCCGACGAGCAGTCGCGCCAGTTTATCCGCGAGCGCCTGAGCGGCCGCAGTATTCAGTCCACGCTCGAGGAGCAGGCCGAGGACCTAGACGAAGAGCGCGAACTGCTCGATACCGATGTTGAAGATGTTGAGGCAGTCGACGAATCGGAGACCCTAGTCGTCGACGAGACCTCGGAGGATTTGCATGACGAGGACTAACGAAGTGGGGGAGACGCGCGCCATAAGCAACGCAGCACCCGCAACCGACGCCCAGTCCGTCTATCCGCACACTATGCGCCTGCAGCGCTTTTTGGCACGTGCGGGCGTGGCGAGCCGCCGCGGCTCGGAGGACCTGATGACCGCCGGCCGCGTGACCGTCAACGGCCAGGTCGCGACCGAACTAGGTACCAAGGTCGATGTCGACCGCGATCACATCGAGGTCGACGGCATGCCCGTCAAGCTCAACCAGGGCGCCGTGTACCTGATGCTCTACAAGCCGACCGGCTACCTCACCACCATGAGCGACCCGCAGGAGCGTCCCTGTGTGGCGGACCTGGTCCCCCGCGACCGCTTTCCGGGGCTCTTCCCGGTGGGCCGCCTGGACCGCGACACCACGGGCCTTTTGCTCTTTACCACCGACGGCGACCTGTCGCAGGACTTGTTGCACCCCAGCAAGCACGTCTACAAGACCTACCAGGCACTCGTGGACGGGCAGCTGACCGACCGCGATCTCACGCCGCTGCGTCGCGGCATAGAGCTCGACGACGGCCTGTGCCAGCCGGCAATCTGCCGCGTCATCACCGCACGCGAGGCCGAGGCCGTGGCGCCACAGGGCGTCAAGCCCGGCACCACCGCCGTCGAGGTCATCATCCGCGAGGGTCGCAAAAACCAGGTTAAGCGCATGCTGAGCAAGATTCACCATCCGGTAATCCGTCTGCATCGCTGCAACTTTGCCGGCCTTGAGCTCGAGGGCGTGGCCAAGGGCTCGTGGCGCGAGCTCACCGACCGCGAGGTGCAGATCCTCAAAGGCGGCGGCATCCCGCCCAAGCATGCCAGCGCCATGCGCGGCGGCAAGCCCCAAGACACGCCCGCCAGCCGCACGCGTCACCACGGCAGCCACGGCTCCGCACCCAAGCGCAACACCTACCGCGAGCGCTATACGGGCTAGGCAACCCGCCGCGCCCCAACGCCCGCGAACCATACCAGCACATCAACCACCGAAAGGAAGCACTGCATGATCGTCGCCATCGACGGCCCCGCCGGTTCCGGCAAGTCCACCATCGCCAAGGAGATCGCCCGCCAGCTGGGCTTTAACAAGCTCGACACGGGCGCCATGTATCGCGCCGTCACCTTCGCCGCGCTCGACCGCAGCATCGACCTGGACGACGAGGCGGCAATCGACGCCCTCGCCGAGCAGATCGAGATCCGCTTTACCAACGGCACCGGAGAGGACACGCGCCTGACCGTTGACGGCCAGGACGCTTCGACCGCCATCCGCACCCCGCAGGTCGACGCCAACGTGTCCAAGGTCTCGGCCTATCCGGGCGTGCGCGCCGCCATGCTCATCCACCAGCGCCGCGCCGCCGAGGACCGCGATATCGTCGCCGAGGGTCGCGACATCGGAACCGTCGTGTTCCCCAACGCCCAGGTCAAGATCTTCCTGACTGCCGACCCGCGTGAGCGCGCCCGCCGCCGCGTGCTGCAGCGTCACCAAAACGACGCCCAGCCGCTCACGCCCGCGCAACTCGAGGCCGAGGTCGACGAGACCCTCGACGCCCTTAAACAGCGCGACAAGCTTGACAGCAGCCGCGAGGTCGCCCCGCTCGTGCCCGCCGAGGACGCCGTGCACGTCGACTCCACCGCCCACACCATCGACGAGGTCGTCTCGATAATAGAGGACCTCATCAACCAAAGGAGGTAGCCCATGCGCCTGTTTAAGCAGACGCCCGAGGACTATTACAACGCCCCCTACGCCGAGTTCCCGGTGCTCATCCGCGGCACCGTCGTCGTGGTCATGGCCATCCTGTGGGCCTTCTCCAAGCTCATGTGGCGTTGGAAGGTCGAGGATGCCGACCTGCTGTTTGAGCGCCAGGACGACCGCGGCAGCGTGGTCATCTGCAACCACACCTCGATGGCCGAGCTCTTGGCCGTGGAGACGGCGCTGTTCTTTGGGGGCCGCCGCATTCGTCCCATCTTTAAATCCGAGTTTGCCAAGAGCAAGATTGTGCGCTGGGCCTTTAGCCGCGTTGGCGGCATCCCCGTGGAACGTGGTGCTGCCGATATGAAGTGCCTGCGCGCCGCCCAGCATGCGCTGCAGCGCGGCGAGGACGTCCTGATCTTCCCCGAGGGCACGCGCATCCGCTCGCGCGAGATCAAGCCCGAGGTCCACGGCGGTTTTGCGCTCATCGCTCAGATGGGCAAGGCGCCCGTCAACCCGCTCGCCATCTGTGGCTGGTCCGACATCACGCCTGCGGGCAAAATGCTCATGCGTCCCAAGAAGTGCTGGATCCGCGCCGGCAAGGCCGTCTCGCTTTCCGACGCGCCGGCCGGGCTTAAACGCACGGAGCGCTTGGCCTGGTTTGAATCCGAAGCCATGAACCGTGTCTATAAGATGCGCGACGAGCTGTGCGCTGAACATCCGGGCAGGTTCTAGCCATGAGCGACAACGTGACAAACACTGCCGCGACTACGTCCGACCAGGACAACGCGCCCACTATCGAGATCGCAGCCCACGCCGGCACTTGCTATGGCGTACAGCGTGCGCTCGATATGGCGCTAGCCGCCGCGCCGCAGGCAGGGGAGAGCGTTCAGGTCCACACGCTGGGACCGCTCATCCATAACCCGATCGTGGTACGCGAGCTCGCCGAGGCAGGCGTCGGTCTGGCCGACACCTTGGACGACGCCACATCGGGCACCGTGATCATCCGCGCCCACGGCGTGGTGCCGCAGGTCATCGATGCCGCTCGCGAGCGTGGCCTTAACGTCGTCGACGCCACGTGCCCCTACGTGAAGAAGGTCCATGTGGCCGCCGAGCGCCTGGTACGCGAGGGCTACCGCGTGGTAGTCGTGGGCGAGCCGGGCCACCCCGAAGTCGAGGGCATCCTGGGCCACGCCGGCAATGATGCGCAGGTCGTGAGCTGTGCCGCCGACGCCGATGCCCTGCCGCTCAAGGGCAAGGTAGGCCTCGTCGTACAGACCACCCAGACCGCGCAGAACCTCGCCGAGGTCGTGGCCGCTATCACGCCGCGCGTGCAGGAACTGCGTGTGATCAACACCATCTGCGCCGCCACGAGTGAGCGTCAACAGGCAGCAGCCACGCTTGCCAACCGCTGCGACTGCATGGTCGTGGTGGGCGGCAAGAACTCGGGCAACACCCGCCGCCTGGCACAGATTTGCGCGGACGCCTGCGAGCGCACGTATCACATCGAGGAAGCTTCCGAGCTCCAGGCCGCGTGGTTTATCGACGCTCAGCACATCGGCATCACCGCCGGAGCCTCCACCCCGCAAGAACATATCGAACGCGCCGTCACGCGCATCAAGGAGCTTTGCCGCTAACCATGGACCAGACCGTACCCGCATACACCGCCGAGGTGGCCGATTACGGGCGCAGCCGCGACCCTGAGCCGGGTGAGGGCGCGCTCGTTAAGAACGTTCGTCCCGATTCGCCCGCATGGGATGTGGGTATCGAGCCGGGCATGCGCGTGCTCACGGTCAACGGCGAGCAGCTCACCGACATGATAGTCTGGCTCTGGGAGGCCGACGACGACACCGTCGAGCTGGAGGTATTCGACCCGCGCGACGGCACCGTCACCCCCGTGGAGCTCGACCGCTTCCCGGGCGAGGACTGGGGCCTGGAGTTCGATGGCCCCATCTTTGATGGCATGCGTACCTGTGTCAACGCCTGCGTGTTCTGCTTTATGACCATGCTGCCCAAGGGCGGTCGCTCCACGCTCTACATCCGCGACGACGACTACCGCCTGAGCTTTTTGCAGGGCAACTTTGTCACGCTCACGAACCTCTCCGACGAGGACGTACAAAACGTCATCGAGCGCAACATGAGCCCCATGAACGTGTCGGTCCATGCCGTGAGCCCAGATATCCGCCGCCGTATGATGGGCCGAAACGCCCAACGTGGCATGGACGTGCTCGAGGCCATCATGGCCGCCGGCATCGAAATCCACGCGCAGATCGTGCTGTGCCCCGGCATGAATGACGGCGAGGAGCTGCAGAAGACCCTGCGCTTTTGCGAGGAGCACGAGCAAATCACCAGCCTGGGCATTGTGCCCCTTGGATTTACCAAACACCAGAATCGCTTTAGCTGGTCCTACAGCGACAAGCCCGAGCTGGCGCGCGAGACCATCGACATGATCCGGCCCTTCCAGGACCGTGCCTTCGAGCGCTTTGGCCGCCACACCTTCCAGATGAGCGACGAGTTCTATCTGGACGCCGGCATCGAGCCGCCCGAGGCCGATTTCTACGACGGCTACCCGCAGTACTACGACGGCATCGGCATGATCCGCTCGTATCTGGACGAGACCGACGACGTGATGGCTACCGATGCCGAGCGACTGGCCCGCGTCCGCGCTGGCATCGCCGCCCGTGGCCAGCGTCTGCTGTGCCTCTCGGGCGCCAGCGCACGCGATACGGTGGCCCGCTTTGTGGAGTCGCCCCAGGGCCTTGCCGGCACTGTCACGGCTATCAAGAACCGCTACTTTGGCGGCAACGTGGACGTGACCGGGCTTATTGTCGCCTGCGACATCTTGGAGCAGCTGCCACAGGGCCTCTCGGGGGTTATGCTCTTTGTGCCTAAGCTCATGTTCAACGCTGACGGCATGACGCTTGACGAGTATCATCGTGACGATTTACTCGCAAGTCTTACCAGTCGCGGCGCCGAGGTTCATGTGGTGTCGACCATGCCGCATGAGCTGCTCGATACCCTAGAGCACATCCTTGGCATTGTGCCTGCCGACTCTACTAATTCCGCTGACCCTACCCATTAAAGGAGAGCAGATGAAACCTATCGTCGCCGTCGTCGGACGCCCCAACGTGGGCAAGTCCACGCTCGTCAACCGCCTGGCCCAGACTTCGGACGCCATCGTCCACGAGTCCCGAGGCGTCACGCGCGACCGCTCATATCACACGGCCGATTGGAACGGTCGTGAATTCACCATTGTCGACACGGGCGGCATCGAGCCGCTCAAGAGCGATGACGTCTTTGCAACGTCCATCCGCGACCAGGCCCTCGCCGCCGCCGAGGAAGCCGCCGTCATCCTGTTTGTGGTCGACGGCCGCACCGGTGTCACCGAGGAGGACGAGTCGGTCGCCCGCATGCTCAAGCGCTGCGACAAGCCGGTCTTTCTACTGGTGAACAAGCTCGACAACCCCGATCGCGAGAACGACAGCATCTGGGAGTTCTATTCGCTCGGCATCGGCGAGCCCACGCCGCTCTCGGCCCTGCATGGCCATGGCACGGGCGACCTGCTCGACGATATCGTGGCCCTGCTTCCGGAAGAAGAGGACGAGGTCGCCGACGAGTTCCCCGATGCGCTGAACGTGGCCATCATCGGCCGCCCCAACGCCGGTAAGTCCTCGCTGTTCAACCGTATCCTGGGTGCCGACCGCTCCATCGTCTCGAACATCGCCGGCACCACGCGCGACGCCATCGACACGGTCGTCGAGCGCAACGGCAGGCACTACCGCATGGTCGATACCGCGGGCATCCGTAAGAAGAGCACCGTGTACGAAAACATCGAGTACTACTCCATGGTCCGTGGCCTGCGCGCCATCGACCGCGCCGACGTGGCGCTGCTCGTCGTCGACGCCTCCGTGGGCGTCACCGAGCAGGACCAGAAGGTCATGGGCTTGGCCATCGAACGCGGCTGCGCCATCGTGGTGCTGCTCAACAAGTGGGACCTGCTCGACGACGACCGCAAGCGCGAGGCCTGCATGGAGACCGTCGACCGCCGTCTAGGCGTCATGGCTCCCTGGGCCCAGTACCTGCGCATCTCTGCCCTGACCGGCCGCAGCGTGGAAAAGATCTGGGCAATGGTCGACGCAGCCGAAAAGACACGCTCGCAGAAGATCAGCACCTCGCGCCTCAACACGTTCCTCACCGACCTGCGCGAGTTCGGCCATACCGTGGTGGACGGCAAGCGCCGCCTGCGTATGCACTACGTGACCCAGACGGGCGTCAACCCGCCGACGTTCACGTTTTTCGTCAACCACAGCGACCTGGTCAACGACACCTACCAGCGCTATGTAGAGAACCGCATGCGCTCGACCTTCGACTTTGCCGGCACGCCCATTCGACTCTTCTTTAGGAAGAAGGAGCAAAAGGATGCTTAATCCGATTCTGCTGACCGCCATCTGCGCCGTGGTCTCGTTCTTTATCGGAGCGATTCCGTTTGGCCTGATCCTGGGCCGCGTGTTCAACCACACGGACATCCGCAAGGCGGGCTCCGGCAACATCGGCACCACCAACGCCCTGCGCGTGGCCGGTCCCAAGGTGGCCGCGCTCACCCTGCTGCTCGACTGCCTTAAGGGCGCCATCTGCGTCCTTATCGCGCGTCCGCTCATCGCGAGCGTGGGCTACGGCTTTCCGCCGAACATTATGGCGCCCGGTGCCCCTGGCGACTGGATGCTCGGCGTCATTTGCCTGGCAGCCGTGTGGGGCCATATCTTCTCGCCCTACCTCAACTTCCATGGCGGCAAGGGTATCGCAGTTGGTCTGGGCGTGATTCTTGCCTGGTACTGGCCCATTGGCCTGTCGCTGCTAGGCATGTTTATCGTGGCCGTCGCCATCACCAAGTATGTGTCGGTGGGCTCGCTCGCCGCTGCCATCGGACTTCCCATCGCTGCCTGCGCGGTCTTTCCGTACAGCAGCCTGGGCCTCAAGTTTTGCATGGCGATGATCGGCATCACCGTAGTGTGGGCCCATCGCTCGAATATCCAAAAGCTCATGGCCGGTAAGGAGTCCAAGCTCTCGTTTACCAAGCGCGTCACCGAGCCCGACGATAAGTAGGAGAGAGTCATGAATGTTGCGCTGATTGGCTCCGGCTCCTGGGGAACCGCCGTCGCCGGCCTTGCTGCCGCGCGAGCCGAGCGCGTGACCATGTGGGCCCACAGCGAGCAGACGGCCGCCGGCATCAATGGCGAGCACCGCAACCCCCGGTATCTGGTGGGCTACGAGCTGCCCAAAAACGTTGTCGCCACGACGGAGCTGGCGCAGGCGCTCGACGGCGCCGAGGCCATCATCTTTGCCGTTCCTTCGACGCACCTTCGCAGCGTGTGCCACCAGGCCGCGCCCTTTATCGCCGCCGATACCCCGGTTCTGTGCCTCACCAAGGGCATTGAGCCCGAGTCCGGCCTGCTCATGAGCGAGGTCATCGCCAGCGAGATCGACAACGAGGCGCGTGTCGCGGCGCTTTCGGGCCCCAACCATGCTGAGGAAATCTGCCGCGGCGGGCTTTCGGCCGCCGTCATCGCCAGCGAGGACCAGCAGGTGGGGGAGACCTTTAAGGACCTGCTCCTGTCCACTGCCTTCCGAATCTATCTGTCGCAAGACATGACCGGTGTAGAGGTCTGCGGCGCTATGAAAAATGTCATCGCCATCGTGTGCGGCATCTCCGCCGGCACCGGTGCGGGCGACAATACGCTCGCCCTTATCATGACGCGCGGCCTGGCCGAGATCAGCCGACTGGCGCACGCACGCGGCGGTCAGGCCATAACCTGCATGGGGCTCGCCGGCATGGGCGACCTCATCGCCACCTGCACCTCGGAGCATTCGCGCAACCGCACCTTTGGCTACGAGTTTGCCCACGGCGTGTCACTCGACGAGTATCAGGAGCGTACGCATATGGTGGTTGAGGGCGCCGTCGCGGCCCGCAGCGTCAGCGAACTTGCCCGTTCACTGGGCGTAGACATTCCGCTTACCTTTGCCGTGGAGCAAACGCTCTACAACGGTGTTACCTTGGATAGGGCGCTCGAAATTCTTACCGATCGCGTCCCCTCTCAAGAGTTCTACGGACTCACCGACTAACGCAGAAAGGCTTCTACCATGGGTTCCATCAAAATCGCTCCATCCGTCCTCTCGGCCGATATGGCCAACCTCAAGGGCGAGCTCGACAAGATCGCCGGTGCCGACTACGTGCACTTTGACGTTATGGACGGTCACTTTACCGGCAACCTCACCTTTGGCGTTGACATCCTCAAAGCTGTCAAGCGTTCTACCAACGTGCCGGTCGATGCGCACCTCATGGTGTCGAACCCCGACGAGACGGTCGATTGGTACGCCGACGCCGGTGCCGACATGATCACCGTGCACTACGAGGCCTCCACGCACCTGCACCGCACGCTCACGCACCTGCAGCAGCGCGGCGTTAAAGCCGGCGTGGTGCTTAACCCCGCCACGCCCGTCTGCGTACTCGAGAGCATCATCGACGTCGTCGACATGGTGCTGCTCATGAGCGTGAACCCCGGCTTTGGCGGCCAGAGCTTTATTCCCGGTACCATTGCCAAACTGCACGAGCTCAAGGCCATGTGCGAGCGTCACGGCGTTTCGCCCCTCATCGAGGTCGACGGCGGCATCTCTTCCAAGAACATCGCCGATGTCGTCAATGCCGGCGCCAACGTGCTCGTGGCCGGTTCCGCCGTATTTAAGTTCGAAGATCCCGCTGCCGAGGTTGCGCTGCTGCAGAAGCTGGGCAACGAGGCCGCACAGGAGGCATAATCCCTTATGACCGCAGGTCAAAACCGCATACCCGTGAATCTTGACTATGCCGCCTCGACGCCCATGCGCGCCGAGGCGCTCCTTGCGCAGCGCGAGTACGACGACAGCGAGCTTGCCGGCGTCAACCCCAACTCGCTGCATTCGCTTGGGCGCAAGGCCGCTGCGCGCCTAGAAGTGGCACGTCGCGAGATCGCCCGCAGCTTTGGCGCGCGCGTCCGCCCGTCCGAGATCATTTTGACCAACGGCGGCACCGAGGCAAACCAGCTGGCGCTCCTCGGACTTGCCGAGGGCGCTCGTCAGCGCGATCGTAAGCGCGACCGTGTCATCGTTTCGGCCATCGAGCACGATTCGATTCTGGACAACCTGCCGCTGCTGCGCGCCGCCGGCTTTTCCGTCGACCTGGTGCAGCCCTGCCGTGCGGGCTACATTGAGCCCGCCGCGCTTGTCGAACTGCTAGGCGACGACGTGGCGCTCGTGAGCGTTATGGTCGCCAACAACGAAACCGGCGTGGTGCAGCCCATCCGCGAGCTTGCCGCCGCCGCACATGCTGCCGGCGCCTTGTTTCATACCGATGCCATCCAGGGCTACTTACATATTCCGCTCGATGTCACCGAGCTGGGAGTTGACGCTATGACCGTTGCAGCGCACAAGATTGGCGGCCCCGTGGCATCCGGCGCGCTCTACCTTAAGAGCCGCACGCCGCTGCGCCCGCGCATCTTTGGCGGCGGACAGGAGGCCGGTCGTCGTGCCGGCACGCAGGACCTGCGCACGCAGTTGGCTTTTGCCGCTGCCGCTTCCGCGCTGTTGCCGAATGTTGCCCAGGAGCGCACAACGCTGCAGGCCTTATCCGATAAGCTCTACGCTACGCTTACGGCCCATCCTCGCATTCACGCCACGATGGGCGACTATGCGCATGCCGACCGCCTTCCGGGTATGGTTTCAATCTACGTCGACGGCATGGACTCCGAGGAGCTCATCGTCAAGCTCGATGCCGCCGGCTTTGAGGTTTCGGCCGGATCGGCTTGCTCGAGCGGCAGCATGGACCCGAGCCACGTGCTCAGCGCCATGGGCATTGGTCGCGAGCAGGCGCTGGGCGCACTGCGCATCTCCTTCGATGACCGCGTGAACCCGGCTGACCTGGACGACTTTGCCCAAGCGCTGCTGTCGATTGTGGGTGCCGCATGATCGTCGCCGACCTTGAGCGCGCTCTGCTGACGCGCTATCCCAAGACGGACGCCGAGGGCTGGGATCATGTAGGGCTCTCCGTGGGCGACCCTGCCGCCGAGATTACCGGCGTGGCCTGCGCGCTCGATGCGACCGAAGCTAATGTTCGCCGCGCACAAGATGCCGGTGCCAACGTGCTGCTGACGCATCATCCTATCTACATCAAGGCGCCTGAGGCGTTTTGTCCGTCGGATTCCGCACGCCCCCAGTGCAGCGCGGCGCTCTATGAGGCGGCCTGTTGCGGCGTGAGCATCATATCGCTCCACACCAACCTGGACCGCTCGCACGAAGCACGCGTCTGCCTAAGTACGCTGTTGGACGCCGCGCCCGCAAGCTCGCTGGAGCACGTGGACGACCCCGAAGCGACTGGCCTGGGCGCGCTTGCAACGCTCAACGACCCCTGCAGCCTGCGCGACCTTGCCACTCGCGCCGCCACGGTGTTTGGCAGCGACCCACGCGTGTGGGGCGAGGCCGATAGCCCGTGCCGAACCGTCGCCATTTTGGGCGGCTCCCTGGGCGATTTTGGTGAGCTTGCCATCGCCGCAGGCGCAGATGTTATTGTGACCGGAGAGGCCGGCTACCACGTGGCGCAAGACCTTGCCTTGCGCGGGCTGCCGGTGATCTTGCTCGGCCACGACCGCTCTGAGGAGCCGTTCGTTGATATATTGATGAACTCTGCAGTTGACGCCGGGGTCGACCCCCGTCATGCGATTAAAATACTGAACCCTTGCCAATGGTGGACTGTGACAAAAGGAGAGAACTTATGAGCGCCGGCGCTACGCTACTCAAGCTGCAACAGATCGATTTGGAGCTCGCCCGCAACAAGAGCGAACTTTCCAATATGCCGGAGCTCAAGGAGCTCGCTTCCAAGCGCAAGACCTATGTGAAGCTCAAGGCCGAGATGACCAAGCTCTACGCCCAGCGCAAAGACCTGGACATTGAGATCGACGACCTCAACACCACCGAGATTCAGACCAACAACGCCATCGAGGCCGCCAAGAAGCGTCACGTCGACGGCTCCGACTACCGCGAGGTTCAGGACCTGGAGAATGAGCTCGCCACCCTGGCCAAGCGTCTGGACAAGATCGAGCACACCCGCAAGGACGTCGTTGTCGCCCATAAGGAGGCGCTCGACCGTGAGGCTCGCGCACAGGCGATCATCGCCAAGTTCGAGGAGGGCGTGAAGGCCGATACCAAGGCCGCCCGCGCCAAGGCTGCCGACCTGCAGGCTCAGGTCGACGCCGCCACGAAGGAGCGCACCGCGCTTGCCGCTACGCTACCGGCCGACGTGCTCACCGACTACGAGCGCCTGCTCAAGCAGTTCCGCGGGCTGGCCGTCGAGACCATCCAGGGCAACATCCCCACGGTCTGCCACACCGCGCTGCAGGCATCGTCCATGAGCGACCTCAACCACGACGGTAGCGAGATTACGCACTGCCCGTACTGCCACCGCCTCCTGGTACTCCCGAGCAAGGAAGCCTAGCGATGACATCGGCACCCAACAATTCAATGCAACTTGAGGGAAAAACGATCCTGCTGGGCATTACCGGCGGGATCGCCGCCTGTAAGTCGTGCAATATCGTGCGTCTGCTGCAAAAGCGCGGCGCACGCGTCAAGGTCGTTATGAGCGAGCATGCCACGGAGTTCGTGGGGCCGCTCACCTTCCGCGCGCTCACCAATGAGCCGGTCGCGGTTGGACTATTCGACGACCCGTCTGACCCCATCCACCATATTTCGCTGGCGCAGGAGCCCGATCTGGTGGTCGTGGCGCCCGCGACGGCCAATATCATCGCCAAGATGGCCAACGGCATCGCCGACGACCTCATCTCCACCACGCTGCTGGCAACGCCGCGACCCGTCGTGATCGCGCCGGCCATGAACAACGGCATGTGGAAGGCACCGGCTACACAGGCCAATATGGCCATGCTGCGCGACCGCGGCGTGCACGTGGTGGGTCCGGGCAGCGGCTACCTTGCCTGCGGCGACGTAGACACGGGCCGCATGAGCGAGCCCGAGGACATCGTCGAGGCTGTCTGTGAGGTGCTCAACCCCGCGCCTCAGGATCTGGCAGGTAAGCGCATCGTGATTACCGCCGGCCCCACGCACGAGCCAATCGACCCCGTGCGCTTCATTGGCAACCGCTCTTCGGGCAAGATGGGTATCGCCCTGGCAGGGGAGGCTGCTCGCCGCGGTGCTGCGGTCACGCTCGTGTTGGGACCGACATCGCTCGATGTGCCCCACGGCGTGGAGTGCGTGCGCGTGCAGACCGCCGCAGAGATGCTCCAGGCGGCGCTTGACGCCTTCCAGACGGCCGATGCGGCCATTTGCGCGGCCGCCGTCGCCGACTACACGCCTGCCGCCCCTGCGGACCATAAGCTCAAAAAGGCCAACGAACGCCTCGATTGCATCGAACTTATCGAGACGGTCGATATTCTTGCCGAGCTTTCCCGCCAAAGGGGGGAGCGGTGCGTGATCGGCTTTGCGGCCGAGACCGATAACGTCGTGAAATACGCGCAGCGCAAGCTTGCCCGCAAGGGATGCGATGCGATCGTCGCCAACGATGTCTCGCGCGCCGATTCGGGCTTTGGCACCGACACGAACAAGGCCTGGATTGTGAGCACGACGGGCGCGCAAGAACTTCCCGTGCTAACAAAACCCCAGCTCGCAGATACAATTTTGGACTTGCTTCAAAATTTGTAAAAAAGTTCTTGCACAAGTCTAAAGTTTCGGGTTAATATACTCCCTGTTGCGAGCGGGAGCAGAGCAACAAACATAAGCTTCGGGACGTGGCGCAGCTTGGTAGCGCACTTGACTGGGGGTCAAGGGGTCGCTGGTTCGAATCCAGTCGTCCCGACCAGAAGTTTGCAGGTCAGGCACCTAGTGCCTGACCTTTTTTATCAAGAACCAACGTGGTAAGCAGCGAAGAATCAGCGGCTTTCTTGATCGATACTTTCGCTCAACAAAAACTTGTACGCCAGCCTCCAAAAACGTTATTTTTCGACATGTTTGGAGGCTGACATACACAAAAACGGTACATTCACGTTGCGACAGCGCCTTCCTCATGTCTGGACTCTCTATGCTTACGCTGGATAGACATCGCCAGAACGGGTATAGTATCGAAAGTTTTATCGTTAACCAGCGGGGGAGTCCTGTGGGCATCAAAAAGAAGATCAAAAAGGAGCTTATCGGCACTTCCGATTACCCGTCGAATAAGATCTTTACGATCTCCAATTTCATCACCTTTACGCGCCTGATCCTCACCCTGGTATTTCTGTACCTGTTTGTGACGGATAACAACCGCGTCATCGCCATCGTTATCTACGCCGTTGCCGCCTCCACCGACTGGATGGACGGCCAGATCGCCCGCATGACTAAGACGGTCTCGTGGCTCGGCAAGGTCATGGATCCCATTTGCGACCGCGCGCTGCTGTTCACCGGCGTACTTGGCCTGGTGGTCCGCGGAGAGCTGCCCATCTGGGTCTGCGTGCTCATTATAGGCCGCGACATCTATCTGGGCATTGGCACGCTTATCGTGCGTCATTATCACCGTCGCCCCATCGATGTCGTCTTTCCCGGAAAGATTGCCACCGCGCTGCTCATGACCGGCTTCTCGCTCATGCTGCTCGGGTTCCCCGTTGTTGACGGCCTGCGCCTTTTACCTTCAACCCTCACGGCCTTCCCGGGCCTCAACGGAAGCTCGGTGCCCCTCGGCATCTTCTTTGTGTATGGTGGTGTGATCTTCTCCATGCTCACCGCTGTCATCTACTCCATTAAGGGCAGCGTGGCCATTAAACAGGCTCTCGCGCATCCCGAGGACGAGGACATCGACTTTCTTAACCCCGAAATCGAAGACTGATTCGTTGGGGTATGATTACGTACGGTTCATTATTTGCGGCACGTCCGCGATAAGTTAGGGGTTGTCATGGACAACATGGTTAACAATATACCTCAGAATGATAAGACTGCTGACGCTACCTGCGTATTCCGCGTGCCTTCAAGCGACGTCACCGTTCCCGACCTCATGGCCAACGTGCGCATCACCGCCCCCGTTCTGTCCATCGTCAAGGGTCCGCAGACTGGTGCCGCCTTTGAACTCGAGGACGACGTGACCACCATCGGCCGCGATCCCGCGAATGGCATCTTCCTCAACGACATGACTGTCTCGCGCAGCCACGCACGCATTATTCGTGAGGGCCTGGGCGCCCGTATTGAGGATCTGGGCTCGCTCAATGGCACCTGGGTCGACGGTGCCATTGTCAACGCGGCTCCGCTGCACGACGGCTCTTCCGTTCAGATCGGTACGTTTACGCTCATCTACCACGAGAGCACGCCGGAGCGCATCGAAACCGGTGAGTAGGGCATGGCCGAACGCAACTATCTGAGTATCGGCCAAGTCGTCAACCTACTTCGAGGCGCATACCCCGATCTTTCGAACTCAAAAATTAGATTTCTAGAAGATGAGGGGCTCATTACCCCTCATCGTACGCCTAAGGGATACCGTCAGTACTCCAAGGAGGACGTTGACCGCTTGGAGGTCATCCTGCACCTGCAGAAGACCCGCTATATGCCGCTCAACGTGATTAAGCAGCGCTTGGAAAACGCCACGGACCTGTCAACGCTCGCCTACGAGGTGGGCTTGCTGTCCGATGTTCCGCTTAAGACAGAGCCCAAGGAGACCAAACAAAAGCTGCATCCCATCGAGACCATTCCCGATATGCTGGGCGTCGAGATCTCGTTTATCCGCTCGCTCGCCGAGAACGACCTCATTCGCATCATCAAGAGTCCGCAGAACCGTGAGCTCGTCGATGGTCGCGATTTTCCGATCATCCGCTACTGCTCCGAGCTGTCACGCTTCCATATCGAGCCGCGCAACCTGCGTCAGTACGTGTCTTCCGCCAACCGCGAATCCTCGATGTTTGAGCAAGTGCTCGTAAGCATGCTCGGCATGGATACCTCCGATGACGAGCGCGACGCCAAGCTCGAGCGTGCGTTTAAGAAGCTTCACGACCTGACGGAAGGCGTGCACACCGCGTTGCTCAAGAACCGCGTTTTTGAGTCGCTCAACGCCGTGGTCGAGGATGCCGACATCGATGCACTCGATGAGGAAATCGCTCGCTCCGAGTCCACCAAGGCCAAAAACGAAGAAGCTGCCGCGCCGGCTTCACACGAGGATTCTCTCGTAAAGCCGCTCAAGGTCGTCGCCCCCTCGCAATCCGACACTGTCACCGCGGGCAAATAACAGCTACCGCTTATCCGGCAACCCATTGAAAGGTCATGCAATGTACGACTTCGAATCTCAAATCGTCGACATCCCCGACTATCCCGAGCCCGGAGTCATCTTTAAAGACATCACGCCGCTCTTTGGCAATCCCGAGGCACTGAAGGCCATGGTGGATGCGCTGGCCGAGCATTTTGCCGACATGGGCATTACTAAGGTCGTTGGCCCCGAGGCCCGTGGCTTTATGGTTGGCGTACCGGTGGCTGTAGCCCTTGGCGCCGGCTTTGTTCCCGCACGTAAACCGGGCAAGCTACCGCGCGAGACCGTGAGCCAGAGCTATGAGCTCGAATACGGAACGGATTCCATTGAGATCCATGCCGACGCTATCAGCTCTAAAGATACCGTGTTGATTCTGGACGACTTGGTCGCGACGGGCGGAACCGTCGAGGCAACAGGTAAACTGGTGCGAGATATGGGCGCAAAGCTTGTCGGTTACGGTTGTATCCTTGAGCTTGCGTTTCTCAACCCGCGCGAGAAGCTCACGCCGTCTGATGACGATGTGGAGCTCTTTAGCCTGGTGACGGTGAACTAGCCGTTACCCTTAGTTACTGGAAAGGAAGCTACATGCGCACAGCAAACACGCACAAAAACATGGCACGCTGCGCTGCTACGGCAACCCTCGCTTGTGTTTTGGGCTTGGGCCTCGCGGCTCCTGCCTACGCCGATACCGCATCCGACCTTGCCGCTGCTCGTACGAAGCTCGAGCAGATCGGTACCCAAACCCAGCAGATTTACGATGAGCTCGCCACGCAGACGCAGGCGCTCGACCAGACTGCTGGCGAAATCACTCAAAAGCAGCAGGAGATCGCCGATGGTCAGGCCAAGCTCTCGACCTATGTCGCCGGCGAGTACAAAACCGGCGGTCTGAGCCTGCTTCAGGTTCTGACCGGCGTCGATGACCTGAGCGATATGCTCAACCGTCTGTTCTACTACGGCAAAGTTTCCGATAAGCAGGCTCAGACCATTCAAGAGGTTAAGGAGCTTAAGCAGCAGCTCACCGATAAGCAGGCCGAGCAGGAGAAGAACGTCGCCACCACGCAAAAGAAGGTCGACGAACTTAACGCCCAGCAGGCTGAAGCCCAGAACGTCGTAAACTCTCTGGATTCTCAGCTGCAGGCTGAGCTTGCCGCCGAGGCCGAGGCCAACGCCGCGCTGCAGGCCGGCATCAACGCCAGTACCGCCGAGAAGGCCACGGTGAGCAACGAGACTGCCGGTACGACCGAGAACACCAACAACGGTGGCCAGACCAGCAATAACAGCAACCAGGGCGGCAACACTCCGGCTCCTACGCCGGCACCTGCTCCGACGCCGCAGCCCCCGACGCCCGCTCCGGCTCCGGCTCCGGCGCCTTCCGTTCCGAGCCAGTCCGTCGATGGCGGTTCTGTTGTCTCGCGTGCATACAGTAAGCTTGGTTGTGCTTATTCCTGGGGCGGAATTGGCCCGAACAGCTTCGACTGCTCTGGTTTTGTTAGCTACTGCCTCACTGGTCGCTATTGTCGCCTGGGCACCACGGGCACCTTTATGGGCTGGACGCGTGTGTCCGATCCGCAGCCCGGTGATGTTGTGGTCAACTCGTACCACACCGGCATTTACATCGGTGGCGGTCAGATGATTCATGCTTCCGACTACAACACGGGTGTTATCATCAGCTCCGTTGCCGCCGGCATGAACAACAACTATATCTTCGTACGCTACTAAGTATTCAGATAAAGCAAACGGATATGGACCTCGTGGCTTTGAGTCATGGGGTCCATTCTTTTGCCTTTAGTGCAGGCCGCTATCTAGTTTTGAATACTAGATAGCGGCCCAATCGGTTAGCAAGAAGGCTATAATTATATGGGAGCAATTAGAAAGGACCCTCTATGAGCTGGGCACTTATCTCAGATTCAAGCTGCAACCTCCGCGATTGGCAACCGACCGCACCCCATACCACCTTTGCATTTGCGCCCCTCAAAATTCGAGTGGGGGAGCGTGAATTCGTCGATGATCTTTCGCTCGACGTTCATGAGCTCAACTGCGCTGTTCAGGCGGAGACGAGCGCTTCTTCGAGCGCTTGTCCCAGCGTAGGGGAGTGGGTCGAGCTCTTCAAATTGGCAGACAAGACCATCTGCATGCCGATCTCTGAAGGCGTGTCGGGCAGCTACAACGCGGCAGCCACGGCTCGCGATATGGTTCTTGCCGAGGAACCGGACCGCAATATTCATCTTGTCAATTCACGCGCAGCTGGCGGCAAAATGGACCTGATCTTCCTGCTGTTCGACCGTTATCTCGCAAGCAATCCGGATGTCTCATTCGAGGATGCTTGCGCATACTTCGATAGCCTTGAGCAGAACAGCAAAATCCTCTTCAGCTTGTGCAATTACGAAAACCTCGCCAAGGCCGGACGTATCCCTAAGGCAGCCGGCGTCATTGCCAACAAGCTCAATATTCGCATTTTGGGCACGGCGAGTGAGGCCGGTAAAATCGAACTCGTCGGACACACCCGTGGCGAAAAGAAGATGTTTGGCAAGATTATCGATACCATGGAGGCCGAAGGCTTTACTGGTGGCGAGGTCGTTATCGACCATGTCGAGAATGAGGCGGGCGCCCAGGCACTTGCCAGCCGCATTGCGGAACACTGGCCCGGCTCCAAGACCACCATCATGCCCTGTAACGGGCTAGATTCATACTATGCCGAGATGCACGGCCTCATTATCGGCTACGGCATGGGCGTGGCTTCGGGCCGATAATGTCCATCAAGACAAACTCATGGGCGGGATAAGGGGCCAGCGCTCTTTATCCCGCCCGTTTTATACGACGGCTAGCTATTAAACCCGTTGAACTTGAGATAGCTCATCAGGTACGCCTTCGAAACGAAGGACGATACCGCACTGCGCACAAGCAGCGACTCACGCGTTACCTGATGCGCGGTATCGGGAACCGGTGTCTGCTCGACGGAAAACGCCGAACGAATCGACGCCTCGAGCTGATCGACCACATAATTGAAGGCCGTCGGGGCATCGTAGCTCAAACGCTGAATGTTAAAGAGTGCCTGCACCGCAGCAATAGGTAGCACCTGCTTAAAAATGCAGATAGCGATCAGGCAGGCAATCTGCTCGCGGCCATATTGCTTTTTGACCGGAGCGGGCACCAGGCCGACCTTCACATAGTTATTAATCATCGATGGCGTAATGACAGGCTGCTCAACGCAAATGGACAGCGGATCCATCCACAGCGCAACATACTCAATAACCTGGTCGCGGTAGAGCGTCACATTGGGCAACTGCTCATAGCGCGGCAGACTCAACGTATTGAGTTTGCGCACGATATCGGACTGAATAAATGCATCGGGCAGCACCGTGGGCTGAATATCCTCAGGCTTAATGCTGACAGACGAATCGGACATCGGAATAACGTGGTTAACGTGGTTCATAAAGGTCCTCCGTTCCTTTTCAATATTGTATTCTAGATTTCCCAGTTTTGCATACCACATAGCCGCCAAGAAAATTGGCGGGACAGTGCACTGATGCATCTGTCCCGCCATTTAGTAAATTGATAACAACTTTACATAAGATATATTATCGTACTTATCCACGGAGAAATGCGTATGCGCTCGTTGCTGCTATGGCTCCGTCCGAAACGGCGGTCACAACCTGGCGTAAACGCTTGGAACGGATATCGCCGGCTGCGAATAAGCCGGGCGTACGGGTGGCCATCGAATCGTCGGTGACAATGCCGCCGTCAGGAGCCAGATCGACTAGATGCTCAATAAGCTCGGTATGTGGCTGCATCCCCGTAAAGACAAAGATGCCAAACGAGCCAAGTTCAAATGACTCGGTATGAGTCTTACCGGATGCATTGTCCTTAAAGGTGATCATCGTTGGCATGGCTTCGCCCGAGAGCTCCACAATACTTGTTTGGTACCTAACTGTAATATTGTCCTTTTCGAGTACTCTCTGAACAACACCATCAGGCGCACGAAACTGGTCGCGGCGCAGCACGATGGTCACGCTGTTGGCAATGTCTGACAGGAACAGAGCTTCTTCGCATGCCGAATTGCCACCACCAATTACAAAGACCTGTTTGCCGCGGAAGAACATGCCGTCACATGTTGCGCAATATGAAACGCCACGACCGCGATACGTATCCTCGCCAGCGAAACCTGCCGGTCGCGGCGTGGCACCCATGCAAGCGATAACACTCGAGGCCAGCGTATCGCCCGTATCGTGATGCACCGTAAACAGCGCTGCATCGGCATCGTAATCGATACCCGTAACCATGCTCCATGCAACCTGTGCTCCCAGGCCCTCTGCATGCTGCTGAAAACGCTCGCCGAGTTCGGCGCCACTCAAGAGCGGAATGCCCGGATAGTTCTCGATCTCATTGGTTGTGGCGATCTGCCCTCCCGACATGCCCTGCTCAATCACGGTCGTCGTCAGGTTGGCACGCGCAGCGTAAATAGCGGCAGCATAGCCCGCGGGGCCGCCACCGATAATCGCAACATCGATCGGCTGATCGGTAGTCATGGAACATCCTCTCGTCGAAACATTGACGTTCTTTGCGCTCATACCCAAATTTACGTGAACATGACACTCATGCACTACAATGATAAATCCGTGTTACAACGTCTAAGGGGAGTTATCGATGGATCAAACGCAGACGAGCGACGACGCTCCCCTGCCCACGCACAGCACTCCCCAATCGGAGCAAACAGCGCTCTTGGCTCAGCAAAAACCTCTCGTGACCATCGTGCACGCCTCGGTCGGCTCAGGCCATAAGGCCGCCGCAAATGCGATTGCGCAGGCCTTCGACCTCATCCGCGGCACCAATGGCATCCCCGAGGATGTTGAGATTGAAGTGCTCGATATCCTTGATTTTGGACGTATTAAATTCGACGGTAATAAGACCGCGGCTTCTTTTACGGGAGCCACGCGCCCCATTTACGACCTGACCTGGAGATATACACTTACGGGACATCTTCTCTGGGGTGGCGGCACGGCATGGTCTCGAATTATGTTCCCCGCCTTCAACGAATATATTCGTAGCCGCAGGCCCATAGCCGTGGTCGCAACGCACATCACAGCAGCCAATGTTGCCGTGGGTGCCCGCGTAATTACGGGTATCGATTATCCGGTCATCTGCGTACCGACCGACTACGAAGTCGAGGGCTGGTGGCCCCACAAGGACACCGATCTATTCTGTGTTGCCAACGAATTTATGTCCGAAACGCTGCGTCCGCGCAAGGTGCCCGAGGCAAAGATTCGCATTACCGGCATTCCTATTCGCACCGGATTCGACACGGATTACGATCGCGAGGAAGAGCTAGCCAAGTTCAACCTCCCCACCGACAAGACCGTCGTGCTGGTTATGGCCGGCGCCAGTTTACCTCAACCGTACGTCCGCTTTCGCGCGGCGATGGACCAGACCCTCCCCTTCCTACGCAGCTTTGAGGACATGCATTTTGTCTTTTTGCCGGGCAAGGATGAGGAATACGCCGCCCGACTCAAGAAGCTCTTCGACGCCATGAAGCTCGAAAACGTCACGGTTCTGGACTACGTGGACGACATGGCGGCCCTCATGCACGGCTGCGACCTGGCAATTCTCAAATCGGGCGGACTCACCGTCACCGAGTGCCTGTGCGCGCACCTGCCGATGATCCTGCTGGGCAAGTCCTATGGCCAGGAAAAGGCCAACACCACGATGCTCACCGGCATGGGCGCCAGTATGCATGTCACCACCGCACGAGAACTCATCGTAACCCTACGTCACTTGCACGATCATCCCGAATCACTCAAAGCCCTACTCATCAACGGCGAAGTTCTACGCCGCCCCCACGCAGCCGAAGACATAGCCATCGCGACCATGGAACTCGTAGGCAAACCCCAAAAGCGCAAACGAGCCTTCTGCCGCTTCTACTGGGGCGAAAAACCTGCGCATATCCGCTAGTCGAATGTCCGCCGATCTGCCGGAGCCGCCCTTATATCATTCCATGCTCAAACATTCTCGCTGCGCTGCGAAACTGCGCGTGGAACGATATAAGGGCGGCTCCGGCAGAACGGCTGCGTTTACTTATTAGCAGCTACTTCGGTATCCCCTCCATTAGAACCTGCAAAGGCAAAACAGGAAAATATAAATACAGTAAGCCGATGCGACAAAGGGACAGCCCCTTTGTCGCATCGGCTTACTAGAAAAGTAAATACTGTTTCAAGCGAGTAGCCGCCCGCCTGCCTCTCACACATATCGTTCCACGCGCAGTTTCGTAGCGAGCGAAGCGAAGCGAGAATGTTTGAGCATGGAATGATATGTGTGAGAGGCGGGCGGGAGGGATACGAGCGCCCCGCGAGAATGTTTGAGCATGGAATGATATATAGGGGCCTCCCACGGGTGAGCGGACATTACAATACGCCGCTAGAACCGAAACCGCCGGCTCCTCGGTCGGTTTTGTCTAGTTCTTCTGCTTCTATGAGGTTGACCGTGGGGACTTCTTGGATGACGAGTTGGGCTATGCGGTCGCCTTTGTTGATTTGGATGTCGTTGGTGGGATCCAGGTTGATGAGGATAACCTTGAGTTCTCCTCGGTAGTGGGCGTCGATGAGGCCAGGCGTGTTAACTATAGACAGGCCCTGCTTGATGGCCAAGCCGCTTCGGGGCTGCACGAAGCCGGCGTAGCCATCGGGCAGGGCGATAGCCAGCCCAGTAGAGACCAAACGGCGTTCGAAGGGCTTCAGGACGCAGTCCTCGTTGGAGCGCAAATCCAAGCCGGCATCGGTGGGATGGGCGTATTTGGGAAGCTCGACGGTGGGGTCGAGACGCTTTATGTTGACGGTAATGTTGGACATGGAATCACCTTAGCTTGTCGAGCTCTTGCAGAAACTCATCGACGTCTTTGAAATCACGGTAGACCGAGGCAAAGCGGATGTACGCCACCTTGTCGATCTTGGCCAAGCGCTTGAGCACCATGTCACCCAACTCATGGGACGTGACGGCCGTCAGCGTGCGAGAGCGCAGCTCGACCTCGATGTCATCGATAATCTCATTGAGCTTCTTAGTGTCGATATCGCGCTTGATGGTGGCGCGCATCAAGCCGACGAGCAGCTTATTGCGATCAAACCGCTGCTTGGTT
This sequence comes from Collinsella sp. TF09-1AT, assembly GCF_003436895.1. Taxonomy (NCBI): domain Bacteria; kingdom Bacillati; phylum Actinomycetota; class Coriobacteriia; order Coriobacteriales; family Coriobacteriaceae; genus Collinsella; species Collinsella sp. TF09-1AT. Next base: position 141,726 of record NZ_QSRC01000005.1, on the reverse strand, counting down.
CCGTCTGACTTAATGACCTCGATTGGGTCTTCGCATCGCTCGAACGTTGTAAAGCGGTAGTTACACGAGCAACATTCGCGACGGCGCTTAATGGTGTTATTTGACTCCTGCATACGAGAATCAACGACGCGGGTATGTGCCTTGCCGCATTTGGGACAGCGCATGGTACCTCCTCTAAAACGATTACAAGGGTACCATGCGACGGTACTTAAATCTTAGGAACGTGCGGGAACTTTAAGATGAGCACCGGCATCGAGCGAGCCATGCTCCAGGTGGTTGACGTTGCGGATCATATCAGAGGTTTCCTGTGTGGAAAGACCCTCAATCGGATGCTCCTGAGCAAGCGACCACAAGGAATCGCCAGACTGAACACGGACGGTCTCGTAGGTAACGTTGGATACCGACTCGGCATATGCGGCATGACGAGCGCTGAAGATCGAGGTAGCAAGTACAAAGAAGAGCGTGAGCGCAACGGCGACGGCGACAATCGTCGGAACCTTCAGGGCAACGCGGGCCGGCGCGACTACAGCCTGCTGATTGCGCTCAGGCTTTACGGTCAAAGGCTGAAAGCCAGAGCGGCCACCCCGAACAACCGTAAAAGTGGGTTCTGCAGGCGTCTCGAGCTTAAGGGCGAGGTTTCCCTGGACCATATTCGTTGCGTTCATCATGTTCTCCTCTCGCGTGTTTTGCTGAGAACAGTTTTATCAAGCCGCGCGGACAAAAATGTCTAGCGCGAGAACGAATGTTCGGTTATTATTATCTTCGAACAGTTGTTCCTGTCAAGCAAAATTCGAACATTTGTTTGACATGGGTAGAGAGGATGCCCTGATGGCTCGCAAAATTACCAAGCGTCAGCAGCAAATTTACGACTTCATCAAGGAATATCAGCAGGAGAAGGGTTATCCGCCCAGCGTGCGCGAGATGGCTTCTGCCGTGGGCCTTTCCTCCCCCAGCACCGTGCACGCCCATCTCTCTGCCCTGGAGGCGCGCGGGCTACTCAAGCGCGATGCCACCAAACCGCGTGCCCTGGAACTCTTTAACGAGGATGGTTCCTCTGTCTCAATTTCTAAATCTGACGAGCCCACCGCACCTCGCGGAACGGTCTCGCTACCGCTCGTTGGTCGCGTCGCGGCTGGGATTCCCATTCTGGCCGAGCAGAATATCGAAGACACGTTTACTATCCCGACCGAAATCGCCACTGATCAGGGTTCCTTTATCCTTGAGGTGCATGGGAGCTCAATGATCAATGTCGGCATCTTCAATGGCGATTACATCATCGTCCGTGAACAAAAGAATGCCATGAACGGCGAAATTGTCGTGGCCATGATCGATGGTTCAGCGACCGTCAAGACGTTCTACAAGGAGCGGGGACGCGTACGTCTGCAGCCCGAGAACGACACCATGGAGCCTATCTATGCAACGAATCCCGTTATCCTGGGCAAAGTCGTCGGCTTGATGCGCCGGTTCTCGTAATGCAAAAACGCATCACAATCTTTGATACCGTCCGCGGGTTTACGATGATTTCTATGGCAGGTTTTCACGCTTGCTATGATCTTGCCTACCTGTACGGCTGGGATATGCCTTGGTTTACCCAGACTGTCTTTCAAGACGTCTGGCGCGCCAGCATCAGTTGGGTATTTTTGTTTATCGCGGGTTGGATGTGCACTCTTTCGCGCAACAATATCAAACGTGCCGCCAAATACGCCTTAGCAGCACTCGTTGTCTGGTTGGCAACAACACTTGTCTCAGTCGACGATTCGGTTAATTTTGGCATCATCTACTGCATGGCCGCATGCACCGGCATCGTGGCGTTGACCGATCCCGTCCTTAAGAAGATAACGGCGAGATGGGGCATGCCCCTATGCCTTGTGTTGTTCGCCCTCACCTGGAGCATCCCCAAAACGATCTACTCTGTCCCCCACCTGGCGTGGCTGGGATTTCCGAGCCCTGGGTTTGTCTCAGGTGATTACTACCCCATCATCCCGTTTATCTTTATGTATCTTGCAGGATACTTCGCCGCACACATAGCGCAGAGTATCGATAAGACCGTCCCTAGCTGGGCCTACGCCAACCCCCTGCCGGCGCTCGCCAGCCTTGGACGTCACGCTCTCCCCTTTTATCTGCTGCATCAGCCCATCATTCTGGGCATTTTGGAGCTCGTCTACTCGGTGCGATAACGCTCGAGCCGCGGTGCAATACGAGCCGGCAGTTTCGCCACAATACGAACGCCATCCTCAAGATATTCCTCATGCAAAAGGGTCCCCTGCTCATGCACCAGCGTGATGAGGGCGCCTTCGCGATAGGGAATGTCGGCGGAAATCAGCACATCGGTGGCGGCCGCCTCGCGAGCAATACGATCGACGAGATCGTCGAGCCCCTCGCCCGTTTGAGCCGAAAACAGAACGGCCTCGGGATAGCGACGACGGAAACTCAATCGATCAACGCTGTCGAGAAGATCGATTTTATTGAATACGGTCAGCGTCAAACGCTCTCCGGCGCCGATCTCATCAAGCACGCGGTCGACAGCCTCAAGCTGCCGCTTATAGTCCTCGTCAGACGCATCTACGACTTTGAGAATTAGATCGGCACCCAACACCTCGGACAGCGTCGATTTAAAGGCATCGACCAGACCATGCGGCAGCTTTTGAATAAAGCCGACGGTATCGGTGATCGTCATGCCGCGACCGCCGGGCAAGCGATACGAACGCGTCGTCGGGTCGAGCGTAGCAAACAGCTTGTCCTGCGAAAGTACCGTAGAGCCGGTCAGGCGATTGAGCAACGTCGATTTACCGGCATTGGTATAACCGGCTAGCGCGACACGAAATGCCGGTGACTCAATGCGACTCTTGGATTGAACGTCGCGACGCTGTTCAACCTGCCTGAGCTCACGACGAAGTGCAGCGATCTTATTACGAATGAGGCGACGGTCGACCTCGAGCTGACTTTCGCCCTGACCAAAGCGTGAGCCGATGCCGCCGCGCGTCTGCTCCTTGGCAAGATGGCTCCACATGCCGCGCAGACGAGGCAACAGATATTGAAGCTGTGCCAGCTGTACCTGTAGGCGTCCCTCACGCGTCTGAGCATGCAGACCAAAGATATCCAAAATCAGTGCTGTACGATCGATAATCTTTACCGGCTCGCCCACGGCTTTCTCCAAATAGGACTGCTGCGAGGGCGTCAGGTCGTCATCAAAAATAACGACATCGGCATCCATGCGATGCACCAGGCCGCAAAGCTCCTCTACTTTACCGGAACCGATAAACGATTTGGGATACGGCTTTACCAAACGCTGAGACAAGCGAGCCACGCACTGGGCACCAGCCGTGTGGGCAAGGCGCTCCAGCTCATCGAGCGAGCGATTGAGCGGCCATGCATTGTCGCGCCACTCAACACCGACTAAAATGGCACGCTCGGGCTCGGGTGCCGTGGGAACAAGGGGGAAACGGGCCATTAGGCAGCCTCAATACGATGCAGGATATCCTCAACGACCTCATCGATCGTACATTCATCCATATCAAACCACACGATACGGTCATCGCGCTTAAACCACGAAAGCTGACGCTTGGCATAACGACGCGAACGCATCTTAATGAGTTCGCGGGCCTCATCCATGCTCATCATGCCATTGAAAACATCGATGATCTCTTTATAACCAATTGCCTGCATCGACGTCAGGGCATCTCCCAGCCCCTGGTCCATAAGACCGCGGACCTCATCGACAAGACCCTGCTCAAACATCAGATCGACGCGCAGATTAATGCGCTCGTAGAGCACCTCGCGATTACGCGTCAGACCAAACCATAGGGCATGATAATGCTCGTGCGGAACACTAAACTGCGACTTTTGCTGCGCATAGGAGACGCCATCATCATGCATCTCGAGCGCACGAATCACACGGCGCACGTTATGGGGATGAATAACAGCAGCCGATTCTGGATCGCGCTCGGCAAGCAGGGCATGCAGTTCTTCCTCGCCAATACGCTCGGCAAGCTCCTGATAGGCCGCACGGCGATCGTCCTCAAGTTCACCCGAGGGAAAGTCCATCTCATCAAGGGCAGCCTTGAGATACAGCCCCGTACCTCCGCAAAAAACCGGCAGGCAACCCGAACCAAGGAGACGTTCAACATGCGCGCGAGCGTCAGCCTGATAAAGCGCAGCAGAATATGCTACACCCGGCTCTAGAATGTCGACGAGACGCAGCGGCGCCGTACACTCATCGGGCACCATCTTTGCGGTACCGATGTCCATGCCGCGATAGATTTGCATCGCATCGCACGACAGCACTTCGGACGAAAGACGAGCTGCCAAACGGTCGGCAACATCACTCTTACCAACCGCCGTCGGACCGACGATCGCAACGGCGGAAAGGCCTGCCCCGGGAGAAACCATTAGCGCGGCTCGCCCACAACGGAACCGGACAAATACCAGGTCTTGGCAACGTCAACGTTAACATCAACGATCTTGCCAACAAGCTGATCGATGCTGTAACCCTCGGGGATAGGCGCATGCACGGTCTGATTCTTGGGACTCTTGCCCAGCAGGACCGCATCGTTCTTTTTACTCGTTCCCTCAATGAGCGCGGGAACCACAGTATGAAGCTCACCCTGGTTATACTCGTGTGCCGTGGTCTCGATAACCTTAACCAGGCGATTGAAACGCTCGAGAATAACCTCATGCGGCGTAGGATCGTCAATCTCGGCGGCCGGGGTACCGGCGCGCTTGGAATAGATGAAGGTATAGGCCTGAGCATAGCGGACCGTCTCGGCAAGTGAGAGCGTCTGCTCAAAGTCTTCTTCAGTCTCGCCCGGGAAGCCAACGATAATGTCGGTCGAGAGCGCGATATCGGGCATGCGGTTGCGAATGCGATCGACCAGGCCCAGATAGTCCTCGCGTGTATAACGGCGATTCATCTCTTTGAGGATCCGCGTCGAACCTGACTGGACGGCCAGGTGCAGTTGCGGCATTACGGCAGGTGTCTCGGCCATGGCGTCGATGGTCTCGGGCAGCAGGTCCTTAGGATGCGAAGACGTAAAGAAGATGCGCTCCACGCCCGTATCGCCCACGGCACGCAGCAAATCGGCAAAACGCGGCTTGCCAAACAGATCGCGACCATATGAGTTAACGTTTTGGCCCAGCAGCGTAATCTCACGCACGCCCTGGCGCACCAGACCGGTCACCTCGTCGACAATTTCCTCGAAGGGGCGGCTCTTTTCGCGACCGCGTACGTACGGCACGATGCAATAGGTGCAGAAATTATTGCAGCCTGTCATGATGGGCACCCAGGCGTGATACTGGGTCTCGCGATGCCACGGCATGCTCATGGCGTCCGTATCCTCATGCTCATTGGTGCGGATATGACGCTTACCATCAAGGAACGCCTCGGCAATGAGCTCGGCCACATGTGCAATGGAATGCGTGCCAAAGATGACATTGACGTTATCGACGTTGGTGAGCAGGCCCTCGCCATCGCGCTGCGCGATGCAACCGCCAACGGCAACCACGCGCTTGCCCGAAGGCGAAGGCGGCAGGCTTTTGCAGGAATTGCACTGACCGTACAGGCGAGTATCGGCGGCCTCGCGCACGCAGCACGTCATGAAGACAACGATATCGGCATGCGCGGGATCGAGCGCCATGAGGCAGCCATACGAATCAAGCAGACCGCTCACACGCTCGGAGTCGTGCTGATTCATCTGGCAGCCAAAGGTGCGGATAAAGTAGGTTTTACCGGCAAGAATATCGCGTACGGAACGCTGGTCCATGTGCATAAGTCCTAACGATGGGGAGCGAAACAAGGCAAGCAGAAGCTATGCCACAGGCTTAACATCATCCATGACGACGTTATCCATAGCAGCTCGATTGATCTGGTGAACGTAGATAGAAAGGCGGATGGCCGTGCGCGACTCCCCGTTAATGAGGATGTCGGAGAACACGGGCGCGCAGGAAATATCAAAACCGGTTGGAATCAAAAAACCGCGCGCGATAGCAACGGCCTTAATAGCCTGGTTGACGGCACCGGCGCCGACACACTGGATGTTGACGGGTACACCATCCTTGACCATGCCGGCGATGGCGCCGGCAACGGACGCGGGCGATGATTTGCTTGATACCTTCAGGCAATCCATGAAGAAACTCCTGCATTTAAAAGTACGTTTTAACTGCAATAACTGTATCGTACCGAGTGGACTCGGTAAAGGCACTATTCCTCTTTGGCAAGATCAAAGGTCACGGTGATTCGATCACGCGAAACACGGATCTTTGGGTCGCCGCAAAGGTTGAGATAGTACCGGGTGGCAAGGTCATTAAAGTCGCGCTCCACAGCACGCGAAAACTGTGCCATATCATCCTTGGCAATACGTAGCCCGCGACGATCCTTTGCGAGATCGACAGGAGCCGGCGCATGCGAGGACGAATCACGCTCGCGCAGCAGACGCGCGGTCACACCGCGAACGGGCTTAATCTGCCCTGCCAAAATGCGATGAGCCGTGCGCTCGGACATCTCAAGACCCAAACCCGCACAGATACGGATAAAGTCCTCAGCATCAGAGGCAAGGCCTAAACGATCGATAACCGGAAGCTCGCTCTCGTCATCAATGAACAGGAGACGAGACGTATCAAGCCGACTTGACGCCTGAGCATAAAGGGTCGCGGCAATCTCAGACGGAGAGCCCAGATAGACATCGCAACCACGCAACTCCTCGAGCGCAAACTCACAAGCAGCGCGAATAATATTATGCGGACCGCGAGCACAGACATAACGTCCGTCCTCATCCTTGACGGCCTGGGGCCAGCTGGACTGATCGGCACGCTCACTGAGGCGGTCGGCTGCGACGCTCACCTTGAAGGCTGAACCAAGATCGACGCCGGACGTGACCACACGGGCCTCGTCGGTGTTCTGCTTGATCGAAAACAATGCCATGCCACGACCGTGAACGCCCCAACGGTCCATCTTCATGCTCTCGAGCTTGGAGGTAACGCGGGCATCGAAGATTCGCTCTTGCATATCCTGCGGAACGCCCGAACCGTTATCCAGAAAGACAAGCGTGCGGACGCCATCTTCCTTGGTCGTGGCGAGATAGACCTTGTCGGCGCCGGCATCTCGAGCATTGCGGAGCATTTCTATGACGATATCCTCGACATGCTGAATGTCGTGTTTTGCCTGGCGCCGCTCAGCCTCCGAAACGCGGAGGCGGACATACCCCTCGCCAAGGTTCTCCTCGACGCGAAGGTTGCCCTCCCCCGACATCGACGCGATAAATGAGATGAGCTCGTTCGCGTCGCTCATGTTATTTAGCGATATCGACAGCGCGGCTCTCGCGAATCACGACGACGCGCACCTGACCGGGATACTCCATCTCTTCCTCGATCTGATGGGCGATATCGTGAGCCAGAACCGTGGACTGGGCATCGGAGATCTTGTCCGGCTGAACCATGACGTGGACCTCACGACCAGCCTGCATGGCATAGGTACGCTCGACGCCGTCATGGGAGTTGGCGATCTCCTCGAGCTTCTCAAGACGCTTGATGTAGTTCTCGGCAGACTCGCGACGGGCACCGGGGCGAGAGGCAGAGACAGCATCGGCGGCCTGTACCAGGACATCGAGCACAGTGTTGGGGTCGACATCGGCATGGTGAGCCTCGATAGCGTGGACGATAACGGGCTTCTCGCCATAACGACGGGCAAGCTCGGCGCCGATAACGGCATGCGGGCCCTCGACGTCGTGGTCGATTGCCTTGCCCAGGTCATGCAGCAGGCCGGCGCGCTTAGCGGTCACAACGTCCAGGCCAAGCTCGGAAGCCATCACGCCACACAGATCAGAGACCTCGAGAGAGTGCTGAAGCACGTTCTGACCAAACGAGGTACGGTAGCGCAGGGCACCAAGGGTCTTGACGATCTCAGGGTGTAGGTCGTGGATGCCGGTATCAAAGGCAGCCTGCTCGCCAGCCTCGCGCACGCGCTGCTGAACCAGGTCGGCAGCCTTGTAGTACATCTCCTCGATGCGGGCAGGGTGAATGCGGCCGTCGGCGATGAGGTTCTCGAGGGCGACACGGGCGGTCTCACGACGAACTGGGTCGAAGCTCGAAAGAACGACGGTCTCGGGCGTGTCGTCGATCACGAGGTTGACGCCGGAAACCTGCTCAAAGGTCCGGATGTTGCGACCCTCGCGACCAATGATGCGGCCCTTGAGGTCATCAGAGGGAATATGCACGGAGGTAACGGTAACCTCGGCAGTGTGGTCGGCAGCGCAGCGCTGAATCGCCAGGGACAAGATCTCCTGGGCAGTCTTGTGGCACTCGGCGCGAACCTGCTGCTCGGACTCGCGAATGATCGTGGCGGCCTCGTGGGTGACCTCGCCGCGAACCTTATCGAGAAGCTCCTTGTGGGCGTCCTCGCGGGTAAGGTCGGCGATTCGCTCGAGCTCGGAGGTCTGCTTTGCGCAGAGCTCCTCGAGCTCACGGGAGCGTTTCTCGACCTGACCGGCCTGGCTGGACAGCTGATGCTCGCGCTTGTCGAGAGCGTCGTTGCGGCGGTCGAGGGATTCCTCGCGCTGCATCACGCGGTTCTCGAGCGTACGAATCTCGTTCTTACGCTGCTTGTCCTCGGCCTCGGCAGCTTGCTTGTTCTTGATGATTTCTTCCTTGGCCTCAAGCAGAGCCTCTTTTTTGAGGGTCTCGGCCTGACGCTTTGCATCACCGATCAAGGACTCAGCCTGTGCATGTGCCGACTGGATCTTTTCGTCGGCCTCGTGAAGACTACCCTGCTTGGCGGTGCGCATGTAGGCAATGGCGGCGATGGCACCCAAAACGATGCCAACGAGCGCTGCGATGATAGGCATGCTCACTCCTTTTGATGGATTCGTTACACAACAAAGCGAACCGTCCTTATGAACGGCTCGCGACATTTGAGTAATATGGGCGCAGCTTATGCGGGTCGGATACAGATAAACATATAAACAAACTCATCACAGATGAGCACATATCACAAAGCAAATGACAGTGTTTATCGTACGTTGAACCACAACAACTGTCAAATAAATGGCCCCAGTACGGCGGCTAAAACAAGGTGAACGGCAGGGGCACAAAACGCATACGCCTAAACAGCACATTCCTCACGTTCGGCATTAAGACGTGCCTTAACGGCATCGGCGGCGATGTGATACGAGAAGCCCTTGCCCATCAAAAACCGAACCAGTTTTTCGAATCCGCGCGTCTCTGGAACACGCCGCTTGGCGAGCAGGGCTGACGCACGCGCCAAATCGTCTTCGACGGCAAAATAATCCTCGGGATAACCGGGAATGTCATCGAGCACGACATGACGGCGCTTGAGCTCGGTCTCGATCTTACGCTGTCCCCAACCGCGCCGCTTGTGTTCCTCGATAAAGTACGCGCAAAAGCGGTTCTCGTCTAAAAAGCGATACTCGGTGGCGCGCTCGACGGCGAAATCGATCGCGGACTGGTGAAAGCCGTAGCGAGCCAGCTTGTCACGGACCTCACCCGTCGCATGGTCGCGGCGCGATAAAATCTCGGTCACCATGGTAAGTGCACATTTACGCTCGATGAGCTGCACCGCTTCACGAAAGTTATCCCAATCACAGGGAAGATCGGGGCGATTTTTGACATACAGGCGCGCGACCCGCACGGGAATCCAAATGGACCGCTCAAAACCGCCCTCAAGCTCACAATCGATATGTGCGCAAGGCTTTTTGGACGCATACCCGCTCGAGAACGAGGAGGCCGCCTTCTTATCGGGAAAGACGACTGTGGCCTCGGTCACCGTATACGACATGAGCGTAACCGCTACTCGTCGTCATCATCGAGCATGGCGGAACCATCGATGGCGTAAAGCTCGTCAAACTCCTCAGGCGCAGGCTGATCGGTCAGCTCGACCTCGGACGGAGCATCGTCATCAAACTCAAGCCCGCAGGCAAGGCGGACCTTATGCTCAATCTCGTCGGCGCAATCGGGGTGTTCGCGCAGGAACGCCTTGGCGGCCTCGCGACCGTTGCCGAGCTTGTCCTCGCCATAGGCAAACCAGGAGCCCATCTTCTTGCAAATGCCGCACTCGACAGCCATGTCCAGAATCGAGCCCTCCTTAGAGATGCCCGTACCGTACATGATGTCGAACTCAGCAGAACGGAACGGAGCTGCCACCTTGTTCTTAACGACCTTGGCGCGCACGCGGTTACCGATAACCTCATCCTTAAGCTTAATGCTGTCGATGCGGCGAATGTCGATACGCACCGAAGAGAAGAACTTAAGGGCGCGGCCGCCCGTCGTGGTCTCGGGGTTGCCGAACATGACGCCGATCTTCTCTCGCAGCTGGTTAATGAAGATGCATGTCGTGTTGGACTTGGACAGCGAGCCGGCGAGCTTGCGGAGCGCCTGACTCATCAGACGAGCTTGCAATCCGACCGTGGTATCGCCGATCTCTCCCTCGATCTCGGCACGCGGGGTCAGCGCGGCGACGGAGTCGACGACGATGGCATCGATGGCGCCGGAACGCACGAGCATGTCAACAATCTCGAGCGCCTGCTCACCCGTATCAGGCTGGGAAATCAGTACCTCGTCGATATCCACGCCAATGCGCGCGGCATACGTGGGATCGAGCGCGTGCTCGGCATCGATAAATGCCACCACGCCACCCATTGCCTGGGCTTCGGCCAGGATCTCGAGCGAAAGCGTCGTCTTACCGGAGGACTCAGGACCGTAAATCTCGACGATACGGCCGCGCGGCACACCGCCGATACCCAGAGCGGCATCGAGTGCCAGAGCGCCCGTGGGGATGGCCTCAACCTCAAGCTCGGGGCCGCCGTCACCATACCTCATGATGGAGCCTTGACCGAACTTCTTCTCGATCTCGGCCTTGGTGGTGGCGATCATCTCTTCGCGCTCTTTACCCGTCGTGGGTGCATGAACGGTACGTACGGGACCTGAATTCTTGGCCATGAATAGCCCTCCTCTTAACAACCTGCATCGATAATAAACGAACGGCTGTTCGTGGTCAACCGTTCAGGCCAATCATATGCAGGCAGTCTTTCCAAAACCCAACCAAACGCCGACCAAATACTGACCAAATGCTTGACCACAAAGGGCCGAATAAGAACAAGGAAGGCAAGAATACACCTATAACCGGCGCAAACGCTAAATTCGCCAGAGGTCCCTATCTCCACAATTAAGGGGCCCTAAGGCCCCTGAAAACACGTCTATTCCATAGAGTTGAGCACAAGGGCAATGCGTCCCAATGCCTCCGCGACCGCATGGGCACGAACACACGAACGGTCGCCCTCATAGTGGCAGCGCACAGAGTCCACGACCGGCACTTCCCCATCAGTCGCGCGATACGCCCAGCCAATATAGAAAGTGCCAGCCGGATCGTCCTCAGTGCCGCCGCCGGGGCCGGCATAACCCGTTGCGCTCACGGCAATATCGCTCTGGTATAGCTCCAGCGAACCCGCCGCCATCTCGCGCGCGGTCTGATGCGACACCGCGGTATAGCGGTCGAGCGTCTCCTGATCAACACCCAAAACGCGATGCTTGATCTCATCGCAGTAGGTCACCGCACCGCCACGCAGCACCGCCGAGGCGCCCGGGATATCGGCAATCGTCGAGGCGATCATACCTGCTGTCAGCGACTCAGCCGTCGAAACCGTCACGCCCCGAGCGCTCGCGCGCTCGACAATATGACGCGCCAGCTCCTCGTTATGTGCGGAAATCTGCTCAAAAGAGTCCGTCATACCCACCAGGACCTAGACCGAAAAGACGATCTTGCGGCAGTTCCAGAAGTACTGGGCGCCCGAGATAACGGTCAGGACAACGGCAACGGCGTACAGGAAGCGCGATAAAGAGTAGATGCCGAGCGTCAGCGCCACCGGGCCAAGGTGCAAGCCGGCCATCGCAAAGACGCACAGGTAACCGCAGATGGAGACCATCGTGGTCGCCGTCTTGTACTTGCCAAGCTTATCGGCGGCAACGACCACGCCGGCGGCACTCGCAACCATGCGCAGGGCGCTTACCAACAGCTCGCGGAACAAGATGATGAACACGGACCAAACCGACACGGCGCCAAAGTCCAAGAACAGCAGCAAGGCCGAGAACACGAGTAGCTTGTCGGCGATGGGGTCCAAGAATTTACCGAAGTCGGTAATCTCGTTGCGCGAACGAGCCAAGTAGCCATCAACCTTATCGGTGCACGACAGGATGACGTACAGAATAAAGGCGGCGGCGGCGAGCGGGCCGTCGAAGGTGCTCCAATCCGTACCGGCAACGCTCGTGTGAGACAGCGCCGACACGATCATGAACACCGGGATAAAGACGATGCGCACGCACGTCACGATATTGGCGGGCGTCCAGACACTCGTCAGTTCCTTATTGCTCTCGTTAGCCACAACGCGCTCCTACTCCACAACATGACCGATAAGCTCATAGCAGAAGCTATCGGTAAACTCGACGGTCAGAATATCGCCCACAGATGCCTCGCTGGCATCCAGATGCACCGCGCCATCGGAATCGGGCGCCTGGAACCAAGCATGGCCAATCAGCTCGGCACCGTCCTCGGTCTCTTCGATACCGTCGACGATCACCTGGGCGCGCTCGCCCACATGTGCGGCGGTGGCGGCAAAACCGAGCGACTCGGCCAGGTCCATGGCCTCCTGGGCGCGCTCGAGCTTGACCTCTTCGTCGACCTGACCCTCCATCTTGGCGGCCAGGCTGCCCTCCTCCTGCGAATAGGCAAAGACACTCGTGTAGTCAAAGCCCATGGTGTCCATAAAGTCGATAAGATCGCGGAACTCATCGTCGGTCTCGGTCGGGAAGCCGACCATGGCCGTGGAACGAATCACGATGCCGGGGATGCGCTCACGCAGATCGCGGAACAGGTCCTCGAGCTCCTGGCGCGACCCGGAGCGACGCATGGCCTTGAGTATGCGAGCATCGCAGTGCTGCACGGGGATATCGATATAGGGCAGCACCTCGGGCGTATCGCGAATGGTCTCAATGAGCTCGTCGGTCATGCCCTCGGGCTGCAGATAGAGCACACGGACCCAGACGTTCTGCGGACGCACGGCCTCGGCGACGGCGCGCAGCAGCTGCGCCAGATTGCGCGGCGAGCCCTCGGCGACGTCCTCGTCGGCAAAGTCGGTGCCCCAGATGCCCGTGTCCTGACCGATCAGCACGATCTCTCGCACGCCACCGGCAACCAAGTCGCGCACCTCGGAAATAATGCTCTCGGCATTGCGCGAGTGATAACGACCGCGGATGTAGGGGATCATGCAGAAGCTACAGAAACGGTTGCAGCCATCGGAAATCTTGACGTAGGCGACAGCGCCCTCGACAGTGCGCTTGACCTGCGGAATATAGGCGGCGGTCTCACGCTCGACACCCAGCACGCCATCGATGACCGCCACGATGCCGTCCTCTTCGTCGGCCTTCACAAAGGCAGCGACCTCGGGCAGCTCGTCAGGCAGGTCGTCGCCATAGCGCGACGGCACGCAACCGCACATGACGATGGGACAGGAGCGAACGCCGTCCTGCACCTCATTAGCGAGCTCGAGCGTGGTCTCGATGCTCTCAGACGTTGCGGAGGCGAGGAACGAGCATGTATTGACAATGGCGATATCGGCTTCCTGCGGGTCGAATGCCTCCTCGTAGCCTGCGGCGGTCAAAAGAGAACGCATGCGGTCGGTGTCAACCTCGTTCTTAGCGCACCCGAGGGTGATGTAGAGCACGGAGCCCAACGGTGTATCCATGTTGGAGAGCGGTCCTTTCGAATGATATTAGCGGTAGTTGGTGAACTGCAGCGGCTGGCCGTAGTCCTGGTCGCGCAGGAACTGAATCACGGTCTGCAACGCGTCCTTCGAAGCAGAGGAAACACGCAGCTTGTCGGCCTCGATGGCCACCTTGACCTTGAGCTTTTGGTCCTTGATGTCCTTGTTGATCTTCTTGGCGGTCGCCTGGTCGATACCCTCGACGATATGGCCGAGCACGCGCACGGTGCCGCCCGATGCCGCCTGCGGAGCATCCCACGAGACAGCCTTGAGGTCGATGCCGCGCTTGATGAGCTTGGAGCTCAGGACATCGATGATCTGCTTGGAGACAAAGTCAGCCGGGGCGTTGATCGTAAAGAGCTTGTCGCCCTTCGAAAGCTCAATGGTGGCGCCGGAATCCTTCAGGTCATAGCGCTGGGAAATCTCGCGCGTGGTCTGCTGGAAGGCGTTGTCGACCTCTTGCATGTTGACCTCGGACACGACGTCGAAGCTGGAATCTTTAGCCATGATGTTTCCTTTCGCGTACGAGCGGCTTAATAGCTATCGTACGAATAGTCGGTAGAATCGGTGGGCGTCTGACCGTCAGTTGCGGTATCGGCGCCATCCGTGGACTGGGCATCGATGCCGTCGGTGGTATCGGTACCATCAGTGGTGTCGGCACCATCAGAACTTTCACCATTCTCGGAATCAGTCGTCTCCTTCTTGGGAACAGTGATCGTCACACGCGCCACGCCCGAAGTCTTGGTATCGTAACGGACCTTTTCGCCGTTCTTGGTAACGGTGACATCGGAAGGCTTGGACGTGGTGATCTCGATCGAGGACTCGGGCGTGTACTCCTGCTCAAAGGGGCCAGTCGCCTGGGCGCCATAGACCGACTTTCCATCGACCTTGACCTCAATCCACGCGGTCTTTCCCTTGGCAACGGAGACCTTGACCTTCGTTACCTCGTTCTCTTCCTTTTTAGCCGTCGTCTTGGTGGCGTCCGAATCGGTCGACTCATCCGTCGCCTCATCGGTGTCTTCGTCCTCGTCGACCGTTTCGGTCTTCTTAGAAGACTTCTTGGTCGTCGTCTTGGTAGCAGTGGGCGTCTCGGGCGTGCTCTCGGGCGTCGAAGATGCGCAGCCGCGCAGAAGTACCACGATGAGCAAGATCAGCAGCAGCGTCACGGCACCGATGCCAGCGTAGACGATACGCGGATCGAGCCCGTTGTTTTGAGGAGTACGAGATCCGCCGCGTCCGCGACTGGAACTGCTGCGGCCGCCTCCCTGAGGCATACGACCACGATTGCTATCGGAACGACCACGATAGCCACCCTGGCCCTGAAGGCCGCGCTGACCCGAGCGGGGCGCAAGTTCACCGCGGCCTTGATAGCCACGCTGGCCCGAACGCGGAGCCGAAGGGCGCTGGCCACACGGCTGAGACTGAGAGCGAAGACGCGGCGTCACCTGCGTAGTATCGGCATCCGCATAGCCACCGCGAGAGCGTCCGGTGGAGACACCACGGTAACCGCGATCGGAATAGCCGCCGTCGCCGTAGCCGGCACGAGGGTCACGCGCCACGCCGCGGGCAGCGGGGAGTGCACGGTCCTCGGGCATCGGCGCACTGCGGAACCGGTCACGCTGTGAGCGAATCTCCTCGCCCGAACCCGTCTCGGTAATATAACCGGCCTGCTGAGGACGCTGTCCATAGCGGGTCGAACGACCGCCCTGAACCATCAGAAAGCGCCCGTTATCGACCGAGGAACGCGAATTGACGTAGCCGGCGGCGTCCTGAAAACGACCGCCCTGCTGCGACGTCTCGCGTTCGTATGCCATCAGGTCGTCAAAGTAGGCATTGACGACCTCGCGCGGATTGAGGCCCAAAAAGCGAGCATAGCTCGAAATCATGCCCTGCGCATAGCCGCGCGGCGGCATCGAAGCAAAGTTACCGGTCTCGAAAAACTCGATGATCTGCGGCCTGATTTTGATGGTGTTGGCGACCTGCTGAATGGAAAGGCCCATTCGGCGACGCTGCTCGAGCAGCATGTCACCAAAGCGTGCAGCCATCAGAATCCTCCAAACTCACGATCTTCACGTGCCATCTCGGCGTCGACAGATTTCAGCGCGGCAAGTCCCTCCTCGTCCAGCAGAACCTCGCGCGGCTTCGAACCGTCGGGCGGGCCGACGACACCCTTTTCTTCCAGCATGTCCATAATACGCCCGGCGCGCGCATAGCCAACCTTCAGACGACGCTGCAGGCCAGATGTGGAGCCAAGCTGCGAATCCACCACAATATGGGCGGCTTCCCAGATGAGCGGATCATCGTCTTGCGGCTCGGCGACTCCAGTGCGGACAATGCCGCCGCCACCCGCCATGGACATGGAAGCGGGCGCCACGGCAGAAAGGATCTCCTCGTGGTAGTCAGGCTCGCTCTGCGACTTGACGAACTCGACAATCTCGTTGATTTCGTCGTCCGAAACAAAGCAGCCCTGGATACGGCGAGGCTTGCCCCAGTCGACCTTGGAGAACAGCATGTCGCCCAAACCGGTGAGCTTTTCGGCACCCATCTGGTCGATGATGACGCGCGAGTCGATGCCCGTGGCGACGTTAAAGGCGATGCGGTTGGTGATGTTGGCCTTGATGAGACCTGTCACCACGTTGGAGCTGGGGCGCTGCGTGGCCACGATAAGATGAATACCGGCGGCACGGCCCAGCTGAGCGATACGAACGATCGACGCCTCGACATCCTTACCGGCGACCATCATCAGGTCCGAAAGCTCGTCGATGATGATGACCAAGTAGGGCATCTTTTGCGGCGGGTTGTCGTAATGTTCAAACTCGCCGGCGGCCTGCTTTTCGTTGTAGGTCGAGATCTTACGCACGTTGAGACGCTCGAAGACCTTCAGGCGACGCTCCATCTCGGACACGGCCCATTGCAGAGCACTCGCGGCCTGCTTGGGCTCGGTCACTACGGGCACATAAAGATGCGGCAAGCCGTTATAGCCTGCGAGCTCGACGCGCTTGGGGTCGACCATGATCAGGCGAACGTCCTCGGGAAGCGCACGCATGAGCAGGGTCGTGATGATGGAGTTGATCATGACCGACTTACCGGAGCCCGTGGTACCGGCAATCAGCAGGTGGGGCATCTTGGCGAGATCGGCGACGACCGGCGTGCCCTCGGCGTCGCGGCCGATGGCGAGCTCGAGCGGACCGCCCTTCACATAGGGCAGCACGTCGCCCAGGTTGACGTTCTGGCGCTTACGGTTGGGAATCTCGATGCCCACGAGCGAGGTGCCGGGAATCGGGGCAAAGATACGCACCGACTGGGCAGCGAGCGAAAGCGCGATATCGTCCTCGAGGCTCGAAATCTTGCTCACGCGCTCGCCCTCGCCAGGTTGCAGCTTAAAGGTCGTCACCGTAGGACCGGCGATCCAGCCGACCACGCGGGCACTGCGGCCAAACTCAAGCAACGTGGACTGCAGCGACTCGGCAGTCTGTTCAAGCTCCTTGTCCGAAGACGCGGCGGAAGCCGACTGCGGGTTGGCATGCAGGATCTCGAGCGGCGGAAGCTTGAGGCCGTCCTCTTCTTCATCCTCAGCATTCGTAGGAGTTGCGCCCGCTCCCCCATCGCTAGCCATAGCCGATTCGACAGCACTCGTGGCAGGCGTATCTGCAACCTTGGGATGCTTCAAGAAGTCGGGAATCTGAGGTGCTGCCGAGACAGGATTCACGGCAAACGGCGGCTCGGACTCGTCAATCTTATCGGGGTCGTCTTCCATCGAAAGCTGACCGGTTACCTGGTCGCGCTTTACATGGCGACGCGGCAGCAAAGTTGTCTTTGCGGTCTCAATCGGAGCCTCGTCGTCCTCGTTATCGCCCTCGGTGAGCTCAATCTCACTCTCGGACCAAGACGGATCGGGCTCACTCGTATTGAGCTTGGGCGCAGCCTTGCCCTTCTTGGCATGACGGCGCGGTAGCAGCGTCGTCTTAGCGCGCTCGGCCTCCACGGCATCGGACACGTCGACAAACGGATCTTCGTCCACGTCGTCATCGTCCAAAACCGGGTCCGCATCGTTGCCCATGACCGTGGTCATGGCAGTATCAGAGCCCTTTTGACGAAGAATGCTCAGATGCGGATGGGCGACACCAGGCACCGACAGGGCCTCATCGTCACCCCACGGGCTCGCGTTAACATCGGCACGACGGCGTTCGGCAAAATCTGCCGCACGATCGCGGGCGGAGCGCAGCACGCCGCCCACCGAAAAGCCAATGATAACCAGGCCCACGACGACAAGGCCCAGCAGGACTACCATCGCGATAGGCTTACCCAGGGCATTCTGCAGCGCACTCGCAATAAACGCACCGATGTAGCCACCCGAGGCAGACAGATTTTGCGGCGTAAACATGAGGTCACACGAATTGCTCGTACCCGGCACCATCAGCGAAAGAATGGAGACGACGGCGATAAAGACCACGGCGCCGCCCGCAACAGAGCGCACGTTGAGCGGCGAGTCCTCGCCTAAAAAGAGCGTGGCGGCAAACAGCAAGATGACGATCGGCAACACGTAGGCGCCCAGACCAAAGCCTAAGTGGTAGAAACCGGCAACCGCAGCTGTAACGGGTGCAGTCGCCGGCGAAATCACGGCAATAAAGGACGCAATCGCCAAAACGGCAATGACCACGCCGGCGATATCGCGATTGGCTGAGGGCTCGACCAAGGGCTCAAAATCGTCGAAGTCTGCCTCGTGGCCCTTATTGGCACGCAGATGGGAACCGGCACCCTTAGCAGATGCCGGTTGGTTATTGGCCTTATTGCCTTTGGCGTTTTGTGCAGATCCGCGCGCCAAACTAAACCTCCATGACGACCGGGATGATCATCGGACGGGTACGCGTACGGCTCCAGATAAAGTTAGAGAGCGAATCGCGCACGGCCTTGCGAATAGCATCGGAACCGCTGCTCGTAAAGCTGAACTTGCCCTTCTCGATCGTCTTCATGATGGATGCGGAGGCATCCTCGGAGAACTGGTCGTCGATGGCAAACGAAACACCGCGGCCCGAGAACTCGATGGCCTCGATCTTCTTTTGCTTGAGCGAGACGATGGCAACAGCGGTAACCATACCGTCGTTGGCGAGCTTCTGGCGATCGCGCAGGACGATGGGGTCGGTATCGCCGATACGCAGGCCGTCGACGTAGACGACGCCAGACTCGACGGGCGTACCGCGCTTGACGATACCGCCGCGCATCTCGAGCGTGTCACCGTTATCGAGGATAAAGATATGGTCGTCCTTGAGACCCATCTTGCGGGCCAGCTGGGCGTGTGCCCGCAGATGCACGGCCTCACCGTGAACCGGCATAAAGTACGTGGGCTTGGCCATGGCCATCAGGAGCTTGAGCTCCTCCTGGCTACCGTGACCGGAGACGTGGACGAGAGCGCGGTTCTTATCCCACACGTCGCAGCCGAGCTTGGCCAGGCTGTTGACGACCTGCTGGACGGCCTTCTCGTTGCCGGGAACAGGAGTTGCCGAAAGGATAACGGTATCGCCCTCGTGGATGGAGAGCGTCTTGTGCTCGCCATTGGCCATGCGGGACAGGGCCGACAGCGGCTCACCCTGCGAACCGGTGCACATGACGACAATCTTGTCGTCGGGCAGGTTATCAATGTCGAAGGCATCGATGATATCAGCGTCGTCGATGTTGAGGTAGCCCAGCTCACGCGCCACGCGGGTGTTCGTGAGCATGGAGCGACCGGTCACAACGACCTTACGGCCGCACTTGCGGGCGGCATCGCAGATCTGCTGCAGACGATGGATGTGGCTCGAGAACGACGCGACGAACACGCGACCCGGCGCATTCTTGATGGCGTGCAGTAGGTTGGGACCAACCTCGGCCTCGGACTTGGTAAAGCCGGGAACCGTGGCATTGGTAGAGTCGGAAAGCAGCAGGTCGATGCCCTGCTTGGCAAAGCGGCTGATAGCGGCATAGTCGGGCGTAACGCCGTCGATGGGCGTCTGGTCGAGCTTAAAGTCGCCGGTGTGCATAACGGTGCCCTGATTGGTGCGGATGAACACGCCCAGAGCGCCGGGGATGGAGTGTGTCATCGAGAAGAAGTCGAGCGAGATGCCGCCGAGGTTGACATGGCTACCGCCCTTGACCTCGCGGAACTTGGGTGCGCGGATGCGGAACTCGGAAAGCTTGCCCTCGATGAAGCCGAGCGTCAGCTTGCTCGAGAAGATGGGCACCTTGTTGTTGAGGTCCTGCAGCAGATACGGAAGCGAACCGGTGTGGTCCTCGTGGCCGTGGGTGACGATGATACCGCGGAGCTTCTCCTCGTTCTCCAGGACATAGGTGTAGTCGGGAAGCACCAGATCGATACCGGGCTGGGAGTCATCCGGAAACATGAGGCCGGCGTCGACGAGCACCATGTCGTCGCCGCACTCAAAGACCGTCATGTTCTTGCCGATGCCATCAAGGCCGCCGAGCGGGATGATCTTCAAGGGAGATGATTTTTTAGCTGCCATAGGTAAGTGTGGTTTCCTTTCTTCGAAACGGGTCTGGAACAACCGACGGGGCGCTTCTGGCAAACCGACCGCCGGGCACATACAACAAAGCATCGCAGAGTCGATGCAGTAACCTCAGTATGATACCCATTTGCCCACCAACAGACCACCCATGCATTAAAGCCCCATCTGAACTGGTCCATCCCGCCGGTTTCCCGTGGGGCGGGCACTGATGAAGTTTCCTGCTCTACAGTCCTGCTCACGACGGAGGCCACATTAAGTGGCCTCCTGTTCGTGCGGAACTCGCGATAAACTTCATCAGTGCCCGCCCCACGGGAAACCTACCAAAAAAGGACAGGTTTGTTTTGGTCGTTTTTATCTGGGAAGATGCTGCTGCGGCTATCTACAGATCTGAAATCTGACTACTGAATAGACTGTCTAACTGAATAGCGAGCGGCACTAACCAGCCCTTTTGCTTGCGACCGGGAGGGGCGCATATGAAGTTTATCGCGAGTTCCGCACGCAAAGGAAAGCACTTAATGTGCTTTCCGTCTTGCGCAGGACTGTAGAGCAGGAAACTTCATATGCGCCCCTCCCGGGCGCAAGCAAAAGGGCGACCCCTGTCCGGAGTCGCCCTTGGTGAGCTGCTTGTGTGTAGCTGTTACTCGGCGTCGTGGTGACGGCGGGGCTTGCGGCCTCCGTTGTCGCCGGGACGGCGCGGACGGTCGCTGCGCTCGGAGCGCTCGCGACGCGGACGCTCACGGCGCTGGAAGTGCTCGCCGTCGCCCTCGGAGGCACCCTCGGAGCGAGCCGGGGCCTCGGGCTTGTCAAGACGATCGAGCGAGATCTTGCCGCGATCGTCGACCTCGATGACGACGACCTTGACCTCGTCGCCAACGTTGAGGACGTCCTCAACCTTCTCGACGCGGCCCTTGGCAACGCGGGAAATGTGCAGCAGGCCGTCCTTACCGGGCAGCAGGTTCACGAAGGCGCCGAAGGGCTGGATGGAGACGACGCGACCGGTGTACTCCTCGCCCGGCTCGGGAACCTTGATGATGAGCTTGATGCGCTCGACGGCCTGGTCCACGGACTCGCCGGTGCCGCCGACAAAGACGGTGCCGTCCTCCTGGATGTCAACCGAAGCGCCGGTCTCGTCCTGGATGCCGCGGATGACCTTACCGCCGGAACCGATGACGTCGCGGATCTTATCGGTCGGAACCTGGATGGAGACGATGCGCGGAGCGGTGCTGCGCGTGGTATGACGCGGCTCGGGGATCACATCGAGCATCTTCTGCAGGATGTACGCACGACCCTCCTTGGCCTGCTGCAGGGCGCGGGCCAGGATGTCGAAGGTAAGGCCGGTGGCCTTGTTGTCCATCTGCAGGGCGGTAATGCCCTCGGTGGTGCCGGTGACCTTAAAGTCCATGTCGCCCAGGAAGTCCTCGAGACCCTGGATGTCGGACAGGACCACGGTCTTGCCCTCCTCCTGGATCAGGCCCATGGCGATACCGGAGACCGGGCGCTTAATGGGCACGCCGCCGTCCATAAGGGCGAGCGTGGAGCCGCAGGTCGAAGCCATCGAAGAGGAGCCGTTGGACTCCATGACCTCGGAGACGACGCGGATGGCGTAGGGGAACTCGTTCTCGTCGGGGAGCACCGGAAGCAGAGCGCGCTCTGCCAGATTGCCGTGACCGATCTCGCGGCGCTTGGGGCTGCCCATACGGCCGGTCTCGCCGGTGCAGAACGGCGGGAAGTTGTAGTGGTGCATGTAGCGCTTGCCCTCGGTGGGCTCGATGGTATCCAGACGCTGGCCCTCGTTGAGCATACCGAGCGACAGGACGGAAAGCACCTGGGTCTGGCCACGCTGGAACAGACCAGAGCCGTGAACGAGCGGCAGGTAGTTGTCCTTCACCATGATGGGACGGATCTCGTCGGCGGCACGGCCGTCGACGCGCTCGCCGGTCTCAACGACCATGGTACGCATGGCCTTCTTCTCGAGCTTCTTGAGCGCCACGGGGATCTCGCGCTCCCAAGCGGCCTGCTCCTCCTCGGTGAACTCGGCGCGGATGGACTCCTTCAGAGCCTCGACCTTACCGATACGGGAGAGCTTGTCGGCGTCGCGAAGGGCGGCAGCCATCTCGTCGTAGTGGGCGAAGATGCGCTCCTGGACCTCCTCGACGGGCTGGTCGAGCGGGTACTCCTTCTTGACGATGGGGCCGTTAACCTGCTCCCACTCGGCGACGAACTCGTCCTGAGCCTGGCAGAAAGCAGCAAGGGCCTCCTGGCCAAACTTCATAGCGGCGAGCATGTCGTCCTCGGAGATCTCCTCGGCGCCGGCCTCGACCATCGAGATGAAGTCGGCAGAGCCGCCCAGCTCCAGGTCCAGATCGGAGTTCTCGCGCTCCTCGTAGGTGGGGTTGACGATAAATTCGCCGGTCTCCACGTTACGACCGATGCGCACGCAGGCAAGCGGGCCCTCGAAGGGCACGCCGCCGAGCGTCATGGCCAGAGAGGCACCCATAACGTTGATGACGTCAAAGGGGTTGACCTGGTCGGCGACAAGCGAGGTGGCGACGATGTGCACCTCGTTGCGGAAGCCGTCCGGGAAGCTCGGGCGAATCGGACGGTCGATCATGCGCGCGGTGAGCGTGGCCTTCTCGCTGGGACGGCCCTCACGCTTAAGGTAGCCACCCGGGATGCGGCCAGCGGCGTACATCTTCTCGTTGAAGTCGACGGTCAGCGGGAAGAAGTCGTAGTTCTTGCGCTCCTTGGAGACGACCACGGTGTCGAGCATCGTGGTGTCGCCCTGCTTGACCAGGCAGGCGCCGGTTGCCTGCTTGGCAAGCTCGCCGGACTCGAAGGTGTAGGTCTTGCCGTACAGCTCAAAGGTCTTGGATACGAGTGTCATTGTTCTCCTTTACCCCACAGGCCCCTTGCCTGCGGGCTTCTCATGTGACGCGGGCCCCCTGCCCCCGCCACGCTTCAGAGCGTGATTGTTCACGCCCTTACACAAAAAGAGCGCCCCGCTGCGCAGGACGCTCTTAGCATGTACAAATCCGTTACTGGATGTTGTCGCGGATGCCCAGAGCCTTGATGAGCTCACGGTACTCGACGATGTCGTTCTTCTTGATGTAGGAGAGAAGACGACGACGACGGCCGACGAGCATGAGCAGGCCACGACGGGTGTGGAAGTCCTTCTGGTGGGACTTCATGTGCTCGGTCAGCTCCTTGATGCGCTCGGACAGGATGGCGACCTGAACCTTGGGGTTGCCGGTGTCGACCGGGGTGTTACCGAACTGGGCAGTCAGCTCCGCCTTGCGCTCTTTGGAAACAGTCATTGTTTCACCTTTCGTTTCTTGTCGCCCGCGGGCGACACTATTCGCCTCGGACTGGGAAGCCGCCGGTGGAGCGAGCATCCAAGGTCGAGGTACCAACAGGTCGGTATGTTACCACAAGCAGCCCGCGCCTGCGCATCATCACCGACCCAACATGAATTCCATCGCACGGAGGCGCTGATCGGTGTGCGTCGCAGCCCACACATGCGAAAGCCCGAGCAAGAACGCCGCCGTATGCGGGTCGATTCGCTCGACCATGAGTGCATCGAAGGTCATGGACATGAGGGCGCGCAGCCACGCGACCTCACCGGTCGACACCAGCTCGGCACCCGGAACGCTCGACGCACACGACCCGCACATGAGCCCGCCGGCCTGGGGCGAAAAATACGACAGCATAGGGTCTCCGCACAGCACGCAAGCCGAAAAATCGGGTCGGTAGCCAACGTGCGATAGCAGCTTAAAGACATATGCCGCCACGAGCAGGTCCATATGCGCCGCGTCGAGCCCGCTGCCCACCAGGGCAAGCGCCCGCTGCGTGATGGCAAAGGTAAACGGGTCCTCGGCGTCCTCGAATGAGCACACACGCGCGACCTCGGCAATCGCGCTTGCGGCGCAGGTCGTCTCGTAATCGGGCGCGGCGCCGAGCGGCGCTTCCATAAGCTCGGCCTGGGAAACCACATCGAGCGAGCGTCCATGTGCGAGCAGCATATCGACGGTACAGAACAGCTCGCAGCGCGCTGCCAAGCGCCCACCGGGTTTGCGCGCGCCCTTTGCCACGGCACGAACCTGCCGACCCCGCTCGTCAAGCATCGTCAGAATCAGGTCGGTCTCTTTGAGCTTCGTCTTATCGAGGACGAGGACCTTCGTGCGATATGTCCGGGAGCCTGCCATGCGCGTCGCGCGTCCTTAATCTTCGGCATTGTAGCCAAAACGGCGAATCTGAGCCTCGTCGTCGCGCCAACCGGCCTTGACCTTTACGTCCAGCTCCAAAAAGACCTGCGTGCCAAAGATGCGCTCAAGATCACGACGGGCATCGATGCCGATATGTTTGATCATCTCGCCGCCCTTGCCGATGATGATGCCCTTTTGGCCCTCGCGCTCGACGTAAATGGTGGCATGTACGCGCAACACCTTTTTGGTCTGCTCGAGCGCATCACAGATCACGCCCACGGAATGCGGAATCTCATCACGGGTGCGGTGAAGAACCTTCTCGCGCACAAACTCGGCAACGAGCGTCTCGTCGGAAGCATCGGTGCCCATGTCCTCGGGGAACCAGCGAGGACCCTCGGGCAAAAAGTGCGCAACGGTCTCGATGAAGGCATCGACGTTAAAGTTCTTGACCGACGACGTCACGATCTCGTCGTCATAGTCCATGAGCTCGTGGGCTGCCTTGAGCTGCTCCATGACCTGTGCGGGGTCGGCCTCATCGGCCTTGGTGAGCACCAGGACCTTCTTGCAGCGGGCGCTCTTGACGCGCTCGGCAACCCAGGCATCTCCCCTGCCGATCGGCTTGGTGGCGTCAATCAAAAACGCGACGACGTCAACATCGTTCAGCTCGAACAGCGCACTCTTGTTGAGCTCGGAACCCAGGCCATCCTTGGGCTTATGAATACCCGGGGTATCGACAAAGACCAGCTGGTAGCCGGGACGATTGACGATGGCGCGCATACGGCGGCGGGTCGTCTGTGCCACCGGCGAGGTGATGGCAACCTTTTTGCCGTAGCAGGCATTAAGTAGCGTGGACTTGCCGGCGTTAGGGCGACCGACCAGGGCCACGAAGCCGCTGCGGAAACCGGGTTCCACGTCACCAAAGCCCATAGGACCGTCGTCCTCGTCGCATAGGGCGTCGAGTTCCTCATCGCTCATGCCCTCAAACGGGTCGAACTCCTCGACTTCCTCGAGCTCCTCAGTATCCACCGCGTCCAGGGACTCGTCGTCCAGAATCTCATCGGTAGGCTGCATATTGTCGGACATGGGACTCCCTTTCTAAATAAAGCCGAGCGCGTGGGCAAATACCAGCAAGCCCACAATCGCGGCGGTGATGGAAAGAACGTATACAGAGGCGGCGGCGATGTCCTTCGCACGCTTGGCCAGCGGATGAAGTTCCTGGGTCGCCAGGTCGACGATGGCCTCCATAGCGGTGTTGCACAGCTCGCCGTGAATCACCAGGCCACAACAGATGATAATCGTGGCCCACTCGGCAATGTCGAGCCCCACGATGCAGCCGGCAACGACGGTGCACACGCCCGCAACGAGCATGACCTTAATGTTGCGCTCGGTCTTGACGGCGGTGACGAAGCCCTCCATGGCGTAGGAAAACGACTTTAAGAAGGACGGATGGTCCTTGTTCGATCCGGGAATCATAGACGGCTCCTAGTCGTGGACGTGGTTGGTGATGGGGCCGACGTGGACTAGCTTGGGGTCCTCGCCGCGCTCGAGCGCCAGATCGCGCAGGATGGCGTCCTCGCGGGCCTCCATGACCTCGGCCTCGTCGTCCTCGATGTGGTCATAGCCCAGCAAGTGCAGCATGCCGTGTACGAGCATCAGACGGCACTCGCCAGCGGGGCTATTGCCAAAACCGGGGGCCTGACGGGCAATAACCTGCGGGGCCAAGATAATATCGCCGAGCTCGAGCGTCTCATCGGCGGGAATATCCTCGTCAAAGGCCGAATCGCACTCGAACGAGAGTACATCGGTGGTGCGGTCGATACCGCGCCACTCGTGGTTGAGCCCGTGCATCTCGTCCTCGTCGACATACGAAAGGGAAATCTCGACTTCACGTTCAACGCCCTCAGCGGCGAGCACAACCTCGCAGATGTGTTCCACCTCTTGCGCGTCGAGCAGCGTATCGAGCTCGGCATCGTTGCTGATCAATACACTCAACGGGACTCCTTTCGGTCATGCGAGCGCTGCTCACGCACGTCATCATAAGCATCATATGTTTCGACGATACGACCCACCAGGGCATGGCGCACCACGTCGGCATGCTCCAGGTGTGCAAACGCCACATCGTCGACACGACCTAAAATCCGCTCAACATCGGCAAGGCCGCCACGGCGACCCACCAGGTCGCGCTGACTCAGGTCGCCGGTAATCACAAACTTGGAGTTAAAGCCCAAGCGCGTCAGGAACATCTTCATCTGCTCGGGCGTGGTATTTTGTGCCTCGTCGAGTACCACGAAGGCATCGCTCAGCGTACGGCCGCGCATGTAGGCGAGCGGGGCAATCTCGATCACACCGTGTTCCATAAGCTCATCGGTGCGCTCGCGATCCATCATGTCAAAAAGGGCGTCGTAGAGCGGGCGCATATACGGGTCGATCTTTTCCTCGAGGGTGCCGGGCAAAAAGCCCAGGTTCTCCCCCGCCTCGACAACCGGGCGCGTCAAGATTAGGCGACCCACCTCGTGACGCTTAAGCGCGGCGACGGCGAGCGCCATGGCCAGATAGGTCTTACCGGTACCGGCAGGACCCAAGCCAAAGGTGATGGTATGCGAGCGGATAGCATCCACATAGCGCTTTTGCCCGAGCGTCTTGGGGCGAATG
This sequence comes from Collinsella sp. TF09-1AT, assembly GCF_003436895.1. Taxonomy (NCBI): domain Bacteria; kingdom Bacillati; phylum Actinomycetota; class Coriobacteriia; order Coriobacteriales; family Coriobacteriaceae; genus Collinsella; species Collinsella sp. TF09-1AT. The sequence goes on along the minus strand of NZ_QSRC01000005.1, from coordinate 114,612 downwards.
ACGCGGCCGCGATACGAAAGCAGCACGTCATCGCGAAGCGACGTAGCCTCGTGCTCACCGTCGCGCAAGACGGCTAGGCAACGCGAGACATCGTCGGCAGAAAGGGTACGGCCGGCCGCCGCCTCACGAAAAGCATGCTCGAAAAAGCGCGCAACGAGCTCGACCTCATCCGGGTCACCGCTCACGGCGATGCTATCGCCACGGGCGACCACGTGGGCGCGAACCAAGCTTTCGAGCGCACGAAGGACGCCGTCGCCAGCGCCCAAAACGCGCGAGGGGTCAACTCCCTCGGGAACGGTAAGTCTAATCTTCGAGGCTTCCATGAACCTCCCTGCGTGCATGGACCAAGCCGGAATCATCGACTCCGATAATAGCAACATCGAGCAGGCACGGGGCTGTAAGTCCACAGGTATCGTCAAGACGGGCATGATGGAACGAGCCGAGCGTCAGGTTGTCACCATACTCGAGCACGGCGCGCTCAACGGTTCCCACGCGACGACGAGCGTCGGCAATGGCGAGCTCCTGAGCAGCCGCGCGCATGCGGCGGCTGCGCTCGGCCATGACCTCAGGTGGTACCTGGTCGGGCATGTCGGCGGCGAGGGTGCCGGGGCGCTTGCTATAGCGGAACACGTGCATGCGCGAAAAGCCCACGCGACGGCATAGCGCCAGCGACTCCTCGAACTCCCCATCCGTCTCACCGGGAAAACCGACGATAACGTCGCACGAAAGAGACGCCTGCGGCAGGTTGGCGCGAATCATGCGCACCGTGTCCTCAAAAGCCTCGGCACTATAGGGACGGCCCATGCGATGCAGGGTCGCCGTGCAGCCAGACTGCACAGGCAGGTGCAAAAACGGGGCGATACGCTGCGGGTAGCGCGCCATAACCTTAAGCAGGTGCTCAGAGATATCCATGGGCTCGACCGAGGAAATGCGCACATGCGGAATAGACGTGCGCTCCATAATGACCTCGAGCAGCTCATCGATCTCGACGTGTTCGTCGGTCGTACTCTTGCCATCGTAGGCACCAAGGTTCACGCCCGTCAGCACCACCTCGGGCACGCCGGCCTCCTGGGCCTCGCGAACTTGCTCGAGCACGGACTCGACGGGCACGGAGCGCTCGGGGCCGCGTGCCTTCCACACAATGCAATAGGTGCAGCGATGGTTACAGCCGTCCTGAATCTTCACGCCCAGGCGAGAGCGACCGAGCGCATCGACCACCTCGCCATCACTGCAGGCGGGAACGCTATCGGACTCAACGCCCAACACCTCGCAGACACGTTCGGCGACATCGATCTTGGACGGCTCGGCGATCACGCGATCCGAAAGCTCCAGCAGTTCCTCGGGATGCAAATTGACCACGCATCCGGTCACGACCACATAGGGGTCGTTTGGATGGGCCAGCGCATGACGGACGGCCTTACGGGTCTTGGCCTCGGCCTCGCCCGTAACGGCACAGGTGTTAATGACGATCAGATCGGCATCCTGGGGCTCCACCATGGCAAAGCCCAGGCGCATAAGATCGGCAGTGATACGGTCAGACTCAACCCGGTTGACACGACATCCGAGGTTGACGACGGAAATATGGGGTGCGAGCACGCGGGCTCCTTAATCGAGGATATCGTCGAGGGCACTCTTGATACGGTCGGTCACCGACTTCTTACCGGAAGCGACGTCATCGCCCATCTCATCGGCAAAAGCACGGAGCAGCTCGCGCTGCTTATTGGAAAGATTGGTGGGAACGACCACGCGCAGTTGCACGATCAGGCGGCCACGCGAACCGCCACCGCCAATGCGCGGCATGCCGTAATTATTGACGCTCACGGTGTCGCCGTACTGGGCACCGGCGGGAACCGTCACCTTAACGACCTCGTCGGGCATAATGCCCTCGACCTCGATCTCGCAGCCGAGCGCAGCCTGTGCAATCGAAATATCGCTCACGAGGTACAGGTCGTCACCGTTGCGCTTAAAGCGCTCGTGGTCGGCGACGCGCACGTTGACAATCAAGTCGCCCGAAGGCTCGCCGCGAAGGCCGGCCTCGCCAAAGCCGCTCACACGCAGCTGGCGACCGGTCGAAACGCCGGCGGGAATATCGATGTCGATCTTTTCATGCGAAGGCGTGCGGCCCTGACCGTCGCAGGTCTCGCAGGGATGGTCGATAACCGTGCCCTCGCCATGGCAGTCGGGGCAAGGCGAGGAGGACTGAACCTGGCCCAGGAACGAACGCTGGACCGTCGTGACATAGCCCGTACCGTGGCAGCGGCCGCACTGCTTTTCCTGTGCACCCTCGGCCCTACCGGTGCCATTGCAATCCTCACAGGGAGCAAGGCGGTCATAACTAATCGTCTTTTTGCAACCGAGCGCCGCCTCCTCAAGGGTCACCGAAAGAGAGATGGCCATATCGCGGCCGCGACGACGCTCACGACGGCTGCGGGCGCCACCGCCGGCACCGCCGCCAAAAAACGACGAGAACAAGTCGTCCATGCCCATGCCACCAAAGATATCGTTGATATCGACGTAGCCCGAACCACCAGGGCCGTCGACAGTGCCATAACGGTCGTAGTTAGCACGCTTCTGCTCATCGGAAAGAACGGAATAGGCCTCGTTGAGCTCCTTGAACTTGGCCTCAGCATCGGGGTCGTCCGAAACGTCCGGGTGTACGGTACGGGCCTTCTTTAGAAACGCGCGCTTAATCGTCCGCGCGTCGGCATCCTTGTCAACGCCAAGTACCTCGTAGTAATCCCTATTTTCCGACACGACCGAATCCTTCCAACTTTCATTATTGTCACAGTGCGTCCTATACCCAAGCTGGGCCGACCGCAAACAGAGGGTTTGATGTTATTGCATTTAATACGGCGAAAGCATGGCCCGTTGCGAGCAGCTCGCAAACCAAACAGACACGAGCGCGAACATGAAGCCGTTGGCAAAACCGTTGGCAAACTGCATCGCACCACGCTTCCACCACAGCAGGCTGCGATGAAGCACACCGTCCGAAAGCACCATGAACAGGCCCATGGTAAACGGAATAAAGCACATCATGGCAAAGGCCGAGAACACGCCCGAGATGGCCGACAGCACCAAAAACGGCGCCACAATGCCCATCAGGTAAAAACCGGTACGAGCTTTGCCTTCCAAGCGCTCGGCCTCAACATGGGCGCGGCCGACCAGGTCGCCGCCCGCGGCACCGTTGGTGCCAGCATGACCCATGCCGCTAATGCGGACCTCGTCGCTATCGTGCGTGCCGGCAGGAAACTCAATCGTCTGCTCGGAGGTTACGCGAGTACGACCGCTGCCACCGCAATCGGGGCAGGGGTCGGCCACGACCTTACCGGAACCGCCGCACTCGGGGCAGACCGACTGGAACGTGCCCGCACCAAACAGGAAGGACAGGTCGACGTCGATGTGGCCGCGGCCACCGCAGCTCGGGCAGGTATGCGCATGCTCGGACGAAACGGAGCCCGAGCCGCCGCAGTTGCTACAGGTGTCGAAGCGCGTGTAGCGGACGGTCTTGCGGGCACCGCCCTTGGCCTCCTTGGCGTCGAGTTTGATATCGACGACCACGTTGGCGCCGTTCTCGGGATTGTAGGCAGCCTGGCCGCGTCGCTGCTGGCCCCAGGCACCACCAAAGGGAAAACCGCCCTCAAAAGGATTGCCATAACCCGTGCTGCCGGCATAGCCGCCACCATAGGGCGAAGCCGTAGGAGCACCGGCAAAGGGATTGCCAGAACGCATGGCGTCGTAGCGCGCACGTTTTTGCTCATCCGAAAGCACGGCGTAGGCCTCGGAAACCTCTTTAAACTTTTCCTCGGCATCCGGCTCTTTGTTGACGTCCGGATGGAGCTTGCGGGCCTTTTGCTGAAAGGCCTTTTGAATATCACGCGAGGTGGCGTCCTTGGAGACGCCCAGGATCTCGTAGTAATCTTTTTCGTTCATCGTCGCCATGCGCGGCAACCTCCTGCTCACAGCAGCGTATATATTCCGGTAATTCTACCCGAGCGGCTTAAGCTAGATCCCAAAACAGCTCGAACAGAACATTTCCATCGAGCCAGCCCAGGTGGGTCGGCGCCAGTCGAGCGCGAACGCGGCCCGAGACGACATCTGCCGAAGTAAAGGGTCCCTCATGGACCCCGAGCGCCTCGGGCAACCAAGTGGCAAGACCCAATTCGAGCGCGCGATCGCAGGCAGCTGCCAGCTCGCCCGTTGGGATGACGCAAGCTGCACGAACCAACAGGTCGGACGCAACACCGCGCGTCATGCGACAAGCGAGCATCAGGTCTTCGGCCGAAGCCTCGCGCTGCGACAGATATTCGGCCTCGAACGCCGTCGCGTCATCGTCGCGCTGAACCAAGCGCACACGGTACGCATCGCCTCGAGAAGGCGCGCCAGGGAACAACATAGCCAGGTGATCGAAATCCTCGGCATCGAGCATACCCGCGGCAGAGCGTCCTAGACCCAAATAGCCCTGTCCAGTCCAATAGGCAATGTTATGGGCGCACTCATGGCCGTCGAGCGCGTAGCTCGCCACCTCATACGGGTGATAGCCGGCGGCACCCAGGAGCTCGTGTGCCACGTCCATGCATGCGGCCTGAAAATCCTCATCAGGCTCGAGCGACTCGTCACGGCACGCCATGCGATAAAGGGGCGTCCCCTCCTCGAGCGTGAGCGGGTAGACCGACACATGATGCGGAGCCGCCGCCAGCACGCCATCGAGTGTGCACTGCCAACTCGCCGCCGTCTGCCCGGGAAGGCCACACATAAGGTCGCACGACACATCGAGACCAGCGTCCTTCACCGTCGCGATAGCCGCAAGTGCCCGATTAGCATCGTGAATGCGGCCAATAGCAGCCAGCTCGATATTGTCGAGGGTTTGCACGCCCAGAGAAATGCGCGTGAAACCCGCCTCGGCAAGCGCCGGGGCGAGCTCAGCGGTCAACGACTCAGGATTTGCCTCGCAGGTAAATTCAACGGGCTTGCACCACATGGAGATACGACGGGCAAGTTCTACCAGGCGCTCCCCTGCCAGCGACGGCGTGCCGCCGCCTACGTAGACTGTGCGGATCTGCCTGAGTGCCCCAGCGTTGCCAAAGGCATCGAGCCGCGCATACAGCTGCTCAAAATAGGCATCGAGCGCAGCGTCCAGGTCGCACGGGGCAAAGCTGCGCGAGTCAAAGTCGCAATAGCGGCATTTTTGAGCGCAAAACGGCACGTGCACATACAGCGCGGTAACGGACACCTTTAGGCCTCCAGCGGATGAGCGGGCACCGACTCGCCGGCGGCAAGCGCGGCCTCGCAGGCCACCACATCGCGCTCGATATCATCGACCAGCCCCATAAACTCCTCGTATGTGGAACAGCGCACCACCTGGGCGCGCCAAGCGGCTGCATGGGGCATACCCTTTAAGTACCAGCTTGCATACGTACGGGCGCGCGACATAAGCGGCAAAAGCTCGTGCGTCAGCGTCAGGTGTTCGCGCAGGGCGCCCAGGCGCTCGACCGAGGAGCGAGAAGGAACCGGCGTGCCATCGAGTGCAAGGGCTCGGGCATCGCCGAACACCCACGGATTGCCGTAGATGCCGCGCGCGATAAATACCGCGCTGGCACCCGAATTGCGCAGATGCTCCGCGGCATCCTCGGCAGTGAACACGTCACCCGAACCAATCACGGGAATCTCGACAGCGTCGGCAACCTCATCGACGACCGACCAATCGGCCTGGCCCGTATAGAGCTGCGTGGCACAGCGACCATGCACCGCCACCGCTGCGGCCCCCGCCCCCTCGAGCATTTGGGCAAACGTCGCGGCATTACAGTCCTCGGCATAAAAGCCCTTGCGGATCTTCACGGTCACGGGAACGTGTGCCACGCCCACTGCCGCCTGGACGATTTTCTCGGCCAGGTCGGGCGTGCGCATGAGCGCCGAGCCCTCGCCCTTGGTGACGACCTTGCGAGCCGGGCAGGCCATGTTGATATCGATCAGCGACAGGCGATCGCCCACGCGTTCCTCGACGGCAGCGACAGCGCTCGCAAATTGATCGGGCTTGGAGCCAAAGAGCTGCACGCAAATCTGCTGCTCCTCGTCGGCCGGCAGCACCAGACGCCACGTCTTATTGCTGGCATAGGCAAGGCCCGCCACGCTCACCATCTCGCTATAGGCAAGATTGGCACCGCGGCGGCGGCACATAATGCGATACGCGGGATCGGTCACGCCCGCCATGGGAGCCATAAGGAACGGCTGCTCGGCATAGGCGCCCAGCAGCCGCGTACTGTATTCAGAAAGCGCCATGGTCCTACTCGTCCACCTTGAGGATCGCCATAAAGGCCTCCTGCGGGACCTCGACCGAACCAATAGCCTTCATGCGCTTCTTGCCCTCTTTTTGCTTTTCGAGCAGCTTGCGCTTACGCGAGATATCGCCGCCATAGCACTTGGCCAGAACGTCCTTGCGGCGCGCCTTGACGGTGGAGCGGGCGATGATCTTGTTGCCGATGGCGCCCTGAATAGGTACCTCGAACAGCTGACGCGGGATGATCTCCTTGAGCTTGTCGCACAGGCCGCGGGCCAGGCCATAGGCCTTGTCCTTGTGCACGATAAACGAAAGCGCGTCGACCTCGTCGCCCGAAAGCAGGATGTCGAGCTTCACAAGCTCGGAGGGACGATATTCGTTGAACTCGTAGTCGAGCGACGCATAGCCCTTGGTGCGGCTCTTGAGCTGGTCAAAGAAGTCCAGGATGAGCTCGGCAAGCGGCATGTCAAAGCGCATCTCGACCGATTTGCTCGTGAGGTGGATCATATCGGTGGTAACGCCGCGGTGCTCGATAGCGAGCTGCATGACAGCACCCGTATACTCGGGCGGGCAGATGATCTTGGCCTTGAGGTAGGGCTCCTCGATACGCTCGATGCGCGTGGCCTCGGGCAGGTCCTGCGGGCTGCGGACATCGATCATCTCGCCGTCGGTCTTGTAGACGTGATAGTCCACCGAAGGGCTCGTGGCGATAAGGTCCAGGTTGAACTCGCGCTCCAGACGCTCCTTGACGACCTCCATATGCAGCAGGCCCAGAAAGCCCACGCGGAAGCCAAAGCCGAGCGCCACCGAGGTCTCGGGCTCCCACACCAACGACGGGTCGTTGACATGCAGCTTATCGAGCGCGTCACGCAGGTTCTCGTAGTCCTTGTTATCGATCGGGAACAGGCCCGTATAGACCATGGGCTTGGCCTCGCGGTAGCCCGGAAGCGGCTCGGGGCAGGGATTCGATGCCCACGTGAGGGTGTCGCCCACACGCACGGCCTCGGGGTCCTTCAGGCCCGTGACCACGTAGCCCACCTCGCCGACCGTCAGCGCGTCGACCGGCGTCTCGGCGGGACGCTTGACGCCCACGCCGTCGACCAAAAAGTCGCCCTCGGCCTGCATCATGCGCAGGGTATCGCCCTTTTTGATGGAGCCGTCAAAAACACGGACCGTGGCAACCACGCCGCGGTATTCATCAAAATAAGAATCCAAGATGAGTGCTTTGAGCGGCGCATTCGCATCGCCCTTGGGCGGCGAGATCAAGAAGACGATGGACTCCAGCAGGTCGTGGATACCCTCGCCAGTCTTGCCCGACACGCATACGGCATCGTCGGCAGGGATCGCGAGGTCGTCCTCGATCTCGGTCTTGACCTCGTCGGGGTGTGCCGACGGCAGGTCGATCTTGTTGATCGCGGGCACAATATCCAGGTTGGCGTTCATGGCGAGCGTCGCGTTGGAGACGGTCTGCGCCTCGACGCCCTGCGTGGCGTCGACAACGAGCACCGCGCCCTCGCAGGCGGCCAGCGAACGCGAGACCTCATAGGTAAAGTCCACGTGGCCCGGCGTATCGATCAGGTTGAACTGATACGTCTCGCCGTCGTCGGCGTCATAGGACACGCGGACGGCATTGGACTTAATCGTAATGCCGCGCTCGCGCTCGATATCCATGGTGTCGAGCAGCTGCGACTCCATGTCGCGCTCGTCGACGGTATGGGTGAGCTCGAGGATGCGGTCACTGATCGTGGACTTGCCATGGTCGATGTGCGCAACAATCGAGAAGTTACGGATGTGGGAAATGTCAATTGAAGTATTCATGCGGACTATCTTACCCGAGGGGCACAAAAAATGGAGCCTGTTCCATAAAACAGGCTCCATTTATGCGCGTAATCTGTGTGGTGTGAAATTTACAACTTAGGCGTTGATGCTGTTCACGAGCTTGGCAAGACCGGACTTGCGGTTGGAAGCCTGGTTCTTGTGGATAACATGCTTGGCAGCAGCCATGTCGAGACGCTTGGTGACGGTCTTGAGGGCAGCCTGGGCCTTCTCGGCGTCGCCCTCGGCGACAGCGGACTGGACGTGCTTGGTCAGCGTCTTGAGCTCGGACTTGACAGCCTTGTTACGCATGCGAGCTGCCTCATTGGTGCGGATACGCTTCTTCTGAGACTTGATGTTTGCCACTTCTGGAGTTCCTTTCGAGTTCCTTGCAAAAAATGTATGACACCTCTGAGACACGGTGAGGTCATGCAAGCGCCTACTATAGCACGCTCCCCCTCAAAGGGATAGAACGAATTTGTCAAATAGGCAGGTATCATCACGATTTTCTCAAGATGTTCGTAATCCAGAGCAAAAGCGCGGTCTCAGAATCGGCCGAACCCTTGAGCGCGAGCTCCACATCAACGGCGCCCTCGAGCGCTGCGACGAGCTCGGTCATCGAAAAACGACGTGCCCAGGTCAGGTGATTTTTGACCTGCCAGGGCTGAAGCTTGAGCGTCGCGGCGAGTTCACGCCCCTGCCCACGAGAGTCGAGCGCCTTGGCGACGATCAGCTCACGAATGCGACCGCATAGCAGCGTGTAGGTCCACACGTAGCTCTTGGAGGGCAGAAGCTTAAAGAGCTCGAGCGAACGCCGCATATCGCGAGCCGAGACGGCGTTGAGGAAGTCCCAGGGCTGAACCTCGGCCGTACGCACGATCCAACGCTCCACGTCGGCGAGCTCAATCTGGGGCGCCTCGACCATCTGGGAGAGCTTTGCCAGGTCGTTATCGAGCATGCGCGTGTTTTCGCCCGAGCGCGAAACGAGCTCCTCGGCGGCCGCCGTCGAGATCGACTTGCCGTGCTGCGTCGCCATCTGCTGCACGCGGCGCGGTAGCTCCCAGCGCTTGGTACCCGAGCAATCGACGATAGCCTTCTTGTCGATTTTGGCGATCGCCTTATACAGGCGCGTGTTCTTGGCAAGCGAGTCGGCGATGATGAGACAGACCGTTGTGGGGCTGGGACTCGCCAGATACTCGACGAGCGGCTCCGAAACCGCCTTGGCAAGCTTTGAGCAGCCATCAAGGATTACCAGGCGAAACTCGTTGCCCATGGGAAAGGTATTGAGCGATCCGATAATGGACTCGATATCGGAGTCTTTGGTCATGTCGCGCTCGTCGAGGTTGAACTCGACCATTCCCGACTTTTCCAGACGCGCTTTCATACGCGAGACGGCGTGATCGCGCTTGACGCCGTCGGTACCGACGATCAGGTATGCCGGCAGCAGACCGGTTTCGGACATTGCGCTCCCCTCCCGCAGGCCTTCGTATTCATTCCGTGCCATTCTAGCCCAGGGGCCCACCACACGCCAACGATGTCGTCACGGTCGCTGGCATCGCATCGCAAAACCATTCGCAGTCGGCGCGACGGTAATGTCGCCGTGTTCGATAGTGCACGCGAACACACCGCCCGCTTCCTTCACGGAATCGATGCAGGCATCGGACGGATGGCCGTATCGATTCCCCTCGCCCGCGCTCGCGAGGGAAAGCTCGGGCTTCAGGACGTCCAGCAACTCACCATCGACTGAAACCTTGGAGCCGTGATGCCCAAGTTTAAGTACATCGATATCCCCCACCTCCTGCACGAATTCCCGTTCTTGGTCGAGTTCGGCATCACCGGTGAGGAGCATGCGCAGGCCCATGCCTTCCTGAACATAAGAGAGCAGCAGGACAAGCGAGTCCTCATTTCCCTCGCCATCCACGGACTCGAATGGCCACATCACGCGGGCGCAAAATGAGCCGATGTCGACCATATCCCCACGGCGCACCTGTCGATACTCCACGCCAGGTCGGTTCAATACCTCGACAGGAGCATCCTCCAGCGCTTCGGCCGCCACGGCAATCGTTCCAACCGAAAACTGTTCGAGCACGGCAGGCAGACCACCCCAGTGATCCTCATCCCAATGCGTCACAAAGACGGCATCGATATGGTGCACGTTATTGCGAACCAACGCCGCTACCACGCGCTCGTCGACCCCGCAGTCGACGAGCGCTACTGCGCCGCCCTGGCGGATAAGAATCGCATCGGCCTGGCCCACATCGAGCACCGTCACCGAAGGCGGAGCGAATCGATCCCAGTAGACGTACGGAATCGCAGCCAAGAGCACCAGACATGCAAACCCCACCGCCATAGGCCGTGCCTGAGGGCGCGGCCACCAGACCAGGAGAACCGCCAGCAAACACGGCGCTAGGTAAATCCACATGCTATCCGGCGGCACACTCACGGATGCACCCGGCACGGCGGCAAACAGCTGCTCGAAGAACAGCGTGCAACGGGCGGTAATCATGGGCACAACGAGCGCCCAAGTGCGCAACGGCGCCACGAGCGAAAAGGGAACCAGCACGATCGACACAGCAAGCAGCAGACTCACCACCGGACCGATGACCGCATTTGCCAGCGGAGCAATGAGCGAGAACGTACCGAAGGCAGGAATGGTAATGGGAAGAGTCGCCAGCTGCGAGCACAGCGTGACGGAAAGCATGCTGGCAATGCCCGATGGCACACCCAGCTCACCCATAGCGTAGGTCGCATAGGGGCAAAAGCACAGGATGGCTAAGACGCTGGCGCATGAAAGCTGAAAGCCCATCTCGAACAGCACCGTCGGCCGCAGTAGCACAAAGATGGACATGGTTACGAAGAGTGCCGATGCGCCGTGCCGGCGACGGCCCGCGCCGTTTACGACAAGCGTCGCGAACACCATGCAGCACGCACGCACGGCCGAGGGAGACGCGCCCGTAAAGGCAGCGTAGCCTACAAGCGTTATCGCCAATATCGCCCGCTGAAGGCCACGTGAGCACCGAGTCTTTTGCAATACGCCCTCGATTACAAACCCCACGATAGCCAAATGGCTGCCCGAGACGGCGATAAGATGCGCCGTTCCCGTCACCGAAAACCAGTCGCCCGCCGGCTGGGCGCGCAGCTCGGCCGAACGACCGCAGACGACACCGGCTATGAGCGCACGCGCCGGGTCGGTCGCAGGCGCGATGGAAGCAAGCAGCCCATTTCGCAGCCGAGGCAGCGGCCCCGGAGAGCCCTCATCGACCGACACAATCCGAACGGCTTTAACCTTGCGCACCTCGCCTCGGAGCATGCGCGATCGTCCATGCGCATCGTTCTCAAAACGTGAAACGCGACCGATAACACACACGTGCGCCCCGACCTTGAGCTCGCGGCCACACGATAGGCGAACCGTTGCCAAGCTCTTGCCGTCCGCGCGTGCCTCGCAAGTATAGGAATACACGTCGTCGTTTATGGATGGATCACCCTGCACGACAAACTCGAGGCTGCTTGCCGCTCGACCATCGAGCGCCTTCGAGGCGCTGAGCGCGCCCACAGCCCACCACGCCGAGACGACCGCTCCCGCCACGAGACCGACGGACGCGGCATACAGCCACCGCTTAAAAGGGGCAAACCGCGCACAAGATTGAGCCAGCGCAACGAATACCGCCGCCGCAACGGGAATAGCCCATAGCGGCCCGAACGCTGGCGCCTGCTCCCCCAGTAGCGCATCAGCGGCCACGTTGAGCACCAAGGCGCAGCTCACGCACATGCCGACACACAGGGCCATCGTCCACGGAATCAGGGGCCGCGGAGGCATCACATGCTCGCGCTCGGTCGCACTCATACGCAGATGCAATCTTTGATTTTGGCAAGCTTCTTCTCGCCGATTCCCGACACACGCATCAGATCGTCAACCGAGGCAAAGGCACCGTTCTTTGTCCGCTCATCGATAATCGACTGAGCCATGGAGGGACCGATGCCCGAAAGCGTCTGCAGCTCTGCCGCGCTTGCCGTATTGATGTTTACTAGGCCTTTTGCGCCACTCACGCCCGATGATGCTGAAGCCCCACCATCGACACCGGCTTCCGCAATGGACGCCCGCTGTTCCCCTACCGTTGGAACGTGAATCTTCTGTCCATCGATGACCTTAGATGCCCGATTGAGCCCCGTAACGTCTGCCTCGGGCGCCAGCCCGCCGGCGGCATCAATCGCCTGAGCCACCCGCGCGCCGTCCTTGAGGCGATATACACCGGGCGACACAACGGCGCCATCGACATCGACATAGACCTCTGCCGCGGCAGAAGCCTTAGTCGAAGATCCTTCGGATGTCTTTCCGCTCGAAGCATCGCCGGATCCCGGCTCCACTAACGAGCCCGAACCATCAGTGCGCTCAAACGACACACCGCCGGCACCGCCGCCAAGGTTCGCCATCGCCAAGCCGCTCGCCATCGCAATGACGCCCAGCATCGCCACCACCACTGCCTTATGACCGAGCAGCTTGCCCGCCCAGCGGTCCATCTTTTTGACCCGTTCGTGTTGTTCGCGCTGCGCCATAGCAAAACCTCCCAACAACATCGTGTCAGGAAAAGAGCCCTGCAACAGCCATGCTTCAAAACCGGTTATCGCGGTCAAACCAAAAGCCGACCAAAACCTTGCACAAATCTGTCCATTTATTCAGGCACACGTCAGCAAATGAACACTTAGTCGCAAAATGCCCAGATAGCAAAAGACTGACGATACAGGCGCATCGTCGGTCTATGCACAAATTTACTCGTGATCTTGGTAAATCTCACGCGGAGCAAGCTCCGAATGTTTGCGTTTTAAGGTCTTAGGCGCCTTATACGTGTTGCTATCGAAGTCGATGTACTCGGTCTGCTTGAGCAGACGCTCGATCATCTCCTCGTGATCGAACAACTCCCAGGCCTCATGCACGGCATCGAGTTTAGCATGCGTCTCGGGACGGCGCGGCATAAACAGCGTGCAGCAGTCGGGAGCGGCCTCAGTCGAGATATCGAACGTACCGATCTCCTCGGCGCGCGCGATGATCTCCTGCTTGTCCGAACCGATGAGCGGACGGAACACAGGGATCTTCGCGGCCTCGTTGACGGCCATGATGTTCTCGAGCGTTTGGGAGGCAACCTGCCCAAGTGATTCGCCCGTAACGATGGCCTTGGCACCCTCGATGTGTGCAATGCGCTCGGCAACCGAATACATAATCCGACGATACATGATCACACGCAAGTTGCTGGGGCAGGTGACCGAAATCTCACGCTGGCAGTCGCCAAACGGGACTACGTACAAGCGGCCGATCTGGACACCCGGTGCAAGCGCACGGATGATGTCCTGTACCAAATACTCGCTCGTATCGGGCGTCTGCGGACGACCGGAGAAATGCACCGGCACGCACACCGCACCGCGACGCGCGAGCATCCAGGTCGCCACCGGAGAATCGATACCCGACGACAGCAGCGTCACGACCTTACCGGCAGAACCCACCGGCAGGCCACCCACGCCGCGCTCGGAACGCGCATACACATAAACGCTGCCCTGGACCACCAACACATGCACCATCGCATCGGGGTCGTGCATTTGAACCTTTTTATTGGGGAAGGCCTCACACAGCACCTCGCCCACCTGACGATTGATATCAATCGAGGTGAGCTCATAGTCGGTGTTGGAGCGCTTGGCGTGCACCTTAAACGAATCGAAGGAACCAAACTCGCGCAGCGCCTTCACGGCGGCGGCGCAGTACTCCTGCGGGTCGCGGTTGGTGTGATACGCCAAAGACACACGAGCAACGCCGGGAACGGTGCGAATGACACGCGCCGCCTCGTCGGCCTGATGCTCGTTAAAGGTCACGAGGATATAACCGGAAATTCGAGACACGGCATTCACGGAAAAGGCGGCCAAGGCCGCCTTGATGTTATCCATGAGGATATGCTCAAAATGTGCGCGGTTCTTGCCCTTCAGTCCAACCTCGTGATAGTGGACCAGGCAGACGCGAGCTGCCATTTAGGCTTCAGCAACCTTGTGGCCGAGCGCCTTCTCGTAACGAGCCTCATCGTAAGAGATGTCGCCATCGACAATCTCGTCCATAGCCATCGAGATAGTATCGGCACCGGAAAGCCCGATGGTGATGTCATCGACATCCTGGACGGCAAGCACGCGGTTGTGCTGGCCACGCAGCATGCTATTGATGTCGCAGGCGCGCTTGGAGGCAAGCGAAGCGAGCAGGAAGCGGTTGTGATCGGTCTTCTCCAGAAGGTCGTCAATGCAAGGCTTTACAACGGACACGGACCTCAGATCCTTTCATGCATATCGAGAACGCGAACGAGCTCATCGGTCGCGCGGTCGAGATCGTCATTAACCACGACATCGTCGTAGCGGTCGGCAAGGGCAAGCTCATCGGCGGCGTTTGCCATACGCAGCTCAATCGTCTCGGGCGTCTCGGTACCGCGACCGACTAGACGCTCGCGAAGCACCTCAAGCGAAGGCGGCTTGATAAAAATCAGCACGGCCTCGGGGAAACGCTCCTTCACCTGCAGGGCGCCCTGGACATCGATCTCCAAAATCAGAGACGCACCCGAGGCGAGCTTGGATGTGACCTCGCTCACCAACGTGCCGTAGCAGTTACCGTGGACCTCGGCCCATTCAACAAACTCACCGTTTGCCACGCGGCGGTCGAACTCCTCGCGCGTCAGAAAAAAGTAGTTGACGCCGTCGACCTCACCTTTGCGTGGTGCTCGCGTGGTAGCCGAAACCGTCAGGCCCAGGTTCGAGCGGAGCCCGCGCACACGAGTGACGAGCGTGCCCTTGCCTGCGCCTGACGGTCCAGAAATCACAAAGAGCTTGGAATCCTGAGCGCTCACTTATTTGGTCAGCTGCTCGAGGAGCTGCTCGCGCTGACGGACGCCGAGGCCCTGGACGCGACGGGTAGCGGAGATACCGAGCTCCTCCATGATCTTGGCGGCCTTGGCCTTGCCATAGCCAGGGAGAGACTCGATGAGGGTGGAAACCTTCATGCGGGAAGCGATGGGGTCATCGGAGTTGAGCACGGACTCGAGGGACTTCTCGCCCTTCTTGATCTGCTCGCGAAGCTCAGCGCGGGCGTGACGTGCGGCAGCAGCCTTCTCAAGAGCCTGCTTGCGCTGCTCGTCGGTAAGCTGAGGGAGTGCCATTCGAACCTCCAAATAGTTGGGTTATATCTGATGCAGTAATTGGCATTTTAGCACGTCAAACGCACTAAATGCCCAATCGACGGCTCCATAGATTAGACGATACCTACGAAAAGTGCAATATGCGGAGGTCAAAGTTAAGCCCCTGCCCTGCGATTCCACACAAAGGGTAGGAAAGTTTTCGCAGGTACAGGGGCAAATTTGTGCTAATGATACCCAAAAGTGGTGACTTGAGGGAATCTTTTAGGCGACGTTTTCGACCAGCTCGGCAACAATAGCGTCAAATGCGGCAACCGGATCGTCGGCACCAGTAATGGGACGGCCCACCACAATGTGGCTTGCGCCACGCTCGATAGCCTGGGAAGGCGTCGCCACGCGAGACTGGTCACCAAGAGCGGCACCCATCGGACGCACACCCGGAGTAACGATCAGGGCATCGGGACCCAGCAGCTCACGCATGTCGTGAGCCTCCATCGGCGAGCACACGATGCCATCGATGCCGTTGGCCTGAGCGAGCTTTGCCAAGCGGACGGCCTCCTCGGCCACAGGCGACTCGACGCCGATCTCGCTCAAGGCATCCTGATTCATGCTCGTGAGCACGGTGATGGCGACGAGCTTGGCGCGGTCCTCGCGCGCCTCCTCGGCACCCTCACGGCAGGCGGCGAGCATAGCACCCGAACCCAAGCCGTGAACCGAAAGCAGGTCGGCACCGGCAAGCGAGGCCGAGCGGGCGGCACCGCGAACCTGATGCGGAATATCATGGAACTTAAGGTCAAGGAAGACCTTAAAACCCAGGTCCTTGAACGTCTTGACGATCTCGGGACCCTCGGCGTAATAGAGCGTCATGCCCACCTTGAGCCAGGCGGCATGGCCCGAAAGCTCATGGGCGAGCTCGAGCGCACGCTCACGGTCGCAGTCGAGGGCGACGATAACACGGTCGCGGGCATCGGTCTCTAGCATTCGAAAGCACCTACCAGCTCGTTGATGTCCTTGACGCCCTGGGACTCAGCCCAAGCCTCGAGCTCATGCGCGATCTTGAGCGAAGCACACGGATCGACAAAGTTGGCCATGCCGACCGACACGCAGGTGGCACCGGCCAGGATAAACTCAGCCGCATCCTCGCCGGTCATGACACCGCCGACACCGTTGATGGGGATATCGACGGCCTGGGCAACCTCCCAGACCATGCGCACGGCGATGTGGTGGCACAGCGGGCCCGAAAGGCCGCCCTTGGGCTTGGCCACGCGGGACTTACGGGTATGGACGTCGATGGCCATGCCCTGAATGGAGTTGATGACCGAAAGGCCGTCGGCGCCGGCAGCCTCGAGGGCCTTGGCGATCTCGGCGACGTTGACCGGCGCCATCTTCACGAACAGCGGCTTATCGGTCACCTTGCGGCAGGCAGCCATAACGGAAGAGGCGCCCTCGGGCGTGGAGCCCATGGCGGCACCGCCGGCGGCGATATTAGGGCAGCTCACGTTGATCTCGTAGCCGGCAGCCCAGGGGCACAGCTCGACATACATCTCGAGTGCGCGGACAAACTCGTCAACAGAGTGACCGGCAACCTGGCAGATGACCTGGCAGCCGTCCTTGGAAAGCTGCTCCAGCCAAGGGCCGGACTCACGGGCAAAGGCGGCAACGCCGGGGTTCTGAAGGCCCACCGAGTTGATCATACCGCCGGGGATCTCGGCCATACGGGGTGCGGGGTTGCCGGGCCAGGGCTCGGCAGCGCAGCCCTTGGTGGTGATGGCGCCCAGCTGGGAAACATCAAAGAAGTTCTGGAACTGCCAGCCGTAACCAAAAGTGCCGGCTGCGGTGTTGATGGGGTTTTGCATCTTGACGCCGCCGAAATCGACGGCCATGTTCACGGTACCCACTAGAAGACCACCACCTTGGAAGCATCGAACACGGGGCCGCACATGCAGGCGCCCTTCATACCGTCAACCGTCTCGACGTTACAGGTGTTGCAGGCGCCAAAGCCGCAGCTCATCATGCGCTCAAGCGACACCTCGCAGTACACACCGGCCTCGGCGGCAGCGGCGGCGACCTTCTTCATCATGACGGCGGGACCGCAGCTGGCGACATAGTCGTAGCCACCCTCGCCAAGCAGCTCGGCGGCCGGATCAGTGCAAAAACCATGCGTGCCAAGCGAGCCGTCGTCGGTGCATACATTGACCGTGGCGCCCAACGCGCGGAACTCATCGATACCCACGGCCTTGGACGCGGTGCCAAAGCCCAGGCACACGTCGACGGCCACACCCTGCTCGGCAAGCATGCCCGCCAGGCAGAGCACGGGCGGGACACCGATGCCGCCCGCCACGAGCAGCGCCTTCTTGGCGCCCTCGGGCACCAGCCAGCCGCGACCGCCAGGGCCCAGCAGGTTAGAAGTGGAACCAGAGGCCATCTGCGACAGACGGCGGGTGTCGTCGCCCACGACGGTGTACCACAGCTCGACGGTGCCGGCCTGGGCGTCGGCGCGATAGAAGCTCAGGGGCACGCGAAGCAGCGAGGACGCATCGCCGGGCACGGCGATGTTCACAAACTGACCGGGCTTGAGCGCACTTGCAAGCTTGGGGGCCGAGATTACGAGCGAGAAGATGCCCTCGGCGATCTCCTGGTTCGAGACGACCTCGAAGTCGTGCATGCGTGCAGTGGAAGGTGTGGGCATAGACGCTCCAATCCCCCATGCGGTTGCATGGTCAAAACGAACAGAAAGCGCGGCACCGCAAGGGCACCGCGCACAAAAACGATAAGGCTATGCTAGCAGATGTAGCCGTCGGCAAGCGTCTGTTTACCGCCGACAAACACATCGGTGGCACGACCGGTGAGCGTGCGGCCGGCAAAACCGGAGTTCTCGGCGCGCGACTCGTAACCGTCCTCGCCGACCGTCCAAGTGGCGGACGTGTCGAACACGGTCAGGTCGGCGACGGAGCCCACCTTGACCTGAACCTGGTCGAGGCCCAGGATCTCACGCGGTTTGATGGCCATGAGCTCGACCATGCGGCCCATGCTCATCTTGCCCGTATTGACCAGCTCGGTGAGCACGAGCGACAGCGAAGTCTCGAGGCCGATCATGCCAAAAGGTGCAAGCTCGAACTCGCGGGCCTTCTCCCACGGGGTGTGGGGAGCGTGATCGGTGACGATAACGTCGACGGTACCGTCGATGACGCCCTGACGGATGGCCTCGGCGTCCTCCTCGGTACGCAGCGGCGGATTGACTTTGAGCGAGGTGTTGTAGGTCTCGTCCAGGTCGTTCTCGGTCAGGAACATGTGGTGCGGGGTGGCCTCGCAGGTAACCTGAACGCCAGCGGCCTTACCGGCACGCACGATCTCCAGGCCATGGGCGGTGGAGATATGCTGGATGTGCAGCTTGGCACCGGTCAGCTTGGCAATCTCGATGTCGCGGGCGATCTGGAGCTCCTCGCCGGCAGCCGGCCAGCCCTCGAGAGCCAGACGGGTCGAGACCTTGCCCTCGTTGATCTGGCCGTGGCCGACCAGGTCCTCGTCCTGGCAGTGGCTCATAAAGACCTTGCCGAACATCTTACCGTAGTCCATGCAGCGGCGGAGCATGCCCGCGCCCTGCACGCCGCGACCGTCGTCGGTGAAGGCGACGGCGCCGTGGGCGACCATATCGCCCATCTCGGACATGGCCTCGCCCTTAAGACCGCGGGTCATGGCGCCCGACGGATAGACGCGGCAGTGACCGACCTCGGCAGCACGGGACTTGACGAACTCTACGACGGTGCCGTTATCGGTGACGGGATCGGTGTTGGGCATGGAGCACACGCCGGTAAAGCCGCCCTTGGCAGCTGCGCGGGTGCCGCTCTCGATGTCCTCTTTGACCTCGTAGCCGGGCTCGCGAAGGTGAACGTGCATATCCACCAGGCCGGGGACGAGGTACTTGCCGGAAAGGTCGCGGACCTCGGCCCCCTCGACGGCGAGATTCTCGCCGACCTCGGCGATCTTGTCGCCGTCAATCAGGACGTCAACGACACCGTCAAGCTCGACGGACGGGTCGACGACGTGGGCATTCTTAAGAAGCAAGGCCATTATCGGCACCTCCAAGCAGCAGATACAGGATAGCCATACGCACGCAGATACCAGCATAGACCTGTTCCAGGATGACGGAGCGTTGCGGGTGGTCGGCCATATAGGAGTCGAACTCGACGCCGCGGTTGATGGGGCCCGGGTGGCAGATGATCGCATCGGGCTTCATGAGCTTCTCGCGATCCTTGGTCAGGCCGAAGAGCTTGTGGTACTCGCGAATGGTCGGGAACGGGGCGCCCTCGAGGCGCTCCTGCTGCACGCGCAGCATGTAGATGACGTCCAGCTCGGGCAGGACGGAATCGAGGTCACTCGTCACGTGGTCGCAGCCCAGGACCTCGGGCGCCGGCGGCAGCAGCGTGCCGGGAGCGACGGCGTAGGTCTCGCAGCCCATGATCTTAAGGGCGGGGATCAGCGAGCCGCAGACGCGGGAGTGCGCGATATCGCCGACGACGGCGACCTTCAAACCATGGAAGTCACCCTTATGCTCCCAGATGGTGTACAGGTCGAGCAGGGCCTGCGTGGGATGGTTGTGCTTGCCGTCGCCGGCGCAGATGACGCTCGCAGGCGAGTTCTGCGTGACGATATAGGGAGCGCCGGCGTGCTTGTCGCGCACGACGATGCAGTCGATCTTGTAGGCGTTGAGGGTCTCGACGGTGTCGACGAGGCTCTCGCCCTTGACCGTAGAGGTCGAGGAGCCGCCGAAGTTGAGGCTGTCGGCCGAAAGACGCTTCTCGGCAAGCTCGAAGGAGCTACGGGTGCGCGTCGAGGGCTCGTTGAACATGTTGACGATGGTCTTGCCCTTGAGCGTGGGGACCTTCTTGATCGCACGCTCGTTGACCTCGGAGAACGCCTTGGCGGTCTCGAGGATGAGCTTGATGTCCTCTTCGGAGTACTCGGTAATGTCGATCAGGTGCTTATGATTGAACGCCACGGTACTACTCACCTCCCAGCGGCGCGGAGCCCACGCGGGAACCCGGCGCGACGTCGTTGATCTCGACGGCGGTGTGGCCGTCGACTTCTTTCATATATAGGTGCACGTTCTCCTCATGCGACGAGGGAACGTTCTTGCCGACAAAGTCCGGCGAGATAGGGAGCTCGCGGTGGCCGCGGTCGACGAGGACCGCCAGCTCGATGCGGCTCGGACGACCCAGGTCCATGACGGCGTCGAGAGCGGCGCGGATGGTACGGCCCGTATACAGGATGTCGTCCACCAGCACGACGCGTTTGCCGTTGACGCTAAAGGGAATGTTGGTGGCGTGGATCGCGGGAGCGAAATTGGTAGCGTAGTCATCGCGGTAGAAGCTGATGTCGAGGCTGCCGAGCGGAACGTCGACGCCCTCGATCTCCTTGATCTCCTCGACGAGCTTCTTTGCCAGAAGGTCGCCGCGCGTGACGATGCCGACCAGAGCGAGGTCTTCACAGCCCTCGTTGCGCTCGAGAATCTCGTGCGCGATGCGGGTCATAGCTCGATTGACGGCGGTCTCGTCCATGATGACCGCCTTGGGGGAAGTCGTGCCCATCGATCTCCTTCCTCACATGTCTTGACTGCTGACACAGTCAAAAAAAATAGATGCCCGACCGCTTAAAGCGGACCAGACACCCACAGGAAGGGCTGCTCTTTGGCAGCTATGTAATTCCATGTGGGTATCTCGTACCCCTTTAATGGTCAACGACTAGTGTAGCCAACCTCGAGCGTAATTGCGAGCATAATACAAAGCAATCCATAAACGGGCGCAGGCGCTCCATAAACCTATATATATTTGCGGGACGAACTTGAAAACCTCGGTTCGAGCTGGCATAATCCCCTCTGCTGCACGCAAATCGGATCTACGTCCAGGGCCGTGGCGTGCGCACTATCGCCAAAAGAGAAATATCTCTGTGTAGATTGCGCACAGGGAGCGACTTCTGTGCTATAGTTCAGGCTTGTTTGTTAACGCGACATGTTCGTTTGTCGCCCAAGGAGGGTCAGTTATGTCCAAAGTTTGCGAAGTTTGCGGTAAGCACCCCGTTGCCGGTCGCTCCATCAGCCACTCTCACCGCGTCACCAACCGTAAGTTCCGCCCCAACATCCAGCGTGTCTACGTCGTCGTCGATGGTCACCGTCGCAAGATGAACGTTTGCTCCACCTGCCTCAAGTCCGGCAAGGTTGCGCGCTCCTAAATAAGGTCTTACCAACAAGTACCTCGGACTCTCCGGGTCAAAGACCTCGCGTTCACATAGAACTTACCAAGGGCGTCCTCCCCTACGGAGGGCGCTTTTTTGCACTCATTGGGGACAGACTTACATAAGTGTTTTCACGCATTGGGGACAGACTTAGATGAGCGCTTTCCTAAGCTCGCAGCACATCGATGAACTCACGGCGTTTCGATCGGCCCCAATCCATACCTCACGCCGACTCTTTCCAGCCTGTGGTGGCCTTGGTTACGCTCGTAGCGCCGATACCGGTGATACGGGCAATTTGCTTGACCGTGAGATGCGCCCGCCTGAGCCTCAGCAGACACGCATCACGTTCGGGACGAGGCAGGGGCTTGAGCAGCGCAGGATCTATGCTCGGCAACACTTCGTGCGCGACGGCAAGGGCATCCTCATCGGGGATCCGCCGGCGTGGAAGAACCCCCACTGACCAGATGCGCCCAGCAACTTCCTTGAGATGCTCGCAATAGCAACGGGAGCCTCCGACAATATCGAGCATGGGGGCCGCATCGCAGATATCAAAGGGATCATAGCCCAGCTGATATGCCTTGTAGCTTGACCAGCGGTATGCCTCGAGTGAGTCGAGCGCACCTTTCACGGGATTGAGATGAATATAGTCGAGCAGCTGCACCGCTTGCGTGTCCGTCTCAACAGCGACCCGCGAATAGCGATTGTCAAACAGATGGCCCGTTCTTCCCGTTTTCCCATTGAAATACTTAGCATACGCCGTCAGTGCGCACTGCATTGCCTTTGAAAGGTTGTCATATGGGTCATCAACCATCAAATGGAAGTGGTTGTCCATAAGGCACCAAGCCAACACCGCCACTTTATGACGCGCAAACCTGTCCGAGATGTCCGATAAGAAACGATAACGGGCGGAATCATCTTCAAAAATAATCTGTTTGGAGTTGCCACGGTCCAAGACGTGGTAATAGCCGGTGAGCGAAACGGCGCGGGCACATCGGGGCATAGCCTCTCCTTTCAAAACTGTACAGGCAACACCTAAAAGGAGAGACGCAACGCGAAATGCTGAGCCTGTAACCTATTTATATCCAATGAGCGGCAAGAACAGGCCCAGAACGGCAAAATGGCAAAACGATGTCTGTCCCAAATGAGTGAAAGCACTCATGTAAGCCCGTCCCCAATGAGCGGGGCGATGCAGCAGGCAGATTGTATTAGTTGAAACGTTTCAGTTTGTTGAAGCGTTTTAGTGTGCCTTTTACAGGAATCTTGCCACTCACCGAATTATTTATTGCTATCATTCAAGGCGTAGGGTAAATCTCCGATCGCAAGGAGACACAAATGGTGAAAAAGTCACCGGAAAACACTACTCCCGCAATTGTGGACAACGTAGAGGCGCTTGAGGCTAAGCTCGCTCAGATGCGAGAGGCCCAGGCGCTTTTTGCTACGTACACGCAGGAGCAGGTCGACAAGATCTTCTACGAGGCCGCCATGGCCGCCAACAAGGCTCGTATCCCGTTGGCGAAGATGGCCATCGAGGAGACCGGCCGCGGCGTTCTTGAGGACAAGGTCATCAAGAACCACTACGCCGCAGAGTACATCTACAACGCTTACAAGAACACCAAGACCTGTGGTGTCCTGGAGCGCGACAAGGCCTACGGCATCACCAAGATTGCCGAGCCCATCGGCATCGTGGGCGCCGTCATCCCGACGACCAACCCCACCTCCACCGCGATCTTCAAGACGCTGATCAGTCTGAAGACCCGCAATGCCATCATCATCTCCCCGCACCCGGCTGCCGCCAAGTGCACCATCGCCGCCGCCAAGCTCGTGCTTGACGCCGCCGTCAAGGCCGGCGCCCCCGAGGGCATCATCGGTTGGGTCGATGTCCCCTCCATCGAGCTGACCAACATGGTCATGCGCGACGTCGACATCATCCTCGCCACCGGTGGCCCGGGCATGGTCAAGGCCGCCTACTCCTCGGGCAAGCCCGCCCTGGGCGTTGGCGCCGGTAACACCCCGGTCATCATCGACGACACCGCCGACGTGCTGCTCGCCGTCAACTCCATCATCCACTCCAAGACCTTCGACAACGGCATGATCTGCGCTTCCGAGCAGTCCGTGACCGTCATCGACAGCATCTATGACCAGGTTAAGGCCGAGTTCCAGAAGCGCGGCTGCTACTTCGTCAAGCAGGGTGCCGAGATGGAGGCCCTGCGTGGCGCCATGTTCAAGAACGGCGCTCTCGACCACCGCATCCCCGGCATGGCTGCCGCCAAGATCGCCGAGCTCGCCGGCATCGAGGTTCCCGCCAAGACCAAGATCCTGATCGCCGAGGTCACCTCCACCGATCCGGCCAAGGAGGAGTTCTCCCACGAGAAGCTCTCCCCGGTCCTGGCCATGTATCACGCCAAGGACTTCCAGGAGGCCGTCGACAAGGCCGAGCACCTGGTGCTCGCCGGTGGCCCGGGCCACACCGCCTCTCTGTACGTGCACCCCGCCCAGGCCGAGAAGATCAGCCTGTTCGAGCACGTCATGAAGGCCTGCCGTATCGTCATCAACACCCCGTCTTCGCATGGCGGCATCGGTGACCTGTACAACTTTGGCATGAAGCCGTCTCTGACCCTGGGCTGCGGCTCCTGGGGCGGCAACTCCGTCTCCGAGAACGTTGGGGTGAAGCACTTGATCAACGTTAAGACTGTGGCCGAGCGCCGTGAGAACATGCTGTGGTTCCGCGCTCCCGAGAAGGTCTACTTCAAGAAGGGTTCCACGCCCGTCGCTCTCGACGAGCTCGGCACCGTCATGGGCAAGAAGCGCGCCTTCATCGTCACCGACCAGTTCCTCTTCAAGAATGGCAACACCCGCGCCATCGAGGCCAAGCTCGACGAGATGGGCATCGCCCACGACTGCTTCTACGACGTCGAGCCCGATCCGTCGCTGCAGTGCGCACGTCGCGGCGCCAAGCAGATGGCTCTCTTTGAGCCGGACGTCATCATCGCCGTCGGCGGTGGCTCCGCTATGGACGCCGGCAAGATCATGTGGATGATGTACGAGCACCCCGAGTGCAAGTTTGAGGACATGGCCATGGACTTCATGGACATCCGCAAGCGTATCTTCACCTTCCCCGAGATGGGCAAGAAGGCCTACTTCGTCGCCGTCCCGACCTCTTCGGGTACCGGCTCCGAGTGCACGCCGTTCGCCATCATCACCGACAAGGAGACCGGCATCAAGTGGCCGCTTGCCGACTACGCGCTGCTCCCCAACATGGCTATCGTCGACGCCGACAACTGCATGACCGCCCCGCGCGGCCTGACCGCTGCCTCCGGCATCGACGTCATGACCCACGCCATCGAGTCCTATGTCTCCATCATGGCTTCCGACTACACCAAGGGCCTCTCCGAGCGCGCTGCCAAGCTCGTCTTCGAGAACCTGCCCTCCAGCTTCGAGAACGGCGCCAAGGACCCGCACGCCCGCGAGGAGATGCACAACGCCTCATGCATGGCCGGTATGGCCTTCGCCAACGCCTTCCTGGGCCTCAACCACTCCATGGCCCACAAGCTCGGCGCCTTCCATCACCTGCCCCACGGCATCGCCAACGCCATCATCCTGACGCGCGTCATGCGCTACAACGCCGCCGAGGCTCCCGTCAAGATGGGCACGTTCTCCCAGTATCCTTACCCCAACGCGCTGCACAACTACGCCGAGATGGCCAAGTACTGCGGCATCGAGGGCAAGGACGACAAGGAGGTCTTCGAGAACTTCATCACGAAGCTCGAGGAGCTCAAGGACTTCATCGGCGTCAAGAAGACCATCGCCGACTACGGTGTTGACGAGCAGTACTTCCTCGACACCCTCGACGAGATGACCGAGCAGGCATTCAACGACCAGTGCACCGGCGCTAACCCGCGCTACCCGCTCATGAGCGAGATCAAGGAGCTCTACCTGGACGCCTACTATGGCCGCGAGCCCCAGGACTACGCCGTCTGCTAGTCTTTAGCACGGTTATTTGCGGCGGGGGTGCACGGGTGTACGCACGCCCCCGCCGTTGCTTCTATCGCATCGTTGAAAGGATGCAATCATGCTGCTTCCCGATTCCAAGACCGAGCTCGTCCGTCGTGGCAACAAGGTCGTTTACGACCTGGGCGACAAGATTGTCAAGGTCTTTAACGAGACCAAGCCCGTCTCCGACGTGTTCAACGAGGCTTTGAATCTTGCCCGCATCAATGAGTGCGGCATCCGCAGCCCCAAGGCGCTCGAGGTTTCTCAGCTCGAGAACGCCAACGGCTGGGCGCTTGTGACCGAGAAGGTTGCTGGCACCACCCTCGCCGACAAGATGACTGCCGAGCCCCAGCGCTTTGGTGAGTACCTCGAGATGTTCGTCGACCTCCAGATCGAGATCCACGGCTACACCTCCCCGCTGCTCAACCGTCAGCGCGACAAGTTCGCCCGCATGATCGACAGCCTTGATCAGCTCAATGCCACCACGCGCTACAACCTTCAGGAGCGTCTGGACGGCATGACCAAGGAGTTCAAGGTCTGCCACGGCGACTTCAACCCCTCCAACGTCATCGTTGGCGACGACGGTCAGCTGTACGTCTGCGACTGGGCACATGCCACCCAGGGCTCCCCTGCTGCCGACGTTGCCACCACCTACCTGCTCTTTGCCCTCAGCAGCAAGGACCAGGCCGAGGCCTACCTGGAGCTCTACTGCGACCGCGCCGACATGCCTATGCAGGTCGTGCGTCAGTGGACGAGCATCGTCGCCGCTTCCGAGCTCGCTCGTAAGCGCAACGTGAACGATGAGTTCCTTAAGAACTGGATCGACGTCGTCGATTATCAGTAATATCTGAGCGATTTATTTCGCATCGGAGGCACAAAAGGAAACCCCGCAGCTCGCATGGGCCGTGGGGTTTTCCTTTTAGATATCGAGGATGCCACAAGATAAAAGGATGGCCCCACATCTCCCCGATCAGGAGAAATGCGGGGCCGCCCCGTATATCGAACTACAAGCGAAATCGCCGATTAACGGCGGCC
This sequence comes from Collinsella sp. TF09-1AT, assembly GCF_003436895.1. NCBI lineage: Bacteria > Bacillati > Actinomycetota > Coriobacteriia > Coriobacteriales > Coriobacteriaceae > Collinsella > Collinsella sp. TF09-1AT. Next base: position 88,113 of record NZ_QSRC01000005.1, on the reverse strand, counting down.
AGCCTTAACAAGCTCGGCAACCTTGGCGACGATCTCGTCAATCGCCACGTCCTCGCGTTCGCCCGTGGCACGGTCCTTGAGCTCGACGGTGCCATTCTTAAGACCGCGCTTGCCCAAAACCACCTGATACGGGAAGCCCATGAGGTCGTTATCGGCAAACTTAAAGCCGGGACGCTCATCGCGGTCGTCGACGACGACCTCGATACCCTCGGCGCACAGACCGTCGACGATCTGCTCACAAACGGTAGCGCACTCCTCCTTCTTGGGATCGAGCGGAATCACCGCGACCTCGTACGGGGCAACGGAGACCGGCCAGACGATACCGTGCTCATCGTTGTGCTGCTCCACGACGGCAGCGAGCGAGCGGGACACACCCACGCCGTAGCAACCCATGATGAGCGGCTTCTCCTTGCCGTCCTCGTCCATAAAGGTGGCACCCATGGCCTCGGAATACTTGGTGCCCAGCTGGAACACCTGGGAGACCTCGATACCGCGAGCAGCGGAGAGCGGCTTGCCGCAGTGCGGGCAGGGATCGCCGGCGACGACGGTGACCAGGTCGGCCCACTCATCGACGGTAAAGTCGCGCTCGGGGCAGGCACCGGTAAAGTGGTAGTCGACCTCGTTGGCGCCACAGGCCCACTGCTTAGACTCACGCAGGCTCTCGTCGCACACCAGACGGATGCCCTCGGGCAGGTTCACCGGTCCGATAAAGCCCTTGTGCAGACCGTAGGTCTGGAGCTCCTCGTCGGTCATCATGCGATAGCCCTTGCCAAAGACATGCTCGGCCTTGCAATCGTTGAGCTCGTGGTCGCCCGGGACAATGGCCACGACCGGCTTGCCCTCGGCGTCGATGAGCGCCAGCGACTTGCGCGTACCGTTCTCGGGGAAGCCGAAGAACTTGGCGACAGCCTCGATGGTGCCCATGCCCGGAGTCTCGACCTTGGTGAGCGTGCCGTCGCCGGGGCCCTCGGTAACAACGACTTTGGTGCTTGCAGCCTCGTCATCGGCAGCAAAACCGCAATCGTCGCAGTAGACGAGCGAAGCCTCGCCGGCGTCGGCCAGCGCCATGTACTCGACGGAGGTGTCGCCGCCGATCTCGCCGGAGTCGGCGACAACGGGCAGAGCCTTGATGTAGCAGCGCTCGCAGATGTTGGCGTAGGCCTGCTTCATCTTGTCGTACTCCTCCTGCAGACTCTCCTGCGTGGCAGAGAAGCTGTAGGCGTCCTTCATGATGAACTCACGACCACGCATCAGGCCAAAGCGGGGACGGAACTCATCGCGGAACTTGTCCTGAATGTGGTACAGGTTGACGGGCAGCTGCTTATAGGAGCGCAGCTCGTTGCGCACCAGGGCCGTGACGGTCTCCTCATGCGTGGGGCCCAGCACAAACTCGCGACCGTGACGGTCATCAAAGCGCACGAGCTCCTTGCCATAGGCATCGATACGGCCGGACTCACGCCACAGCTCGGCATCGACCATAATGGGCATCATGAGCTCCTGGGCGCCGGCAGCATCCATCTCGTCACGCACGATATTCTCGATCTTACGAATCGAGCGCCAAGCGAGCGGCAGATAGGAATACAGGCCGGCGGCCTCCTTGCGGATCATACCGGCACGAAGCAGCAGACGATGGCTTGCAAGCTCGGCGTCGGCCGGATCCTCTTTGAGCGTCGGTGCATAGAGCTTAGACATATACATTGCTCGAGTCATTTATTTCTCCTCAATAAGCTTGTCGACCTCGGCCATAAGCGCGTCGACAATTTGATCCTCAGCTACTTTACCAATGATCTGGCCATGCGAAAAGAGCAGAGCCTGACCACGTCCGCAAGCAACGCCCAGGTCGGCATCAGAAGCCTCACCGGGGCCATTAACGGCACATCCCATGACGGCAATCGAAAGCGGCGCGGCATAGTTCTTAAGTCGCTCGGTTACTTCCTCAGCGATTGCGATCAGGTTAACCTGGCAGCGGGCGCACGTGGGGCACGAGACAATCTCGGGACCACGGCGACGCAGGCCCAGCGACTGCAAAATTCCCCAGGCGACCGGCGGCTCCTCAACCGGATCGGCCGTAAGCGAGACGCGCATGGTGTCGCCAATACCCTCAGACAGCAGGATACCAAGACCCACCGAACTCTTGATGGTGCCCTGCAGCTTGGTACCCGCCTCGGTTACGCCCAAGTGAAGCGGAACGTGGGGAATCTCACGCGACAGGGCTCGATAGGTATCGAGCGTCGTTTGCACGCTATGGGCCTTGGCCGAAAGCACAATGTTCGTAAAGCCGCGGTCTTCAAAATGTTTGACGAAACGCTCGCTCGACATCACGAGCTTTTCGGGCTGCGTGAGGTCGTCACGCTCGGCGATATCCTGCTCAAGTGAACCGGCATTGACGCCGATACGAATCGCGCAGCCCGCGGCACCCGCAGCATCGATCACCGCGTCAACCTTGGCCCAATCGCCGATATTGCCGGGATTGATGCGCAGCTTGGCGGCACCGGCCTCAACGGCACCAATGGCAAGCTTATGGTTAAAGTGGATATCGGCGACAATCGGCACTGGAGACTCGGCACAGATGGTGCGGAAACCCTCAAGCGCGGCCTCGGTGGGCACGCTCACGCGCACGATATCGCAGCCAGCCTGCGCCAAAGCACGCACTTGCGCAAGCGTTGCCTGGGCATCAGCGGTATCGGTGCAGGTCATGGACTGGACCACCACCGGCGCGCCGCCACCGATCTGCACGCCGCCCACATGCACGGGACGCGTCAGCTCGCGAGGCAAAGGATGGGATAAAGACAGTCCAACCACTCCCCTACAGAATAAATCGAAGGACGTCGGAACGAAGCATATAGACAAACAACAGCGCAAAGAGCGCGATGCCCACATAGCTCACAATCGTCTGGACCTTGAGCGGAAGCTCGCGGCCCGCAATCTTTTGAATGATCTCGATGACCAGCTTGCCGCCATCGAGCGGTGGGATGGGCAGCAGGTTCATAAAACCAAGCGAGAACGAAATGAGGGCGGCAAACGAAAGGAACGTGGCAGGGCCGGCAGCAGCAGCCTGCGAGGACATAACGCTAATACCCACGATCGAAGAGGACTGATCGAGGATCTCCATCGTGTGCTGCGGCTGGAGCAGGCGCATCACGCCCTCTGCTGTCTGCACGACATAGGAGAAGGACAGACGAGCCGACGTGATGGGGTCTAAACGGACCACCTGCGTAGAGGCATACACACCTAGGCGCTCGTCCTCTTTGAGTGCAACCGTGGTCGAATGCCGCTTGCCGTCACGCTCGTACTCGATGGCGATATCGTCCTTACCGGCAGCCTTGCCGATGGCATCGTAAACGTCCATCCAGGTAGAGCACGATACTCCGTCGACCGAAAGGATCGCGTCGCCACCCTCGATACCCGCCTTGGCGGCAATAGACCCCTCGTCAACCTGACCGATCACGTTGGTATCGATCGGCACGGTGACACCCGCAATGGAATAGATGCTCATAAGGAGCAAAAAGCCCGTCAAGATATTGACAATAATGCCCGCGAGCAGCATAAAGGCACGCTTGAGAAAGCCTTGGCCAAGATAGGTGTGCGAACGTTCTTGCGCAAGGAACTCGGCCTCGCCGCACGGCAGCTCCCACACATCGCCCTCGGCAGTTGAATGTTCGCGATCGAAACGGCGACCGTCAAAGGTGGTATAGCCTGCCGTGTCTCGCGGCAGCGTCTGATACTTGGTGGGATAGTAGCTCGGCGAGGGCTTCTCCCCTTCCTCATACCAGGGTGCGATGGAGCCCCAGCCCAGCAATAGGGCGCATGCCTCGAGCACATCCTCCTCGGAAAGCTCGAGCTCGACAGCAAGGTCGGCCACGGTCACGCGACCGTGACGATAGATAGCCGCGAGCACGCGATCGGCGCACGAAACGTCGGTCGGGTCCATACCGCAGATGGCAGCGTAGCCACCCAGCAGCAGCGGGGTCACGCCAAACTTGGTTCCAATGCGACGCGACGTGTAATGGATGTCAAAGCGGCACGGCAGGCCCAAAAAGAACTCGGTCACACGGACGCCGCAGGCACGAGCCGCCAAAAAGTGGCCGCCCTCGTGCAAAAACACGAGGACGGAAAGCATCAGCAGGCCCCAAAAGACCGATGAGAGAACGCTCAGAACAGTATCCATAAAACGAAATAGCAATCCTTATGGGTTAGGAACGGGTTGCGACGAGCACCTGCGCAGCCTTTTCACGCGCCCACGCATCGATGTCGCGAAGCTGCTCAAACGAATCGACCGCCTGCATATCGTGGGCATCCATGCAAGATTCCACAATGCGATCGATATCAGTAAAGCTGCAGCCATCGTGCAGGAAGGCATCGACGGCGACCTCGTTGGCGGCATTGAGCACGCACGGCATGGTGCCGCCTGTCTTGCCGGCACGCTCGGCCAGTGCCAGACAGCGGAAGGTATCCATGTCGGCAGCATCAAACGTGAGCTGCCCCAACTCGCGAAAATCGATACGAGGCGCCGGGGTATCCCAACGCTCGGGATACGAGAACGCGAACTGGATGGGAATACGCATGTCGGAAGCACCGAGATGCGCCATCACGGAGCCGTCGGCAAACTCGACCATAGAGTGAATCTTGGACTGACGCTGCACGACCACGTTAATGAAATCGAGGTCGCAGTTAAACAGATGCATGGCCTCAATACGCTCCAGGCCCTTGTTCATGAGGGTGGCGGAGTCGATGGTGATCTTGGCACCCATGGCCCACGTGGGATGTGCGAGGGCATCGACACGCGTCACGCAATCGAGCTCGTCGCGCGTGCGGCCAAAGAACGGACCGCCCGAGCAGGTGAGCCAAATACAATGAGCCTCGCGCGGGTTCTCCCCCAGATAGCACTGGTAAATGGCGGAGTGCTCAGAGTCGACCGGAATAAGCTGGCCCGGTTGCGCCAACGGCATAAGCAAGTCGCCACCGACGACGAGGGACTCCTTGTTGGCAAGAGCAAGGCGCTTATTCGAGGTCAAGGCCGCATGGCTCGCCTCGAGACCGGCGGCGCCCACAATAGCGACAAGCACGCAGTCGACATCATCGCGACGTGCGAGCTCGCAAACCGCCTGCGCGCCAACGCCGAGCTTCGTTCCCTCGGGCAACTCCTGCAGCACGGCGTCATCGCCATGAGCGACATCGGCTACGGCAACCGCCGGAACCGAAAACTCGCGGGCAGCGGCAACGAGCTCCGAGGTGCTGGAATTAACGGACAGCGCCGTCACCTGTAGGCGATCGGCATGCTGGCGGCACACATCGAGCGCCTGGGTGCCGATAGAGCCCGTACAACCCAGGATGGCAACACGGAGGCGTCCATCGGGGCCATACGTCGTCTGGAATGACATTACAGCACGCCTCCGATCATCAAAAGCAGCTGCGCGGTAATGCAGCCAAAGATAAGCGAGTCGCTACGATCAAGCATACCGCCATGGCCCGGGATAAGATTGCCGGAATCCTTGACGCCCACGCCACGCTTGATGCGTGACTCGATGAGGTCGCCGATAACGCCCAGGACGGACACGACCACGCCGCACAGCAGCGCATAGGGCAGGCTGAGCTTGTAGAAGTGCGTCGCCCACAGGATGAGCCAAATCAAAACCGAGCCCAGGATGCCACCAACAAACCCCTCCCAGCTCTTTTTGGGAGAGATCTTGGGAACCATCTTGTGCTTGCCGATACGGCTGCCCACGATGTAGGCAAACGAATCGGAGACCCAAAGGGACGCGCAAACGCCCACCGAAAGCAGAGCGCCGGCAAAACCGGGCACGGCATCGCGCAGCAGCACGATAGCCGACAGCATAAAGCCAGTGTAGATGGGACCCATGAGCGTCACGGCCACATCAGAGATGCGGGTACGCGGCGACCAGACATACCAAATGCCCACCGCGAGCATCAGGGCAAAAAGCAGGGCATTCAACAACATCGAATCGCCCAACGCCGACAGCGGAAAGAGCACGGCAGCAGCGATACCCATACGCTCGTTCGCCATCTTGCCATCGAGCCTTGTCATACGAAAAAATTCATAGCAGCACAGACCGCTCATGACGGAAACAAAGATGGCCGTGGGCACGATACCCAAAACCAGGCACAGGATAAAGACGACGGCATAGACGATACCGGCGGCGGCACGGGTAATAAAGCCCGCCAGCCACGAACCGGTGCCGCTCTTCGCTGCAGGCGCTCCCGCAGCGGCAGCTTTGCGCGCAGGCGTCTTGGGAGCAGATCCCTTGGGACGATCGGACACGATTAAGCCTCCTCGGTCTTGCTCAGTCCACCAAACCTACGGTCACGGCCCTGATAGGCCAAAATGGCGTCGACAAGGCCCCAGCGATCAAAGTCGGGCCAATAGGTATCGGTGACGTAGAACTCGGAATAAGCCACCTGCCACAGCAGATAGTTCGAAAGGCGCAGCTCACCAGAGGTGCGAATCACAAGCTCAGGATCGGGAAGACCGGCGGTATAGAGGTGGGAAGCAACCATGTCATCATCAATTGCGGCAGGATCGATCTTACCGGCGGCAGCGTCGAGCGCAATCTGACGGACAGCGCGGGTAATCTCGGCACGCGCGCCGTAGTTGACGGCAAGCGCCAGCGTCATACCGGTGTGATCGGCGCACTCGGCAAGACCGCGTTCAAAAACGTCGCGGGTCTTCTTGGGCAGCGCGGAAATGTCACCCAAAAAGACAACGCGCACGTTTTCGCGCTTCAGAAGCGGCAGCTCGTCGATAAACGTCTTGGCAAACAGATGCATCAAGACGTTGACCTCATGCTGCGGGCGGTTCCAGTTTTCGGTAGAAAACGCATAGGCAGAAAGCACGTCGACGCCCAGACGCACGCAGGCGGTAATGATCTCGCGAAGGGAGACGATACCCGCCTTGTGGCCCTCAGTGCGTGCAAGACCGCGCGACGTGGCCCAACGACCGTTGCCGTCCATGATGCATGAGATATGATGCGGAATGTTATTGAGGTCAAGGTCGGAAAAACCGACGCCCGCAGGGGCGTCGGCAAAGTACTCGACCAGTTTATGCTCGTCGTATTGCACCTTAGATCTCCATGACCTCGGCTTCTTTTTCCTTCAGAAGCTCCTCGACCTTGGCGACATACTCATCGGTGTGCTTCTGGACCTTAGCCTGCTCGCGACGGACATCGTCCTCGGTGAGCTCCTCATCGCGCTCGAGCTTGTTGTTGAAGTCGCGACGGATGTTACGGATAGACACCTTGGCCTGCTCAGCGTACTCGCGGCACTCCTTGACGAGCTCGCGACGGCGCTCCTCGGTGGGAGCCGGGAACGGCAGACGAACGACGGTGCCATCGGAGTTGGGGGTAATACCCAGATCGGAAGCGCCGATGGCCTTGACGATAGCGTTGATGAGCGCCTTGTCCCACGGCTCGATGAGCAGCATGTGGGCCTCGGGGGTCTTTACAGCGGCAACCTGCGTGACCGGCGTGGGAACACCGTAATAATCGACGGTGATGTCGGACAGAATGTTAGCGTTGGCGCGACCGGTACGGACCTTGGAGAAGTTATGCTTGAGGGACTCGAGCGACTTGTCCATGTGGGCGGTGATGTTCTCTGCCATGCTTAATCCTCCTGATAGACGAGCGTGCCGACGGGCTCACCCGAAAGCGCGCGCTTGACGGTGTCCTCGCCATCGATGTTGAGGACCAAAATCGGCATACGGTTATCCTGGCACAGTGCCGTAGCCGTGGAATCCATAACTTGCAGACCGCGGACGAGCACCTCATGGTAGGTGATCTTGTCAAACCGGACGGCGTCAGCACACTTGACGGGATCCTTGTCGTAGATGCCGTCAACCTTGGTGGCTTTAATCAGAATCTCGGCGCCGATCTCGCACGCACGAAGAGCCGCAGCGGTGTCGGTCGTAAAGTACGGATTGCCCGAACCGGCGGCAAAAATAACGACGTTGCCCTTGGAAAGGTGATTGATGGCGCGACGGCGAATATAGGGCTCGCAGATCTCGTTCATCTGGATAGCGCTCATCACGCGGCAGGGAACATCGTTATGCTCGAAGGCATCCTGCAGGGCAAGCGCGTTCATAACGGTTGCCAGCATGCCCATGTAGTCGGCCTGAGCACGCTCCATGCCACCGGCAGCGCCGGCCATGCCGCGGAAAATATTGCCACCGCCGACAACGACGCCGACCTCATGACCAACGGCGAGCAGCTCCTTGACCTGCTTGGCAAGATGGTCGGTAACCTTGGGGTCAATGCCATATTGGCCGTCGCCCATCAGTGCTTCGCCGGAAAGCTTCAGAAGCACGCGTTTATATCGGATGTCGGACAAAGCGATCCTCCTTTAATTAGACTTTTAATATGATAACAAAGGCTTAACGGGGAGCCATGAAAAAGCAGGCTGTGAGTAAAACCCACAGCCTGCTCATTACCAGCTACAAGAGCTTATTTACTCGCCACGGACCAGACGGTCAAAGGCAACGACGGTAATGGTGTCGCCGAGCTCCTTGGAGACCTGCTCAGCGTACTTCTTGATGGTGAGGGAGCTGTCCTTGATGAACTCCTGCTCGGTGAGCACGGACTGCTTGTAGAACTTCTCCAGACGGCCGACAGCCATCTTCTCCTGGATAGCCTCGGGCTTGCCGGACTCGGCAGCCTGAGCCATGTAGATCTGCTTCTCGTGCTCGACGGTCTCGGCCGGAACCTGATCGCGGGTAGCGCAGATCGGGGCGACGGCGGCAACCTGAAGGGCAACGTCGTGAGCGAAGGTCTTGAAGGACTCAGCCTGAGCGGTCTCGGCCTTCTCGAAAGCAAACTCGACGAGGACGCCGATCTTACCACCCATGTGGATGTAAGAAGCGAGAGCGCCGTTCTCGGCCTTACGGGCGGCGAAGCGGGAGATCTTCATGTTCTCGCCCATGATGTGAATCATCTCGGTGAGCTCGGAGGAAACGGTCTCCTCGCCCATCGGCTTCTCAAGCAGAGCGTCGACGTCAGCAGGCTCGGTGGTAGCGACAACCTCAGCGACCTTGGAAGCAAAGCCGGTGAACTTGGCGTTGGAGCCAACGAAGTCGGTCTCGCAGGAGAGCTCGAGCAGAGCGCCGGTCTTGCCATCCTCGGAGACGAACGCGGCGACAGCGCCCTCGTTGGTCTCACGGCCAGCCTTCTTGGCGGCCTTGGCAAGGCCGTTCTTACGCAGAACGTCGACAGCGGCGTCCATGTCGCCGTCAGCCTCGACGAGAGCCTTCTTGCACTCCATCATCGGGGAGTCGGTCATCTCGCGAAGCTGCTTGACCATAGCGGCGGTAATCTGGGCCATTGTGGTTCCTTTCAAAGAGATGAAAAAGAATTAACTAAGACTGATTTACTCGGCCTTGGGCTCAGCGGCCATCTCGGCCTCGGAGACCTGCTCCTTGCCGGAGCCAGCGAGGCAGGCGTCAGCCATGAGCTCGCACATAAGGGTGACAGCGGAGATAGCGTCATCGTTGCAGGGGATGCCGTACTCGACCTCGTCGGGATCGGAGTTGGTGTCGATCAGAGCGACGACGGGGATGTTCAGGCGCTGGGCCTCCTTGATGGCGTTCTCCTCGCGCTTGGTGTCGATGACGAAGAGAGCCTGGGGCAGACCCTTCATGTCGCGGGCGCCACCGAGGTTGGTCTGGAGCTTGGTGAGCTCCTTGCCGAGCACAGCCTGCTCCTTCTTGGGGAGCACTGCCATGCGGCCGTCATCGACCATGGCCTCGAGCTCCTCCATGCGGTTGATGCGGGAGCGGATGGTGACGAAGTTGGTCAGCATGCCGCCGAGCCAACGCTGGTTGATGTAGGGCATGTTGGCGCGCTCAGCAGCGTTCTTGACGGCCTCCTGAGCCTGCTTCTTGGTGCCGACGAACAGCACGTTGCCACCTTTGGCGACGTTCTTGACGAAGGTGTAGGCCTGGTCGGCGTCGAGGATGGTCTGCTTGAGGTCGAGGATGTAGATGCCGTTGCGCTCACCGAAGATGAACGGCTTCATCTTGGGGTTCCAGCGACGGGTCTGGTGACCGAAGTGGCAGCCGGCCTCGAGCAGGGTGCGGATATTAATCTTGGTAGCCATGTTAAACCTCCTGTGGTTTGCCTCCGCGCGGGGTCATCCTCCAAAACCAACCCGGACATGTGCTACCAAAGCCCGGGCACCACGGTATGAAGTAGCCGCGCGTGCGTGATAAAAACCTGTTGCCGTGAAGCAACCCGATGAATGATAGCAGGAATGCATCTTCCTGCCAACCCGCAATCAAAACCACACACCTGAGTGCGGCGCAGGACGTCCCAGCCACTATTCGCCGCGGGGATGGGCTTGAGCCACGGCCCGCTTAAGCCGATCGGGCGTGAGATGCGTGTAGATCTGCGTCGTGGACAGGCTCGCATGACCCAGCAGCTCTTGAACCGAGCGCAGGTCCGCACCGCCCTCGAGCAAGTCGGTCGCAAAGGTATGGCGCATCGCATGCGGGGCGATGTCGGCCGGAATGCCGGCGAGCGTCGCCAGCGTATGGAACCGCCGCCTGAGCATGGCGGCGCTCATGCGATTGCCGCGCGCCGATAAAAGCAGCGGATGCACGCCGTTTGCGCCGTCGCTTCGCCTTGCCTGCGCAAGGAGCTCCGGCCTCCCCTCCTCTATATAGAGACGGGCCGCCTCGAGAGCACGCCGATAGAGCGGCACAATACGCTCCTTGCTCCCCTTACCCCAAAGTCGCAACGTTCGCTCGGACCAAGCGATGGACTCCACATTGAGCGCCGCGAGCTCAGAGATGCGGGCGCCGGAGGCATAGAGCAGCTCGAGCATCGCCGCATCGCGCAATCCCGCGGGAGTTGAGGTATCGGGGGCTTTGAGGAGCGCCTCCACCTGTTGGTTCGTCAGCACACCGGGCAGATCACGCGGGAGCTTGGGCGAGGATATCGCCGAGACCGCATCGCCCTCAACGATCCCCTCGGCAGCCATCCATCGATAAAGTGAGCGAATGGCAGACAAGTGCGCCGCAAGGGTCCGAGCCGCCACCTGGTCACGCGACAGCTCGGCCAAATAGGAGCGAACCGTCCGTACGTCGGCGGCACGCGCATCGACGCCTTCGCGCTCGCACCATGAAGCGAAACGCTCCAGCCGCGAAGCGTAGGCGGTCACCGTGTTGGGAGCGAGCCCTTCGACGCGAGCAATATAGGCGATGAACGAGTCGATGGTGTCGTACAGGTCAAAGGCTATGACCGGTCGCCTCCAAACAGATCGGGGCGAGTGGCCAGATAGGCATCAAGAGCTTCGAGCGCACGGTCCGCATAGGCCTGGTAGCGGTCGCGCTTACTGCGGCGCTTGCCGTCCTCGAGCGGTGGCACGAGGCCAAAGTTGACGTGCATGGGCTGATAGCCCACGGTGGCAGGATCGGTCGCATAGCCCACGAGCGCACCCAGGGCGCCCACGCGCGGCAGCTCAACAGGCTCCGCCTCGATTGCCTCGGCATAGGTGTTGAGCGCGGCGAGCAGACCGGTCGCCACGGCCTCCATATAGCCTTCGGTGCCGGTGATCTGGCCGGCAAGGCGCACGCTCGTACCGGGCACGGCAAAGGTGCCATCGAGCACGTGCGGGGCGTCGACAAAGGTATTGCGGTGCATGACACCGTAGCGGAAGAACTCGGCGTTCTCCAGGCCCGGCACCATATGGAAGACGCGCTTCTGCTCGCCAAAGGTCAGGTTGGTCTGGAAGCCCACCAGGTTATAGGCAGTCTTCTCCTTGTTCTCGGCACGCAGCTGAATCGCTGCCCAGGGGCGACGTCCGGTACGCGGGTCGGTGAGGCCGACGGGCTTCATGGCGCCAAAGCGAATGGCGTCCTTGCCGGTGCGCGCAACCTCCTCGGCAGGCTGGCATGCCTGGAACAGATCGCCGCCCTCAAAGTCCTTGAGCACCACGCGGTCGGCCGTGGTGAGCGCCTCGATAAAGGCCTCGTACTCTTCCTTGTTGAGCGGGGCATTGAGGTAGTCGCCACTCCCCTGTTCCTCGTAGCGCGACTGCGAGAACAGCACGTCCATATCAAGCGTGGAGGCATCGACGATCGGTGCCGCGGCATCGAAGAACGCAAGGGCGTCGCCACCGACGAGCTTCATGACCTCTTCGCTCAGCGCCGGCGAGCACAAGGGGCCGGCGGCAATGACCACGTGACCCTCGGGAATCCGCGTGACCTCGCCGTGAATGATCTCGATATTGGGACGGGCGGCAACCTCGGCCTCGACAAGCTCGGAAAACTTGACACGGTCGACCGCCAGGGCACCACCGGCGGGAACAGCCGCGCGACGGGCGCAATCGAGCAGGACCGAGCCCATGCGCTCAAGCTCGGCCTTCAGCAAACCAGCCGCAGAGTCCGGACGGGTCGACTTAAACGAATTGGAGCAGACGAGCTCTGCCAGGTGATCGGTATGGTGGGCCGGGGAGCTCACCTGGGGGCGCATCTCGCACAGCTTTACGGCGAATCCGCGGTCTGCCAGCTGGATCGCGCATTCCGAACCCGCCAAACCGCCACCGATAACCGTCACCTGATCAAACAGCATCTGCAAACACCTTTCTAATTGACACGTTTTCCATTGTGACCGAAGGGGGTCTGGGCGTGAAGGGCAAACTTGGAGGGCGCATACCTTCCATCCATCATGCGCTCGATAAGACCCTCGAGCTCAAGCGAACCTAGGAGTTTGAGTACGCCGACGGCATCGAGCGAGACGAGCGCCGCGATGTCATCGACCTTGAGCGGAGAGGCGATGAGCGCATGCATCACGGTCTGCCGTGTTGGATCCAAGTCGGCAATACCGGGAGCATCGGGGCGCGAGTAGCGCAGGGTGCCGTAGATGCGTGAAATAGCCATCTCAATAGATTCCTCGTCGATGATGCAGCAGGCACCGTTCGCAATGAGGTAATTCGTGCCACGCGACTCGGGCGATAGGATCGACCCCGGCACGGCAAGAAGTTCGCGCCCCAAATCCATAGCAGCCTCGGCTGTAGAAAACGTCCCGGAAGGCATACCCGCCTCGGATACAAAGAGGGCTTGCGACAGGGCCGCGATCACACGATTGCGGCGCGGAAAGGCAAACCTGCGCGGACCCATGCCCCACGGAGAGATCGACACGATCGCGCCACCCGTATCGAGCGTGCGAGTAATAAGCCCCGCGCTCGAACGCGGGTAAACCACGTCGGCGCCCGTCCCCAGCACCACGACGTGTTTGCCGCCGGCGTTGACCGCAGCCCAACCCGAGGCCTGGTCACAACCGACCGCGCCGCCCGAAACAACCGTCACTCCCGCCTCGACCGCCACCTTTGCCGCAAGCTCTGCCACGGCAAGACCATACGGAGAGGCCTTGCGCGCGCCGATGATGGAGAGCGCAGGCGTCGAAAGCACCTCGGGGTTGCCGCGCACAAAGAGCGTCTGGGGTACATCAGAAAGCTCCAAAACGGTCTCGGGATACAACGCGTCACCTGGATGCAGCTCGAAGGTCCCCTCGGCCATCATTGGTCCCTCCTTCCCTGGTACATCGCCGCCTCGAGCACGTGATCCTGCGTCACCTGCTCGCTCTCGGCGACGTCGGCGATGGTACGTGCGATACGCACCAGGCGCACGATGCCGCGGCCCGTGAGATGCGTGCGCTTTGACAGGCCGAGCACACACTTCTCCGCCGCATCATCGAGCTCAAAGGTCGAAACGACGCCGTCAATGGACCGCGTCTCATCATCCTCGGCCTCGGCGTCCGCATCGTCCATACGGGATTCGCGCCAAGCGCGAAAAGCACGACCGCGCACAACGAAGTCACGCAACTCGGCCGACGACATACCCTCCGCACCCTCGATAATCACTTGGGGGTCGGGACGGGTCACATCGATCATCATGTCGATACGGTCGGCCAAAGGACCGCGCAGCTTTGCCCGATAGCGCTCCACCATCGATGCCGAGCAGCGGCATGGCACCTCGCGATCGCCCAAAAAGCCGCAGGGACAGGGATTGCTCGCGGCCAGCAGCTGAAAGCGCGACGGGAAGGTAAAGGCCCCGTCGACGCGTACGATCCTCACATAGCCGCGTTCGATGGGCTGACGCAGCGTCTGCAGCACACCCGTGGGAAACTCGGCAAGCTCGTCCAAAAAGAGCACGCCGCCATGAGCAAGGCTGATCTCACCCGGATGCACCGGGCGTCCTCCGCCGATAAGGCCTGCGGTCGAAATACTGTGGTGGGGACTGCGGAAGGGCCGGTGCCCCGCCAACAAGCCATCAATGTTCTCACCCAAAACCGAATGGATGCACAGCGCCTCCTGTTGATCTTCAACGGAAAGCTCGGGCAGGATGCCGGTCATACGGCGCGCAAGCATCGTCTTGCCCGATCCCGGGGACCCAATCATGAGCAGTCCGAGTTCTCCTGCCGCCGCAAGCGCCATGCCGCGTTTAGCGACTTCCTGCCCCAGTACGTCGGCATAGTCGAGCTCGGGCTCAAAGGTCGCCTCGAGCACTTCAGAATCCAGATAATGCCGCGCGGCGTCCCCCATGCCATGGGCAAGCTGAGATAGATGGTCGATAAACCCGCAGTCAACGCCCGCAAGCGGCACATGCTGATCGGACCTGCCGGCGATAAAGGACAGCCCCATATCACGTGCCAATAGCTGAAACGCCACCTCGCCCTTGACAGGAAGCACCGTACCGTCCAAGCCAAGCTCACCTGCGATAAGACAACGATCGAGGTTGTCGCGGGGAATCTGACCATCGGCCGCCAATACCGCAATGGCGATGGGCAAATCAAAGCCGCTACCGGTCTTGCGAATATCGCCGGGCGCCAGATTGACCGTAATGCCCGAGCGCGGAATCTCGAACCCGGCGGAGCGCATCGCGCAGCGAATACGACCGCGTGACTCCATCACCTCCATACTCGGAATGCCGAGCATCTGGATGCCCGGAACGCCACCGGCAAGCGAGACCTCGACCGTGACGTGAATCGCCTCGACGCCGCGGATGCAGGCCGCGTGAACGGCAAACGTCTCGAACGCCATCACGACACCTGCCAATCGAATGCGTTGTACTGATGCTCGATCTCGGCGATATGCCCGCCGCGGATGGTGACGCCCACGGCATCGAAGCGAATCGCCTTGAGCGGATAATGCTCCATGAGATAGCAACTTGCGATGCGGCGGTAGCGGCGTTGTTTTTGGGCGTCCACGGCCTCCTCGGGAAAGACCCGCGTGCTGCAATCCAGTGCAACGCGTCTGGTCTTGACCTCGGCCATCACCACGACATCGTCGAGCTCATCGAGCAGCACCAGATCGGCCTCACCCTCGGTGCAACGATAGCCCTGCTCCAGCAAGGTGTAGCCGCGCTCGTTAAAGTAGTCGATGGTGATCAGCTCGCCCAGCATGCCCAGCTCGCGGGGGCTGAGTCCCTTGATAAGCTCGGGCGTCATCGCCCCACAATCGAGCTCGCCGTTTTCCCAACGCTCCTTGAGCTGCTGCGTCTTGCTCTTTTTGCTTGCGGCACTCATGGGTCTCCTTTCCCGCACACTGCATTGCCCCGATGATGAGGGCACCTTTCATGCGGGTAAGTACCGGATGCAAACCAAAAGCTGACCAAATACCGACAAAAAATGGGCCGTACGCAACAATCACGTTGCACACGGCCCGCTACCAGCAGGTTTATAAAACGCCAGGGGTCCCTTTCTCCACAATTGATCTAGAAAAGGCGCTCAGTCTGCAAAAAGTTTCCGCAAAAGCTCACGCGGTGCAGTGGACAAAGTCCATGTTTGCGAATGGCCTCGATATGCTCGGGGCTTGCATAGCCCTTCGACTCGGCCAGATGGTACTCGGGGTACTCGGCGTCGTACTCGACCATCATCTCGTCACGCGTGACCTTGGCCATGATGGACGCAGCGGCGATGCAGGCGATTTTGGCATCGCCCTTCACCACATCGCGCTCGTTAGGAACGGCGCCCAAGGGGTTGCCATCCATGAGGACGCAGTCGGGCTCGAGGCGCGTATCGGCCACGGCGCCCGCGACGGCAGCGCGGATGGCGCGGGCCATGCCCATATCATCGATATCCGTAGGCGCGATATGGCAAAAACCGATCGCCGTCGCCACCTCGGCAATCTTCACCGAGAGCAGCTCGCGGCGCGCCGGCGTGAGCTTTTTGGAATCGTTGATACCCCAGACGCGCGGCTCCATAGGAAGACAGACGGCGCACACCGTCAGAGGACCGGCCACCGATCCGCGACCCACCTCATCGACACCAACGACCACCCCATCGCCGCCAAGCTCATGCATAAGCTCGTACATGTCATTGACGCGCTCACGCTCTGCAAGCTCTTTGGCATGGCGTTTGAGGGCGCGTTCACAAGCCTTGATCACCTGCTGGCGCGGGTCCTCGCGATAATGCTCCACGAGGGCGGGAATCTCCTCAAACGTAGCGCTCGCCAACTCACCGGCAACCTGCGATGCCGAAACCGAGCTCGTCATGTTGGCCATACCAGGCCCTCCTTGCATGCAAATCAGATAAAAAGAAGGGCCACCCGAAGGTGACCCTTGTGTCCAAACGAGTGGACAGACGCTGCGATCTTCTTAGCGCTTCTCGGGGATGCGAGCAGCCTTGCCCACCTTGTCGCGGAGGTAGTACAGCTTGGCGCGACGGACGCGACCATGACGAACGACCTCGAGCTTGGCGATCTTGGGGCTGTGAAGCGGGAAGGTACGCTCAACACCGACACCGAAGGACATCTTGCGGACGGTGAAGGTCTCGCGGGCACCGGCGCCGGCCATGCGGATGACGTCGCCCTGGAAGACCTGGATGCGCTCGCGGTCGCCTTCCTTAATGCGGTAGTGAACCTTGACGTTGTCGGCGACGCGAACCTGAGGAATGTCCTCGCGGATCTGCTGACGCTCGATTGCGCGGATGTAATCCATGTGCAATTCCTTACTCTTCTAGAGGTGCCGTACCATCTTGGCCGGCACGTAGTTGAACAAACGTATTTGAGTATACACGCGCGGGTTTCTGCTGCAAGAACAATTTTTTACGCAGACAAAAAGACAAAACCCGCACATGATAACCGCCCGCCTCACGAATGAGACGGGCGGCATGAAGGGGGGACTACACTAGGCGTCTACACCCAAAACGTTAGGCAGAACGCTTGGCCTCGAGCTTGGCCTGAGCGGCGGCCAGGCGCGCCAGGGGCACGCGGTAAGGCGAGCAGGACACATAGTCCACATCGGCCACGTTGAACAGGCCCTTGATAGACTTAGGGTCGCCGCCGTGCTCACCGCACACGCCAAAGTGCATGCCGGGGTTGGTGGCGCGGCCCTTCTCGACAGCCATGCGCACCAGCTCCAGCACCGCCGCGTCGATGGTCTCGAAGGGGTTGTCCTTCAGGATCTTCTTATGCATGTACAGCGGGATGAACTTGGCCTCGGCGTCGTCGCGCGAGAAGCCAAAGGTCGTCTGGGTGAGGTCATTGGTGCCAAAGCAGAAGAAGTCGGCGTGCTGGGCGATCTCGTCGGCGACCATGCAGGCGCGCGGCAGCTCGAGCATCGTGCCCACGGGAATGTTGAGCTCGACGCCCTCCTCGGAGGATACCTCGGCGATGGCACGCTCGATGACCTCGCGGGTTTGGACATGTTCGGCAGTGATGGAGACGAGCGGAACCATGATCTCGGGACGCGGGTCGACGCCTTCCTTGATAAGGCGGGCGGCAGCCGTGGCCACAGCGCGGACCTGCATGAGCGGCAGATCGCCAAAGACGACGGACAGGCGCACGCCGCGCAAGCCCAGCATGGGGTTGGACTCGACCATGCCGTCAATGCGACGCAGGCGGGCGCGCAGGGCAGTGAGCTCCTCCTCGGGAGCGCCGGCGGCCTCCTTCTTGGTGATGGCGACCTCGAGCTCGCGAGGATTATCCAAGAACTCGTGCAGCGGCGGATCAAGCAGGCGAACGACCACATCGCGACCGGACATGGTCTTGAACATCGCCAAGAAATCCTCAGTCTGGACCTTGAGCAGATCGGCCAGGGCCTGCTGCTTCACAGCCTCGTCGTCGGACAGGATGAAGCTCTGGATAATGTTCTTACGGTCGCCCAGGAACATGTGCTCGGTGCGGCACAGGCCTATGGCCTCGGCGCCAAACTCGAGCGCGAGCGCGGCATCCTCGGGGTTGTCGGCGTTGACGCGCACGTGGTTGGCGTGACCGTCGGTCTCGTCCAAGCGGATCTCGTCGGCCCAGG
The DNA here is from genome assembly GCF_003436895.1 of Collinsella sp. TF09-1AT. Classification (NCBI taxonomy): domain Bacteria; kingdom Bacillati; phylum Actinomycetota; class Coriobacteriia; order Coriobacteriales; family Coriobacteriaceae; genus Collinsella; species Collinsella sp. TF09-1AT. Next base: position 69,860 of record NZ_QSRC01000005.1, on the reverse strand, counting down.
ACAGGATGGTGTCCAGATCGCCGGTGAGCTCAGCGGAGACCAAATCGACAGCGCCATCGACGACGATGCCCTGAGTGCCATCGATGGAGATGATGTCGCCCTCGTGCAGCACGCGGTCGCTGCCCTCGATGAGCACGACCTTCTCGGCCGCGTCGATATGGAAACGCTCGACACCGCAGACGCAGGGGGTACCCATGCCACGGGCGATAACGGCGGCGTGGCTCGTCTTGCCACCATGGCTCGTCAAGATGCCCTCGGCGGCGACCATACCCTTCAGGTCATCGGGGTTGGTCTCCCAGCGGACCAGAATGACCTTATGGCCCTCGGCAGAACGCGCGACGGCGTCATCGCTCGAGAACACGACCTCACCCACGGCGGCACCGGGGCTGGCGTTAAGGCCGTGTGCAAGCGCCTCGTACTTCTTAGAGGAGTCGAACTGCGGGTGCAGGAGCTGGTCGAGCTGCGCGGGGTCGATGCGGCTCACGGCCTCCTCACGGGTGATGAGGCCTTCCTCGACCATCTCGATAGCGATGCGCAGAGCGGCGGTGGCGGTACGCTTGCCCACGCGGGTTTGGAGCATCCAGAGCTTGCCCTGCTCGATGGTAAACTCGATGTCGCACATGTCACGGTAGTGATCCTCAAGCGTCAGGAAGACACGCTCAAGCTCCTCACCTGCGGACTCGAGGCCCGGGGTGGTCTTGAGGTCGGCAATGGACTCGGTGTTGCGGATGCCGGCGACGACGTCCTCGCCCTGGGCGTTGACCAGAAAGTCACCGTAGAACTCCTTGGTGCCGTCGGCCGGGTTGCGCGTAAAGGCGACACCGGTCGCCGAGGTCTCGCCCTTATTGCCAAAGGCCATAGCCTGAACGTTGACGGCGGTGCCAAGGTCGTCGGAAATGCCGTGCTGCTTGCGGTAGATGCAGGCGCGCTCGTTCATCCAGCTGCCGAAGACGGCCTGGATAGCAAGGCGCAGCTGGAGCTCCGGATCGTGCGGGAAGACAGGCTTGCCGTCGGCGACCTCGAGCTCGGGGTACAGGGCGGCCTCGACGTTGTCGGAGAAGATGCCCTTGAACGTCTCGACGAGCTCCTGCAGATCCTCGGCCGAAAGCTCGGAGTCGACGCGGGCGCCGGCGACCAGGCGGGCCTGGGTCAGGGCATTCTCGAATAGGTCGGCGTCAACGCCCATGACAACGTTGGAGAACATCTGGATAAAGCGACGGTAGCTATCCCAGGCAAAGCGCGGGTTTTGCGTCTGGGCGATGAGACCCTGAACCGAGTCGTCGTTGAGGCCCAGGTTGAGAACCGTGTCCATCATGCCGGGCATGGAAAACGGAGCACCCGAGCGAACCGACACGAGCAGCGGATCGTTAGCGTCACCAAGCTTCTTGCCGCAGCGGTCCTCGAGGTCTGCCTCGGCGGCAACGATCTCATCGAGTGCGCCCTCGGGCCAGACGTTACCGGCACCGGAGTACTCAACACAGGTCTGGCAGGTAATGGTAAAGCCACCGGGGACCGGCAGGCCGATGCGGCTCATCTCGGCAAGGTTTGCGCCTTTGCCGCCAAGCACAAAGTTCATGGACTTGTCGCCCTCAGTGACACAGGTGCACTGGGCGTCGGTTCCAAAACGGAAAACCCTCTTGCAATCGCTCACGATACTTCCCCTTCCATGCACTTTCGCGCACGACCGTGGTAACGAATCGACCCACCGGATGCGGGCCGTGAGGGAACTATACGGCGCGTTTTGGGCAGGCTTGCGCAGAGGACGCGGGGGTTGGTAAACGTGCTAAATATGGCGGTAAACGGTAGGTAAAGGTGGTCACCTTATGAAGATACCAATGCAAGTAACTTGCAGGTCAAAAGCGGTAATAACTGCTAAATCGCTTTACCATAATCATGCATTATTTTGAGGTAGTCTCTTTGGGTGGCTAATTTGGGACGGGGCTATTTTAGCTACCCCACACGAGCGTTCGGCCCCAAGCCGTATCCGGATTATGGGTAGCTAAAATAGCCCCGTCCCAAATTAGCTACCCAAACACAACCTTATCCCAAATGGGCTACGTTTGTTGGGCCCGACGGGCGGCGCGGCGTGCGCGGGCTTCTTTGATTTCCTCCAGATGGCTAATGATCTCGGAGGCGCTCTCCTCGATCGCCTTGCCGTCGGTACGCACCACAAAGCAGCCCAGGCGCTTCATGAGGGCACGGGCTTCCTCGAGCTCGCTGCGCACGCTCTCGGGCTCGGCATAGGAGCCGGCAACGGCACGGGCATAGTCGTCCCCCAGGCGGCTATCGCGAATCTCAGAGATTACGTCGACGGTCGAAATCAGACCGAAGAGGCGCATCGGATCGACCTCGTAAATCGACTTGGGCGGCTCCATACCGTGCGCCAACGGGACGTTGGCGACCTTGTAGCCCTGATAGGCCAAATACATCGACAGGGGCGTCTTGGACGTGCGCGACACGCCCAGCAGCACGATATCGGCACCCGACAAATCGTCGCAACCACGCCCGTCATCGTGCTCGACAAAATACTCCATGGCCTCGATGCGGTGGAAATACCGGTCATCGGTCTTATGGATCACACCCGCCACTCCTTTTGGCGGCACGCCAATAAGCGACGACAGCACCGCAAGCGTCGGACCGATCAGATCGACCGAGCGAATGTGCAGCATACCCAAGTAGTCGAGCACGCGAGCACGAAGCGCCGGGTCGACGATGGTGTGGAACACGGCAATATCGCGATGGTCGGCATCGACGCGCGGGCCCACAAACGACTCGACCTGCCCCACTGAGTTCACCTTGGGCAGGCGCAAGAGACGAAAAGCCCCTTCATCAAATTGCCCGGACGCCGCAAGCACCACCTCACAAGCGGTATCACCGAGCGAGTCGGAGATAACGATAACGGTGGGACGAGCGGCGACCGGGCAATCCATGCGGGGCTCCTTTTGCGCTTATGCGCAGGCTAGCTTACTTTTTGCGGGCAAGCTCACCGATATTGGCGATGCCGGAGAACACGGCCTCGAAGCGGTTGAGCAGCTTAAGGCGATTATCGCGGAGCTGCTCGTCCTTGTCCATGACCATAACCTCGTCAAAGAAGCGGTCAATGGGGGCACGCAGGGCGGCAAGGGCGGCAAATGCCGCAGGGTAATCCTCGGCAGCAAGGGCTGCGTCGACGGCAGTCTGAGCGGCCTCGGAGGCGTCGGCGAGAGCAAGCTCGGCATCGCCCATCAGGCTACGGTCGTACTCCGCACCCAGCTCGGGCTTGGAGATATGCGCGGCGCGGGCATAGGCGGTGGCCAGGTTGTCGAAGGTCTCGGCGTCGTTCCTGCGGGCCTCGTCGAGGGCGGCGCAGCGGGCGAAGAAGACGGACGGGGCAATGATGTGCACCGCGGAGACGGCGGCAACGGTATCGGCCGGGATCTTCTCGTCGCGGGCCATGCTCACCAGGCGGCCATGGAAGAAGTCGCGAACCTGCTGGGCGACCTCGGCGGCGTCGAACTCAATGCCCTGCTCACTGTAGAGCTCAAGGGCGAAGTCGATCAGCGACGTGGGATCGATCGGCAGACGGTCGCGCAGGATGTTGATGATGCCGATAGCGGCACGACGCAGCGCATAGGGGTCCGAAGAGCCGGTCGGGGGCTCGCCGATGGCAAAGATACCGGCGATGGTATCGAGCTTGTCGGCGCAGGCCACGATGCAGCCAGCGGTGCCCTCGGGCAGCTCGTCACCGGCAAAGCGAGGACGATAGTGATCGCGAATAGCATGGGCGACCTCGTCGTTCTCCCCCATCGCGGTCGCGTAATAACCGCCCATCACGCCCTGCTGACTCGTGAACTCGACGACGGCGTTGGACACCAGGTCGGCCTTGCACAGGTGCGCGGCGCGAGCAGCGTCGGCGGCAAGATGGGCGCCCAGGTGGGCCTCGCGGGCGATAGCGAGCGCGAGCTGCTCGATGCGCTCGGACTTGGCGAGCACGCTACCGAGCTTCTCCTGGAAGGCAACCTTGGCCAGACGCTCACGGAACTCGTCGAGGGAGATCTTCAGGTCCTCCTCGTAGAAGAACTTTGCGTCATCCAGACGGGCGCGCACGACGCGCTCGTTGCCGTCGATCACGCGCTCGGCGTTCTCGGGCTTGCTGTTGGAGACGACCACAAACTCACGCGTGAGCTTGCCATCGCCGTCATAGATTGGGAAGTAGCGCTGGTTGGTGAGCATGGACTCGCAGATAATCTCGTGCGGGACCTTGAGGAACTCCTCATCGAAGGTACCGACGAGCACCGTCGGCCACTCGCAAAGGTTGATGACCTCTTCAAAGACCTTCTTGGGCGTATCGACATGGCAGCCGGGACGGGCAGCCTCGACCTCGGCGATACCGGCGAGGATGGCCTCACGACGACGCTCGGCAGAAAACACGCCGGCATCCTCGAGCACCTGCTCGTAGACGGCGGGGCTGGCAACCACATGGTCACCAGGGCCAAGTACGCGATGACCACGCGTGGTGTTGCCACTCGTCACGTCGGCAAACGACACGGGCACAACATCCTCGCCCAAAAGACAGCAGATCCAGCGGACCGGACGCACGAACGTCGCGTGCTCGTGGCCCCAGCGCTGGCTGCGGTAGTTGGGCCACTGCAGGCCGGCGATGGTCTTCTCGCACAGGGCCGTCAGGATCGGGGTAGCCGGGGCGGAAGGAATGTTCTTCTCGGCGAACACATATTCGCGACCGTCGGTGTCCTCGCGACGGACCAGGTCCTCGGCAGACACACCGCACTTGCGGGCGAAGCCCTGGGCGGCCTTAGTGGCGTTACCGTCAGCGTCGAAGGCAATGTTGGCCGCGGGGCCACGCTTGACCTCATGAACCTCATCGGTCGCGGTGGCGACGTTAGCCACGAGTGCAGCCAGGCGACGCGGGCTCGAGATCACGCGGACCTCGCCGTGGGCCAGACCGGCCTCGTCGAGGCCCTTGGCGATCATGGTGCCGAGCTGCTTGACGGCATTGTTCAGCGGTGCGGAGGGCATTTCCTCCGTACCGATCTCAAACAGGAAATCCTTAGCGTCTGCCATGGCTTACGCCACCTCGCCTTCCTGATCGGCATTCTCGTTGACTCCGGCGACCTCGGCCATGTAGGCCTCGCAGCACGCCTTGGCGACGGCGCGGACGCGCAGGATGTAGTTGGCACGCTCGACCGCGGACAGCGCGCCACGGGCATCGAGCAGATTGAAAGCGTGGCTGCACTTCATGACGCAGTCGTATGCGGGCAGCGGCAGCTTGCGCTCCAGGCAGGAATGGCACTCGGCCTCGTAGTCGTCAAACTTCTGACGCATCATCTCGACGTTGGCGACCTCAAAGTTATAGGCACTGAACTCGCGCTCGTTCTCGAGGAACACGTCGCCGTAGGTCATGGGCGTGCCGTCGGGCAGGTAGCTCCACACCAGGTCGTAGACCGAGTTGACGCCCTGAGCGTACATGGCGATACGCTCCAGGCCATAGGTGATCTCGACAGGCACGGGGTCGACCTCGATACCGCCCACCTGCTGGAAGTACGTAAACTGCGTGACCTCCATGCCGTTGAGCCAGACCTCCCAGCCAAGGCCCCAGGCGCCGAGCGTCGGGCTCTCCCAGTCGTCCTCGACAAAGCGGACGTCATGATCGTTGGGGTCCAGGCCAATGGCGGCCAGCGAACCCAGGTAGAGCTCCTGGGCGTTAACCGGCGAGGGCTTGATGAGCACCTGGAACTGATAGTAGTGCTGCATGCGGTTGGGGTTCTCGCCGTAGCGGCCGTCGGCGGGACGGCGGCAGGGCTGCGCATAGCAGGTGCGCCACTCGGCGGGACCGAGCGAGCGCAGCGTGGTCGCGGTGTGGAAGGTACCGGCACCGACCTCGGAGTCATAGGGCTGCATAATGACGCAGCCCTGCTCGCCCCAGTACTGCTGGAGACGCAGGATGATGTCTTGGAAGGAAAGCGATGAAGCGTTCATGCCTCTAATATCCCCTCGTCGAAACGATTACACGGTTAGGTACTGTACTATAGCGGTTTTTAGTCGATAGCGCCGATACGGTTGAGCGGCCAGTAGCGAACAAGCGCCACGGCGATCAGGTCCGAACGGTCGACCGGGCCAAAGTAGCGGGAGTCGGCAGAGTTCTCGCGGTTGTCGCCCATCACCCACACGCACCCGTCAGGGACGGTGTAGGGATAGCTCACCTGAGCGCCAGGGGCCTGGACCGAAAGCGGCCAGCTCATGCCGGTCGTATAGTCCTCATCGAGCGTCTGGCCGTCAACGACCACGTGTCCGTCCTGAAGGTCGACCGTCTGGCCGGCCGTGGCAATAACTCGCTTGACGAGAACATCGTGTTCGGAGGTGCCATCGGGGTTGTGGAATACCACAATATCGCCCTGTTTGACGGGCTGACCGAGCTCGAGGCTCACCTTTTGCGCCAGAATCTGATCGCCAATCTCGATCGTAGACTCCATGGAGCCGGTAGGCACCACAAAGGGTTCAACCACAAACGAGCGAATCAAAAAGGTGGCGACGAGCGCAATCGCGACGACCACGATCCACTCAAAGGCACCCTTTAGCACGGAATGCTGCGATGGAACCATTCTCACTCCTCGCTTAGCGAATACGACGCGTCCAAAATCTCTTGCGCGTACGCGCGCTCCTCAGGCGTAAGCCGCGCCGTCTCGATCAGATCGGGTCGCCAGCGGCAGGTACGCTCAATGGCATTCTTACGGCGCCAGGCGTCAACCTTGGCATGATCGCCACTCACGAGCACCGGGGGCACACCCTCGCCGTTGAACTCGGCGGGGCGGGTGTACTGCGCATATTCGAGCAGGCCACCGTCCTCGGCAGTCGAGAAGGACTCATCCACGTTGCTCATCTCATCGCCCAGGGCGCCGGGGATGAGGCGAACGACAGCATCGGCCACGACCATGGCGGGGAGCTCGCCGCCCGTGAGCACATAGTCGCCGATCGACAGGCGCTCGTCGGCATACGCATACGCGCGCTCATCGACGCCCTCGTAGCGACTGCACACAAACAGCAGGCGCTCACTTTTGAGTAGGCGCTCGGCCACATGCTGCGTAAAAGACTCGCCACAGGGGGTAAAAAACACCACAGTGGGCTTGGGACCCTCTGCGCTAATGGCCTCGACGGCCTCGGCAATAGGCTCGACCTTCATGAGCATGCCCTGCCCGCCGCCGTACGGCTCGTCATCGACGGTACGATGGCGGTCGTGCGTCCAGTCGCGCAGGTTATACGCCTTAAAATCAAAAAGGCCGGCCTTGCGGGCGCGGCCCAAAATCGACGTGGACATGACGGGCTCAAACATCTCGGGAAAGACCGAAAGGGTCTCGATCAGCATGTTGTCCTCCCTACTTGTCCATATCGATCAAACCATCCATAACGTGGACGGAAATTGCCCCCTGATCGGGAAGATCGAGCACAACCTGCTCGATCACGGGAATCAGTACCTCGCCGTACCGATCGCCCTCGACAACCCAAACATCGTTGGCGGGCGTCGACATAATCTCGACAATCGTGCCGAGCGAGCCAAAGCGCTCATCGACCACCTCGCGACCCATCAGGTCGGTATAGGCGGCGTCGAGTGAATCAAGCTCAAAATCGTCACGATTTGCCAGCACATAGCATCCCGTGATGCCCTCGGCGGCCGTCAAGTCATCAATGCCCTCAAACGCGACCAGATCGCCATCGCCCGTATCGTTAACGGATGCGACCGTGCAAAAGCGGTCGCGCTTGAGTGCCGGCGGCGTCAAGGCGACGCGCATACCCGGCTCCAATACAGAAGGAAGCCCCCGCAGCGGCTGCGCGAGGACCTCCCCCTTCCTTCCGTGCGGCTTGACCACACGGGCGATGTTTTTGTACTGGGACCTCAAGGTCCTAGCCCAGAACCTCTACCTCGACTGCAGTGTCGAGGCGAGCGGCCAGTGCACGGGCGAGCGTGCGAATGGCCTTGATGGTGCGGCCACGACGGCCGATGACCTTAGCGACGTCATCCTCGGCAACCGAAACCTCAATAGTAGAGGCGTCTTCGCCATCGATGACCTCAAGGCTCACGGAATCCGGGTCGTCGACGATCTGAACAACGAGATATTCGACGAGATCGGCGATGCGATCTGAGAGCATTGCCTCACCCTCGAGCTGTGCAGCGTCAACCTCAGGCACGATTTACTCCTCGGCGCCCTCAGCGGCCTCAGCGGCAGCCTTAGCGGCCTCGGCCTCTTTGGCGAGCTGCTTCTTGGACTTCTTGACGACGGTCTCGGTCTTCTCGCCCTCGTTGGCGGCCTTGACCAGAGCGACGACAGCGTCGGTGAGCTGAGCGCCCTTGGCCTGCCAGTCGGCGATCTTCTCGAGATCGAGGTTGATGGTCTTGGGGGCGGTCATCGGGTTGTAGCGGCCAACCTCCTCGATGATACGACCGTCACGCGGGGCGCGGGAATCGGCGACGACGACACGGTAGTACGGACGCTTCTTAGCGCCGTGACGAGCAAGGCGAATCTTGACTGCCAAAGGAAACTCCTCCAACCAAGCAGCTTTAGGCTGCAACTACAAACAAACATTTGAATATAATACGCCATCGACGCGGGCAGGTGAAGTCCGTGAGACCAACTTCTTCGGTGTAGTCGAAGGCAAATCCATATCTTAGACAAGAATTCGCGATTTGCAAGCACATCCACGCACCCCACATGAGCTGCGCGGTATACTCATGCCATGAAAAGACGCGAACATACATACGGTTATGAGGATGCTGCGGGCGTCACGCCGCCGCCCTGGACGGGACCGGCGGTGGGCCTCATGGACCTCGACGCGTTTTTTGCGAGCGTGGAGATGCTCGACCACCCCGAGTGGCGCGGCAAGCCGCTCATCGTGGGCGGTGACGCCGATTCTCGCGGTGTTGTATCGACCTGCTCCTACGAGGCACGTCGCTTTGGCGTGCATTCCGCCATGCCCTCGGCCGAGGCACGGCGCCTGTGTCCGCAGGCCATTTGGACGCATGGGCATTTTGATCGCTACCGCGAGGTCAGCGCGCAGGTCATGGCGATTCTCGCCGACGAGACCCCGCGCGTTGAGCGCGTATCCATCGACGAGGCTTTTATCGATATCACACCGGGTCGCTTTGCGCCCGAAGACCCGTTGCAGGTTGCACGACGCATAAGCGACCGCGTGGCAGCGCTCGGCGTGACCTGCTCCATCGGTGTCGGCTGCAACAAAACGGTCGCAAAGATCGCAAGTGAGCAGGACAAGCCGTTTGGGTTGACCATCGTGCGTCCCGGAACCGAACAGCGCTTTTTGGCCGCGCTGCCGGTATCTGCCATGAGCGGCATCGGGCGCTCGGCCGAGGAGCGACTGCGCCGCATGCGCATCTACACGCTCGGCGAGCTGTCACGTGCACCGGAATCCACCTTGGCCTCTATTTTTGGTGTCAACGGCGTACGCATGCGCCAGCGTGCTCTGGGACTCGAGGTTTCCGAAGTCACGAGTCTGGACGAGGAACGCGAGGTTAAATCGGTGAGCAATGAGCGCACCTTTGCGAAAGATTTGACTGAGCGTGGGGACATCGAAGCGGCGATTGCACTGTTGGGAGAGTCAGTGGGACGCCGCCTGCGCCGTCAGGGACTAACGGGCGCCACGGTGACGCTCAAGCTCAAGTATTCGTATGGAAGCGGGCGAACGGCGCAGCGGCGGCTTCCCCACCCCACCGACGACGAGAATATCTTTGTTGCCGTGGCGCTCAAGCTGCTCGATAATATCTGGCAAGAAGGCATGCACGTGCGTCTGGCAGGTATCGGTATGAGCGACTTCAACCACCAAGGCGGTATCCAAACCGACCTGTTCTGCGAAGTCGATGACCGCGGGGCCCAATCCAGCGACCGTCGCGACCTCTCAGTCGCCATCGACGCCGTCCGAGACAAATTCGGCGACACCGCCCTATCCTTCGGCCGCCAATCCCGCTTCAACGATTAACCACCTTTGGGTAAAAAGAAAGCCGGGTAGCTGCGGAAAACCGCAACTGCCCGGCGATATGCGTGAGGTTAGCTAAACCCCGTCTCAAATGAGCTACTAGAGGAGGTTGAGGGGGAGCTGGGGGGCGTCGCCCCAGAGCTTTTCTAGGCGGTAGAAGTCGCGGGCTTCGGGAGTGAAGACGTGGACGACAACAGAACCGTAGTCCATGAGCATCCAGGTCTTCTGCTCACGGCCCTCGATGGAGAACGGATGCTCGCCGCAAGCCTCGGCGACCTTCTCCTCGATCTCGTCGACGATCGAATCGACTTGGCGGTTGTTGGTACCGGTGGCGAGCACAAAGTAGTCGCACACATCGGAAAGCTCGGTCAGGTCGAGCACCTGCACGTCCTCGCCCTTCTTGTCGTAGGCGGCCTGCGCGGCGGCGCGGGCGACATCCTCGGCGGCGACACCGCTCGCGGACAGCGAGGCGGCGGTGCGGTCGGACGTGGCGGCGAAGCTCTTGTGCTCCACACCCTCAAGAATCTGCTCGTCGGTCATGGTCTCGTCGGCCATGGAATACCTCTTTCTAGACAGCCCGAGCTAGCGCAGCTGGGCGTAATGGTTGTAAATCGTAATAGCCGTGGGATAAAGATAACGCCCGGTCTGAATCACATAGACCAGACCCTGCGCAAAACAGGAGAAGAACAACTCGTCGAGCGAGGACTTCCCCACCATCTTGCGCAGCGCATGGGCATAATCGCCGTGGCGGTTGGGTTCGATGGCATCGGCAACAAAGACCACCATATCGAGCGGCATCATGTCGCAAGCGCCCACGGTGTGACGGTCGACAGCCTGAAAGACCGCCGGCGACAGCTCGGGAAAAAGCTGCGGAAGCTCACAGGCGGCAACAGGGCCATGCAAAAGCGGCGTCGCAGCGGAAGGAGAGCCGGCAATCTTAATGCCATAATGCAGAGCGCGCGTGACCAGCTCGTCGTCGGAGAGCGCCTTGTCCCAGTCATGGATCAGGCCGGCGGCGGCGGCATCAAAGCGGTCGACACCGTACACCTCGGCTAGGTGCAACGCAGTCTCGGCAACACCAAGCGAATGGACATAGCGCTTGCGCTTATCCTTCATGCGAACATCGAGCAGCCCATGAATACGCGCCAGCAGCGCGCGCTCATCGCCCTCAAACTGATCCTCTACCGGCAACGTAGACCCCCATCACTCAAAATCTTTTTGACCCAGATCGGCATACAGCCCGCGTTTACGAATATAGCCGAGCACGGACTCGCTCGTAAGATAGCGCACACTCATACCGCGGGCAACTCGCTTACGAATGTTGGTCGAGCTGATCGCCAGCGCCGGAATCTGGATATAGCGCACGTCGAACGGCAGACCCGACTCTTTGATTCGGGCACGCGCCGTATCGATATCAAAGCCCGGTCGCGTCGCCGCAATAAAGGTAGCAAGCTCAGCGATTCGTTCGGCATCATGCCAGGTCACAATATCGATAATTGCGTCGGCGCCCGTAATAAAGTAGAGCTTTACCTGCGGCGGGTAAAAGTCGCGAAGGGCATGAAGCGTATCGGCCGTATAGGTTACGCCCGGACGGTCGATCTCGAACCGGCTCGCCAAAAAGGCCGGGTTCGCGGCGGTGGCGAGAACCGTCATGGCATAACGGTCCTCGGCAGGCGTCACCGGCTTGTCAAGCTTAAAGGCAGGCGTGCCCGCCGGCATAAAGAGCACGGCATCCAAGTCGAGGGACTCGCGCGCCTGCTCAGCGGTCACCAGGTGTCCGTAATGGATGGGATCAAAGGTGCCACCCATAATGCCAAGCCTAAACTCCTGCCCAACCTCTAGAGGAAGCTCGGGCAGACCGATTCCACCGCGCAGCGACATGGCTTACTCGCCCTCCGGAGTCTCGACATCGTCCGCGGCATCCGCCACATCGACAACCTCGACGCCCTCATCCGCAGCATCGGCCACGTCAATGGCCTCAACGGCAACGTCCTCGCCAGCATCCTCGAGCTCCTCGTACTCCGAGAAGTCCTCGGCGCCCTCAAAGTCAAAGGCGCGCTGGCAAATGCGGACCTCGTCGCCCGCACGGCAGCCGGCCTTCTCGAGCGCATCGTCGACACCCATGCGCGCAAACTTATGCTGCAGGTAGATGATGGCTTCCTCGTTTTCCCAGTCGGTCTGGATGACCATGCGCTCAATCGCGCGACCAACCACACGGAACGCACCGGGCTCTTCCTGGACAATGCGGAACCGCTTCTCACGCTGCAGGCGGCGGCGCTCCCACTCATCGTCGCGCAGAACGACCGGCTCATCAGAGACCGCCAGCTCGGCGCGAAGCTTAGCCACCTGCTCGCCCACGGCAAGCATCAGCGTGTTGAGGCCGGCGCCAGTCACGGCGGACACGGCAAAGAACATATGGCCATCGTCGAGCGCCGCACGCTTAAGGTCGGCAATCTTGTCGGCCGTGCCCGGCGCATCGCACTTGTTGGCGACAACGATCTGCGGACGCTCCGAAAGCTCGGCGCCATACTGCTCGAGCTCGCGGTTAATAATGCGATAATCCTCGACCGGATCGCGATCCTCAAACCCGCCCGTCATGTCGACGACGTGCATGATCAAAGCCGTGCGCTCAATGTGGCGCAGGAACTGATGGCCCAGCCCCTTGCCCTCGCTCGCGCCCTCAATAAGGCCGGGGACGTCGGCAACGACGTAAGAATATTCGCCGGCACGCACCATGCCGAGGTTTGGCACGAGCGTGGTAAACGGGTAGTCAGCGATCTTGGGACGGGCGGCACTCATGCGCGCAATGAGCGAAGACTTACCCACCGAGGGAAAGCCCACGAGCGCGGCATCGGCCATAAGCTTCATCTCGAGCTCAATCCAGTGCTCCTCGGCCGGTTCGCCCAGCTGAGCGAACGCGGGCGCGCGGCGCACCGACGTCACAAAGTGGGTATTGCCCAGGCCACCGGCACCGCCGGGCGCCACGACGACGCGCTCGCCATCGTGCACCAGGTCGGCAATCTCGAACATCGGGGTCTGCGTCTCGGGGTCGAGCTCGCGCACCACGGTACCCATAGGGACCTTAAGAATCAGGTCCTCGCCGCTCTTGCCATTACGACGAGCGCCCTGGCCGTGCGTGCCGCGCTCGGCGCGGAAGTGATGCTTAAAACGGTAATCGATCAGCGAAGACAGCTGAGCATCGGCCTGGATGACGACATTGCCGCCACGACCGCCGTCGCCGCCATCGGGGCCGCCCTTGGGAACAAATGCCTCGCGCCTAAACGACATGCATCCGGCTCCGCCGTCGCCGCCGCAAACGTTAATGCGGCTGATATCGGTGAACTGTGACAACAGAATCGCCTCCTACAAAAAAGAGGGAGACCCTTGAATCCTAAAACTCAAGTGCCTCCCACATATGTGCTCTATGAAGGGTGAATTACGCGTTCGCGAGCGGGCGTACGCTGACCCTGTGCTTGATACCCTTGTGGAACTCAACGGTACCGTCGACCAGCGCGAACAGCGTGTCGTCCTTGCCACGGCCAACGTTCTCACCCGGGTGGATGTGCGTGCCGTGCTGACGGACGAGAATCGTGCCCGTGGTTACCGTCTGGCCGGCGAAGCGCTTCGTGCCAAGGCGCTGACCGCGGGAGTCACGGCCATTACGGGAGGAACCGAGTCCTTTTTTGTGTGCCATTGTGTATACCTACTCTTTCGTTACGAGTGTAATCTACTCGGCGACGGGAGCCTCGGCAACAGCCTCGGCCTCTGCCTTGACAGCCTTCTTGGCGCGGGACGTAGCCTGGACCTTCACGATCTTCAGCTTGGTGAGCTGCTGACGATGACCCTTCAGACGACGATAGCGCTTACGCTTGTGGAACTTGAAGACCAGCTGCTTCTCGCCCTTGAACTGCTCAACGATCTGAGCGGTAACCTTGGCCTTGGCCAGCTTGTCGGGATCGGTGACGATCTTCTTACCATCGTTGAGGAAGATGACCGGCAGGGTGACCTTGTCGCCCTCATTGCCCTCGATCTTCTCGACGGTGATGACATCGTCGGTGGCGACCTTGTACTGCTTGCCGCCCGTGTTAACGATTGCGTACATGTTTACTTGCCCTTCATGCATCAGTTAGTGCAACAGCCGAATATAGTAGCAGGCGATAATACCCCCGTCAACGAGTATGTGGAGCAAATCCACAAGTTCGCACAGGTATGGGGCTGACGAGTCGGCCCTCGTCGTCCTCGCATGCTTGATTCTGACGCTCGACATCGTAGGAGCAGATGGTCACGAGGTCTTGCATACCGGTGGAAACAATAGGTGCATCCACGCCCGGGGTCAAGCCCTGCAACAAAACATCAGCAGCGGAAAGCAAAATTTCCGGACGCATGGAGCCCTCGTTGTCGGCATGGGTGTCGAGCATGAGCACCAAATGGTCCGGGCGATCCCCCGCCGTGAGCTCATAGCCCACGAGCGTGTGATCCAAATCCAAGCGCTTGCTTTTTTTGCCGCGCGCGTAGTCGATGCCATGGTCCGCGCGCAGTGCGTCGATCGCGCGACGCACCTCGTCGGCGCTTACGGGCGCCTCGGGATCCAAGTGCAGGTCAATGCGATACGACAGGCGCGTGAGCTGCGCCGTCAACGCCGGCGTGCGCACGTCGATGTACGCCGCCTCGATGGGTGCCAGATCGGCCGGAGACGCCGCAGCCAGGCGCCCAAACGCCTCGTCGAGCGCCACGAACTCGGTCATAAACAGGTCATACCACTCGCAGGTCGACGACGTACCCACCGGTAGCGCCGAAGAGAAGCCCACGCGCATGTGCGGAGAGAAGCCCTGCGTGACGGCATAGGGAAGTCCCGCACGGCGCACGATGCGCTCAATGGTATGGATTACTTCGAGATGGCCCAGGTACTTAAGGCGATCGCGCTTGCCATAGCGAACACGAAGTCTAAAGAGCGTGGGGTTGTCGGTCAGGCGCTCACTCATGCGCGATCACCCATCAATACATTCTTGGCGTGGAGCGTGGGGCAGATTCCGCAGCCGGTGCACGACGTGCGGGTGCAGTCGGGAGTCGTGACACCCTCGAGCGAGCGTCGGTACTCGCGCTCGAGGAAGCCGCGCGTGCAACCGGGGCTCACGTGCTCCCACGGCAGGCGCCAGTCCAACTCGTAGGGCAGGTGCACGAGCTCATTGAGGTCGATGCCGTTTTTGGCAGCAGCCCCCTTCCAGTTATCGAGCGAGAAATGCTCTACCCAGGCGTCAAAGCGAGAGCCCGCGCGCCAAGCATCGATGATGACGGGCGTCATGTCACGACCGGCGCGGGACAGCGCGGCCTCGATGAGCGAGGTCTCGGCATCGTGGTAATGCACGCGGACGGCACGGTTGCGAACGCTCGTGATAAGCAGCTTCTGGCGACGCTTGACGTCGTCGTAATCGAGCTGCGGGCACCACTGGAACGGCGTGGCAGCCTTGGGGATAAAGACCGAAACCGAGATGGACACCGAAATCGAGCCGCGACGAGCCTTGGGCACCACGGAACGACCGAGTTCCAGCACGTGATCGGCCAGATTGGCGATGGCCACGATGTCCTCGTCGCGCTCGCCGGGAAGGCCCATCATAAAGTAGAGCTTCATGCGGTTCCAGCCGGCCTCGAAGGCCGCCTTGGCCGCACGGTCCAGGTCCTCCTCGGTCACGTTCTTGTTAATGATGTCGCGCATGCGCTGACTGCCGGCCTCGGGCGCGAACGTCAGGCCGCCCTTCTTTTCGCCGGCGACCGACTCGGCCATATCCACGCCAAACGAATCCAGGCGCTGCGACGGAATGGACACGCGAATACCCGTATCCTCCAGGCGACGGTTGAGCCTGCCGAGCACGTCGCGAATGCAGGAGTGGTCAGTCGTGGAGAGCGAGGTCAGCGACACCTCGTCATAGCCGGTCTTTTCCAGACCCTGAATCACCGACGAGACGATCTGGTCGGCCGAGCGCTCGCGCACCGGGCGATACGTCATGCCTGCCTGGCAAAAACGACACCCGCGGGCGCAGCCGCGCAGGATCTCGATAGACAGGCGGTCGTGGACCAGCTGTGCATAGGGTACGCACGACTGCGACAGCGGATTGGTGGCACCAAAGTCCTCGACGACGCGCTTGTAGACCACAGTCGGCGCATCCTTTCCCTCACGCGGCACGGTGTAGCCATGCGGCGAGCAGGGCTCGTCGTGACGAACCTCATAGAGCGACGGCACGTAGTTGCCGGCAATGGATGCAAGCTGCTCAACAATCTGCGCGCGCGGGACTCCTTCGTCACGCAGGCGGCGATGCAGCTGGCAGGTCTCGAGCAGCGATTCCTCGCCCTCGCCGATGAGGATGGCATCGAAGAAGGCCGCGTACGGCTCGGGGTTGTACACCGAAGGACCACCGGCGATGACAATGGGGTCGTCCTCGGTGCGGTCGGCAGCCAACAGCGGAATGCCAGCGAGGTCGAGAGCCTCGAGGAAGTTCGTCACCGCCATCTCGTGCGGCACATGCAGGCCGACCATATCAAACGAAGCGACGGGGGCGGCACCTTCGAGCGACAGCAGCGGAATACCCGCCTCGCGCATGGCGTCACCCATATCGGGCCACGGCACATAGCCGCGCTCGCAGGAGATGCCCTCGGCCTGGTTAAGAATGTTGTAGAGGATGGCGATACCTTGGTTGGGCAGACCGACCTCGTATACGTCCGGATAGATCAGGCAACAACGGTAATCGGCATCGGCCTTGGAAAGCGTGCCCCACTCGTGATCGATATAGCGGCTCGGTTTCTCGACCTTGGCGAGCAGCGGCTCAATTAAATGAAAACGATCTTGGTATGCAACGCGCAACGGAAAACCCCTAAGCAGCGAGATCGGATGCGTCCTGGTAGGACGCCATAGGACGGGTAGCGCCCGCGACCGTGGTCACCAGATCGCGAACGCGGGAGAACGTGGCAGTGACTACCTCGTTGGCACGGCTGTAGTCGACATCGCGCTCGTAGAGCGAAACGAGTGCACGGCCCATGCCATAGGTGCCCGCGGCAGCAGTGAGCGCCTTGACGGCAAACCCAATATGCGGCGTCTGCTTGACGAGCACGCGGGTGACCGCGCGGATCACAAGACCGCCGGCAAGCACGCCCGCGACCTCGTAGCTGCGCTCGGGCTTAATGCCGCGCCCAAAGACGGCAGCGAGCTCAAAGAGCATACCCACCTGCGCCAGCGCCATAACGGGATAATCGGCGCCCGGCAAAAACACCAACGCACCGGTCGCCATATTGGTAAGCGCGCACGAGGTGATAATACGATTGGCCGCCGCGATGCGCATGAAGGCAAAGTTCGCCGCAAAAGCCGTTTCCTTGTCGGTGCGATCGAGAATCCAGCGGGCAAGCGTCTCGAGCAGATACGTCTTATCGGTTGCCGCTACCACGCCGAGCATGGGCGTGGACTCCTCGATAAACGGCGCCTCCACAGCAGACTCGGCAAGCACGCATACGGGCGCGCCGGCGATCACGAGCTCCTGCACGGCACTCTCCAAGCGGTCAGAACCACACGAGAGCACCAGTGCCACATCAGTATCGGTCTTTGGAGCAATTCGCTCCTCCCCCAGACGCTCGACGCGCACAATGCCCGAGGTCGTCTGCGGCACAAAGGCGTCACGCACCGTCTCGGCCAGAAAGCGCGAGGCGGACGAATCCAGATAGACCGAGACGCGCACCGGCGTATCGGAATCCTTCTTAACGGACGCGCCCATCTTAAAAGCGCGGGTCAGCTTATCTACGGGAATTTTCATAGCAAACTCCTCCAGCGGTTACGCGGCGCCCGAACGATGCCGCCATATGGATTGTACGATACCCACCGTCAGCAGCTGAATCATCATCGAAGACGAACCAAAGCTAATAAACGGTAGCGGAATACCGGTAATCGGCATCATGCCGATGCACATGCCGATGTTTTCGAAGGTCTGGAACGCCCACATGCCAACGATGCCCACACACGAAAGACGCAAAAACAGCGACTCACACTTAAAGGCGACGCGAATCGTCGAAAAGATCAACAGCACGTAGAGGCACAGGAGCAAAAAGGAACCGCAAAAGCCAAAGGTCTCGGACAGGAAGGCGAAGACGAAGTCGGTGTGGAACTCAGGCAGAAAGCCGCCGGCCGACTGCGTCGCATGGCCCAAGCCCTTACCAAAGAAGCCGCCAGAGCCAACGGCGATAAGCGACTGCTGCAGGTTGTAGGCATCGTCCGAATCGGCATTATCGGGGTCGATAAAGACCGTCAGACGGTTCATCTGATACTGCTTGATGAGCACATCGTGGCCGAGCAACGAATCAAAGACCGAATCGAGCGCCAGGACGAGGGCCACCAGGCCCACGAGCAGGGCTAGGGTCGACAGCACCCATTCGCGGCGTGCACCGCTCATACAAATGACGATGGCGCCCGAAACCAGCACGACCAGGCCCGAGCCCAGGTCGCCCATGGCAACGACGGCCAAAAATGGAATGGACAGCATGCCGCAGAGCTTGACGTAGTCGCGAACGGTATCGATGCGA
This sequence comes from Collinsella sp. TF09-1AT, assembly GCF_003436895.1. Classification (NCBI taxonomy): domain Bacteria; kingdom Bacillati; phylum Actinomycetota; class Coriobacteriia; order Coriobacteriales; family Coriobacteriaceae; genus Collinsella; species Collinsella sp. TF09-1AT. The sequence goes on along the minus strand of NZ_QSRC01000005.1, from coordinate 51,323 downwards.
CCGTTATACTGCGAGCCAAGCGTAGCAATAAAGAAGATGGTGATGAGCTTGGCAAGCTCAACCGGCTGGAATGTCAAGCCGATACCGGGAATCTTGATCCAGCCCGTCATGCCCAGACCGCCCGTATAGGACAGACCCGGAATCTTGGGCGAGAAGATCACGATCAGGTCGATGACGAGCAACGCCGTCGAGAAATTGGAAATACCGCGCAGGTCGGTACGCCAGACCAGCACCGCCAGCACCGCCCCGATGCCAATTCCCAGAAGATGGCGTGAAAACGATGCATCGGCCTTAAACTGCGAAGCCGACCAGATAATGATGGCACCGTAGGCGACGAGCGCCACAGTAGCCACGAGCACACCGATATGCACCTTTTGGCGAAACGTGCCGCGCGAGGCCGAAAGTTGCTTGTTGACGCGGTCCAGGCTGCTGCGAGAGCCGGTCTTGGTTGAACGGAACAGATCCGCCGGAGAAAAACCCATCGCAACCTCCTATCGAACCGAAGAATCGCCCGAGGCCGAAGAGGTATCGGGCTCGTCATAAATCACGCCGAGCACGTCGCGCACGACATGCATCGCGGTATCTGAGCCACCGCCGCCCTGCTCCAAGACAGTAGCGATGACATACTTGGGGTCATCGGCCGGTGCATAGGCGCAGAACCACGCGTATTCGTCCTCGCCGCTTTTCTCGCCCGTGCCCGACTTGCCGTATACCTGCGGCGTCAGGGTGCCAAAGTGAGCCGCCAGGGACGTCGATGCCGTGTAAATCACGTCGTGCATGCCGTTGCGAACAAGAGCCAAATCCGAATCGCTGTTGATCTTGGCCTCCAGGCGCTTCTTCTTGCCCTTGCCGTTGTACTTATAGGCATCGCCGTCGCCATCGCGCGACACGGCAGACAAAAACACGTGAGGCACGTACTGTTTGCCGCCGTTGGCAAGACCCATATAGGCGCACGCCATCTGCAGGGGCGTCACCAGGATGTCGCCCTGGCCGATGGCAATGTTGGTCATATCGCCGGCATTCCACTTACGATCCTCGGCAGAGGCATCGGTGAAGTACGACTCTTTCCATTCGGCATCGGGAATACGGCCCGCGCCCTCACTCGGCAGATCGATACCGCAGGTCTTGCCTAGGCCCCAGCGACGAAAGACCTCCTGCAGGCCCTCGGGATGTTGCTCGTCATAGAAGAACGCCTTGCCCATGTCGTAGAAGACGGGGTCGCACGAGTTGGCGATACCCGACTGCAGCGTCATGGTGCCGTGGCCGGAATGCAGCCAGCAGCGCTTGCCCCAAGCCTTGCCCAAGCCCGTCCAATAGCCCGTGCAGTTGGTAGTCTGCGTTGAGGTGTAGGTTCCAAACTCAAGACCGGCCAGTGCCGAGAGTGGCTTGATGGTCGAGGCCGACATGTACTGTCCGCTAATGGCGCGGTTGAGCAGCGGGTGTGAACCCTCGTCATCATTGAGCTCGGTCCACACGTCATTTGAGACGCCGCCGATAAAGACGGACGGATCGAACTTGGGCTCGCTGGCCATGCCCAGGATCTCGCCATTGTTGGGATCGAGACACACCACGGCGCCGTTGCCGGCATTGCTGTAGCCAGTGGTCTTGGCAAGCTCGATAGCGCTCGCCAGCGCCGTCTCACAGGCCTGTTGGATCTTAAGGTCGAGCGTGAGCTTAATGTCGGAGCCGGCCTTCGCGGGCACGGCGCCGGCCTGACCGGTCACATTGCCCGAGGCATCGACCTTGACGGTCTGCTCGCCACGAATACCCTGCAGCAGGTTTTCGTAGTAGCTCTCAACGCCCGCTTGGCCCACGATATCGCCCGACTGGTACGTAATCCGGCCAGCAGAAGCATCATCAACGCCAGAGGTTTTCTTATTCTGGGCCTCGAGCTGCTCTGAGGTAATGGTGCCTGTATAGCCCAAAATGTGACAGGCCGTCTCGCCGTACGGGTACTGGCGCTCGGTACGCTCGGCAATCTTGACGCCCGGGAACTCGCCGGCATGCTCCTGAATATAGGCAACCGTGGAGCGACGGACATCCGTCGCGATGGTATGCAGGCTCTGGGCGCCCTCGGAATTGTCCTGGATATTGCGAAGGACCGCCACGTAGGGCATACCGAGCACGTTGGCAAGATGGCGAACCAGAACCTCATCCTCGGCAAGGTCGCGGTAGGCCACGACAGCAAGTGAGGGACGGTTCTGGACAAGCGCCACGCCATTGCGGTCGAGGATGCGGCCGCGCACAGCGGGTGTGGTAACGGTGCGAGTCTGATTGCTATTAGCCTGCTTCTCGTAATAGTCCGACGAGACCATCTGCATGCCCCACAGCTTGACGGCAAGCGCCGCAAACATCGCGCCCACACCCGCGGTGAGGATGGAAAAGCGGCCCTTAAAGGCGGTCGCCGCGGTATTGCCCTCGCCCTCGGTGGCGCGCGGGGCCGTTCCATGCTGCGTATCGTAGGTAAAACGGGAATCGCCCCGACGCATGATGACCAGCGCGACCACGATGGCCACGACCAGCACGATACCGGCGATAATAACCGTCATCTGGGAAGACATCTACGGGCCTCCCCTATTTGAGCTTGCGGGTCTTGGGCTTAAAGCGCATACCCGTCTGGCGTCCGCCACGTGCGGAGAATCCATAGCCGGACTGCGGCACGACGCCGGACATCAAAAACGGAATGGCAACCAGACCCGTCAGGATCGAGGACGGCAGCGCATGGCCGAAAATCGCCACGACAAAGCTCGTCTCCAAACCCATAAACAGCAAGATGATGCTGTAAATCACATTAATGACGAGCGCGAAGGTGCCCACCGTGATGCCGCGCGCACTCGGGGTACCGCCCGTCTGACCGGCGGCGCTGTGCACCAGGGCAAAAGAACCCACGGTCAGCAGGAGCGACATAACGCCCACCGGCACGGCAGCGGACAGGTCATAGAACAAGCCGCTGCAAAAACCACACGCGACGGCACGGGTCGGGTCGCCCGAGAACACGCTTAGGCACACAAGAATAATCATAAAGTTGACGCGACCGCCCGCAATTGAGATCTGCGGTGCGAGGCCTGCCTGCAGCAGCACGCACACGATGGCGGCGATTACAAACGTGCGGGAGCTCATCCCCTGCTCGTGTAGATCCATGGACATGCCCCCTATTCGCTCGAGCCGGAATCGGTCGTCTCGGACGTGTCGGAACTGTCATCCGAGCTCTCGTCCTTCGTCTTGGTCGCAGCATCGCGCGGCGTTCCCTGCGGCGTGCTGTTGGCCGTGCTCACGTCCTCATCCGAGGCCGACTGTTCGTCGGTCAGCGAGGTAATGACCAGCACTTCCTCGTTGTTCTCGGCCGTCGTCTGAGCGCGCACCACAATGGTGTAGTACACATCGTTTGCCGATTTCTCAACCGACGAGACGGTGCCGAGCGGTAGACCCTTGGGGAACACGCCACCGATGCCCGAGGTCACGATGATGTCGCCAACCTTAACATCGGAGTCGACGCTCACGTACTCAAGACGCAGCGTGCCGTCAGCCTGACCCTGCAGCATGCCCTGGGCGCGCGTGTCCTGCACCATGGCGGACACGCCCGAGTTCTCGTCGCCAATCAAGCGCACGGTCGACGTTTTGGCCGATACCTCGATAATCTGGCCGATAACACCGGCAGAACTCGTCACGGGCATGTTGATGGTAAGGCCGTCGGCAGAGCCCTTGTCGATGGTAACGGTCGAGGTCCAGGCATCGCCAGAAGCACCAACGATACGAGCAGCGGTCGATTTGAGGTTGTAGGTCGACTGCAGGCCGACCAGCCCCTCCAGACGCTCAGCGGTCTTTTGAGCCTCGGAGAGCTCAGCAACCTTAGAGGTCAGTTCCTCGTTTTGCTTCTTAAGCTCGTCAAGCGTGTCCTGCGACGCCGTAAGGTTAGAGAACACGTTGCCGATCGCATTGAAGGGAGCCGCCACAGCCGAACCCACAAAGCGCACCGGCGAGGTAATCGTCGTTACGCCCGAACGCACGGCATGAATCGGTCCTGCCTCGCCCTCGCGGATGTAAAACGTGAGCAGCAACACCGAAATCAGGCTGAAAACAATCAACGGGCGCATACCCGTTGATTGTCGCTTGGTATTCAGATTTGTGGAGAAACCCGAAGATCGTGCCAAATGGAATCCACCTTTTGGAAATTAAGCATTGGTCTGGACGAAGCCGCCATCAAACGCATTGGCCTCGAGCACGCGGGCACAGCCGTTAACGACGTTATCGAGCGCCGTGGGGCTGACGTTGACCGAAACACCGGTCTCATCGCGCAGGCGCACGTCGAGACCGCGCAGCAGCGCGCCGCCACCAGTCAGCAAAATGCCGTAGTACATAAGGTCCGAGGCAAGATCGGGAGGCGTAGCGTCGAGTGCGTCCTTGACGGCCTTGGCCATCTCGTCGAGCGGCTTGTTGAGCGCGCGACGAATCTCCTCGCTCTCGATGCGCACGGTCTTGGGCAGACCGGTGATCACGTCGCGGCCGTTGACCTCGACGTCGAGCTCGTCCTTGAGCGGCACGGCGGAGCCGACCTTGATCTTGATGTCCTCTGCCGTACGCTCGCCGATGGCCAAGTTGTAGGCATCACGAACGTGCGTGAGGATGGCCTGATCGAACTCGTCGCCGGCAATACGGATGGACTGCGAGACGACGATACCACCCATAGCGATAACGGCAACCTCGGTGGTACCGCCACCGATGTCGATGACCATGGAGCCGGTGGGCTCCTCGACGGGCAGGTCGGCGCCGATAGCAGCGGCCATGGGCTCTTCGATCAGATAGGCCTGGCGGGCGCCGGCCTGGATCGTGGCCTCAAAGACGGCACGCTTCTCGACCGACGTGACACCGGAGGGAACGCAGACGACAACGCGCGGACGCGGGGTCCACGGATAGCGCTTCTCGGAAGCCTTGTCGATAAAGTAGCGGAGCATGGCCTCGGTAACATCGAAGTCGGCGATGACGCCGTCCTTCAGGGGACGAACGGCCACGATGTTGCCGGGCGTACGGCCGAGCATGCGCTTTGCCTCGATACCGACCGCCAGGATGCGCTCGTCGTTCTTGTCGATGGCGACAACAGAGGGCTCGCGAATGACGATGCCCTTGCCGCGCACGGAGACAAGCGTATTTGCGGTACCGAGGTCGATGGCAAGATCGCCCGCATAGCTACCGAAGAACATATCCATCAAAGAAAACAACGCAACTCCTGATGTGTTGGATGATTGCTGGAAAACTACTAGCTCATCATACTAGCGCAAGCCCGGCACCTCACTTGCGGTGAAGCGCCGGGCAAAGCTAAATCCCATAAGGTCACTACTGGTTGTCAGCAGCCGAGAAATCCATATCGAGCGAGGAAACGGCCCAGCCGATATGGTTGTCGGAGCGCACGAATTTGACGGTGTACTCCTGCTCGCCGCCCTTGGACAGCGATGCCTTCACCTTAGCGGTCGTCTCGGTCATGGACTGATCCATGCCCTCGACGGACACGGTGGCACCCTGCGGAATCGAAGAGATGATCATCGACTTGGCGTCCTCGGACAGGCTCGAGGCCAGGCAAGACTCGGCCTTTGCGGTGTCACCGTCGCCGGCAGCCTGGAACAGATCGGTAACGACAGACTCCTGGGACGGGAAGCCAAAGCCGCGCGTGTAGGCAAAGCCCAGACCGCCCGCAGCAATCAAAATGAGCAGAAGCAGCACGATGAAGACTTTGAGACCCGTGTGGCGATGGCGACGACGGACCTTGGCCTGCTTGCGGTCCTGACGGTCCTGCTGGACCATCTCGGACTCGGACAGCGTAAAGAAGCCGGTGTCCGAGGGATCGGGCATAAACTGACCGGTCGCGCCCGTAGGATCGAGCGGATCAACGGCAGGAGCGTCCATCGCGGGCGCCGGAGCCGTGGCCATAGCCGTCTGGGCAGACAGCGCGGCAAGCGAATCGTGCACGCGGGCAAGCTCATCGGCCTGCTCGGAGGTGAGCTGGTAGATGCCATCGGCAGTAGCGGCGTTAAAGGCGTCGAGTGCGTCGGAGGGACGGCCGGCGGCAGAAAGCGCCTGACCCATGCCGGCGTTGAGCGCACGTGTGTCGTCGCGGGGGCCGGCAAAGTCGATAGCCGTGCGGTAGGTCTCCACGGCATCCGCCGGACGGCCGAGTTTAATGAAGCAACGACCGAGCTCGCCGAGTGCGGCGGCAGGAGCCGGATTGGCGCCGTCGATGGCGGCCTGACGGAAGGCAGTACCCGCGTTGGCATAGTCGCCCGACTGGAACAGCGCATTGCCCAGGCCCAGATAGGCCTTAAACGGCGTGGCATAGGAAGCATCCTGCGTAGCAGCAGAGAACGCCTGAGCGGCCGTCTTGTAGTCGCCCACGGCGGCGAGCGCCTTGCCGCGGTTGGTGAGCAGCGCACCGCGCTTGCCGTAGGTGCCGTCGTTGAGGGCGGCGGCATAGGCCTCGGCGGCCTCGGCATACATGCCCAGGTGCATCAGGGCGTTGCCACGAAGGTGATCGGCCTCGCCCATAATCTCATCGGGAGTCTTTGCCGCCCCAAGCATCTGGGCTGCAGCGGAAAAATCACCCGCGCGGTAAGCGGCGCGGCCCTGTTGGATCAGCTGGCTATTCAAGGAAGTCCCCTTTACTCGTGAACGATCTCGACATGGACGATCTCGTCGCCGGCACGCAGCTGCGAAATCACATCGAGACCCTCGACCGTGGCACCAAAGACGGTGTAACCGGAATCGAGGTTATGCTGGGCACCCAGGCAGAAGTAGAACTGCGAACCCGCGGAATCGGGGTCCATGGAGCGTGCCATGGCAAGGGCGCCATCGACATGGCTGTTGCGCGGATTGGTGGCAAACTCGCCCTTGATGCAGTAGCCGGGGCCACCGGTACCGGGCATGCCGTCGGGGCCCTCAAGACCGGCAGCGACGTCGGCGCCGGACATGTCACGGGTATTGGGGTCGCCGCCCTGGATGACAAAACCGGGCACATAGCGATGGAACTTAAGGCCATCATAGAAGCCCATCGTGGAAAGCTCGCAGAAGTTCGCGACATGAATGGGAGCGCCCTCGCCGTCAAACTTGACCTTGATGGTACCCTTCGACGTCTCGATTACAGCGCACTCGTCGCCGACAAGCTGATACTCGGGCGTGTAGAGCTCTTTCTTAAAACCAAACATGTGGTTCCTTCCTCGTGCGTTTAAAGCATATTTGTACGAATTGTAGCAATAAGCACGGGCTTACATCAATTGCGCACGTAGGTTATGCCGACTATGGCGAACTAATTTTAGGAACGCTGCTGCGGCTTCCAGGAGCCCACGTTGGCGTCGTACTGGTTCAGCGCGCTGTTACCGCCCTGCGCGATGGGCGCCAGGATCTCGCTTTGGTGGGAGCTCATCGACTCGCCATCGGGAATGGCCAGCGAAATGTCCCAGCTCTGGCAGATCACGTCGACACGCTCGTACATCCACTCGGCAAGCTGCTTTAGGTGGGCGATATCGTCCGCATAGACCGTATCGTCCTGTACTTTCAGGTTGTTGAGCTCATCTTGCGTCTTTTTGATCTGGTCGCGCAGGGCGTAGGCACTCTGCGACAGCTCCTGACGGGTGGACAGCGGCGTTCGGAGATAGCCGTTGTTGAAGGAATCGATGACCTCGCCGATCTGATCCTCGTCACCGTAGGACACGATGGTCTGATACAGACCGTCGAGCCTGGTATAGAGCTGATCATCGGTCAGCACGGTTTCTTCCTGGACCACCTCGGCAGAATCGTCCTGCTTGGTATCGTCCTCAGTCGCCTCGCCCTTTTGGCGCGTAGGGAAGGTCGTCTGCGCGGCCTGGCCAAACTGGTCATAGAAGCCGGGCATAACACCCATGGGATCGGCCGTCACGAACCAATAGGCCCCACCGCACACGACGGCAAGAACCGCGATGACGATAAGCGGCTTGGGAATATGACGCTTGTGCTTGTGATAAGCGTCCTCATCGGGATGCACCTTACGCTTGGGTTTTTGAGGATCGTCGTGCAGGGAAACCGGTGTGGGAATAACGACCTTGGGGATACCGAAATCCTTATCGAAAGCCGGCAGCACGCAGGTCTCATTGGGGTCGGCGGCGTCCGAAAGAACCGCGGCTGCCGAGGCGGGCGCATGCGGCACCTCGGTATCAATCTGCTCTTGCGTTAGGCGCGGAAAGCCCGCCGTGCGGCCCGCTGCCAGGTCGGATGCGGCCGCGTCCTCGGAGAGAATACCCGGAGCGGGGCGTCCGCATTTGGGGCACGTACGATCATGCGGAGAAAGACGGGCACCGCAGCCCTCGCAGAACACAAACTCGGTGTGCTCGGGACCATCGCCCGGACCCACATAGGCGTTGCAGTAGGGGCAGAACGAGGCGCCGTCCTCGATAGTCTTAAGGCAATGCGGGCAGATCACGGCATCCTCTTTTCGAAGCAATTCAAACAATCGAGGTTAGAGCATAACATCGCCACGGCCCCACAGGAGCAAGGCACCAATTCAACATCGGAGGGTAGCTAATTTGGGACGGGGCTTTTTTAGCTGCCCTGGCCGCCAATTGGCCAAATCGATCGCGCCATCAGCCTGGGGGCCATCAGCCGGGGTAGCTAAAAAAGCCCCGTCCCAAATTAGCTACCCTGTAAGGTGCGGTTACAACTTCTTTTTCTTGGGCATCGAGACTTTGATGCCTTGGGCGGACTTCGTCACGCGGGAGCGCTTGGCTCCGGCACTCCTCTTTTTCTTGGGCTGGGCCTGGGCCACGCCCTCGAGCGCGCGGGCCTCGGCCTCGCGAACGGTGCGATCTTCGCGGCGCTGCGCCATGTCGGCGGCGAAGCGCTTGGCAAAACGCTCGGCCGTCGAACCCGTCGAGCTCACCTTGCCGCCACCGCGACCCAGGCGGACGCGCACACCGCGGCCAAAACCAGTTGCGGCATGACGACGACGCGGCTTGAGCGAATCCATCATCGTGGCGAGCTTAAAGAACACCGAGCAGGTAAAGACCACGATGACAGCCAAGATAACCATCTGGCCCATCGACAGGTTGGCAATAGACAGCAGCTCCGGGAATCCGATAACGCCCACCAAGATGCCGGCGACTACAAACACAAAGAGCACCACTCGTAAGGGTGTGAGCGGCTGCGAGATGCGCCAGATCAGACTGACGCTCGCCGCGCACGACGTAAGCAGGCACATCGTAGACAGCGTGAGCTGGCTAAAGCCAAACACGCGCGCCACAAAGATATCGAGCGCCGCAGCCAAAATGACCGCAATCGACGCCGGCAGTGCACGCTTGAGTACGTTGGTCAAAAACGCACCCTTCACGCGAGCATTGTTGGGCTCAAGGCCCAACACAAAGCCCGGCGCGCCGATGCAGAAGAAGTTGATGAGCGTCATCTGGATGGGCTCGAAGGGGTACGGCGGCAGCGCGATGCACAGCGCCGCCAGACCCATCGAGAACAGCGTCTTGGTCAGGAACAGCGAGGCCGAACGCTGCAGGTTGTTGATGGAGCGACGACCCTCGGCCACCACGGCGGGCATCGAGGCAAAGTCGTTGTCGACGAGTACGATCTCGGCCACGTTGCGCGCGGCATCGGAGCCGGCCGCCATGGCAACGGAGCAGTCGGCCTCCTTGAGAGCCAGCACGTCGTTGACGCCGTCGCCCGTCATGGCCACGGTGTGCTCGCGGCGCTTGAGCGCCTGCACGAGCTCGCGCTTCTGCTGCGGGGTCACACGACCAAAGACATGGTAGCGGTCCACTGCGGCATCGAGCTTGGCCGGCGTATCGAGCGTCGTGGCGTCCACATAAGCGTCCGCCCCCGGCACGCCCACCACGCGCGCGATCGACGACACCGTACGCGGGTCGTCGCCACTGATCACGTTGAGGGTCACGCCCTGCTCGTTAAAGTAGCCGATGGTCTCGGCCGCCGAGGTACGAATCTCGTCGCGGATGGTCACAAAGCCCACGGGCTCGGCCTCTCCCACCATATCGCCATCGGGCGTAAAGCCGTCCACGCGCGCCACCACGAGCACGCGGCAGGTATCGGCAAGCTCGGCGACACGGTTCTCGACCTGCGAAAACACACGCTCCGAAAGCACAAACTGCGCGGCGCCCATCACATAGGAGCCCTGCGCAAACGAAGCGCCACTCCATTTTTTTGACGACGAGAACGGAATGACCGACAGCGGTTCAGACACCTCGACCGGGCGATCGGCGTAATAGTTGAGCAGCGCCTGGCAGGTCTCGTTGGCATCGGCCGAAGTCGCACGTGCCACGTTAGCCAGCGCAAAATCGAGCACCGTGGTATCGACGGGAACGGCCGCCTCGTCCGGGCCGGCGCCTAGGCTCACGCCCTCAACCGGCAGCGGATACGTGCCCTCGACCTCCATGCGGCCCGACGTGATGGTGCCCGTCTTGTCCAGGCACAGCACGTCGACGCGAGCGAGCGTCTCGATGCAGTAGAGCTGCTGTGCCAGCACCTTGCGGCGGGCCAAGCGCACCGTAGCGATGGCGAGCACCGACGAGGTCAGCAGCACCAGGCCTTGCGGGATCATGCCCAGCAGGGCGCCCACCGTGGACAGCAGCGCCGACGAAGGCACATGACCAGCCAACAGCTCGGAGAAGCACCACGAAAGCGCGCTATCGCCCGGGGTTCCCGCGGCATCCCACAGCTCGCTCACACTCGAGGCAAACAACGCCAAACCGAGCGGGATCATGATGATGCTCGCAAAGCGCACGATGGCGTTAAGCGCGTTCATGATCTCGGAATTGACCTTTTTGACGTACTTGGCCTCGTTATTAATTTTGGCCACGTAGTTGTCGGCGCCGACATGGATCACGCGGGCGCGCAGCAGACCCGAGTCGATAAAGCTGCCGCTCATGAGCTCGGAACCGGGCTGTTTCTTGATAAGGTCGCTCTCGCCCGTCAGCAAGCTCTCGTTCACGAGAGCCTCGCCCGAAACCACCACGGCATCAGCGGGAATCTGGTCGCCGCGCCCCAGGCGGATGATGTCGTCGAGCACGATCTGGTCCAGGTCGAGCTCCACCTCGGCGCCGTCGCGCACCGCGATGGCCTTCTTGGAGGTCAACAGCGTGAGCTTATCGACCATCTTCTTGGAACGCATGGACTGGATGACGCCAATAGCGGTATTGAGGAACACCACGAACAGGAACGTCAGATTCTTAAACGAACCGGTCAAAATGACCAGGAACGCCAAGATCACGTTGATCAAATTGAACAGCGTGCAGAGGTTCTCGATGATGAGCTCTTTGACCGACTTGGTCTTGAGTTCCATGTTGCGGTTGATTTTACCGGCGGCGATGCGCTCCTCGACCTCGGCGGTCGAGAGTCCGCGCTCGATATCCGTTGCTGCCATACCACGTCCCATCACGTCGCGTCGGTATAAGAAAAACCGCCCGGACCATGCGAGGTTCGGACGGTCTTACGTTCGATGGTGCCCCATGTTGGATTCGAACCAACGGCCTTCTGCTCCGGAGGCAGACGCTCTAATCCCCTGAGCTAATAGGGCGAACGACTGGCATTATACCCAAGTGCGCCACGGGCTATCAAAATAAAAGAAAAAGCTTTGCAATTCCGAGGAAGACGCGGCGCAACGGCCCACTTTAGAAGGCAAAAGCGAGTCAGATAGTATAAACTCTCATGCACCATATATACACGGCTCGCGATGCGGGCCGTTTTTGCAAAAGTTATCCATCGAGGTGAGAGGCACACCATGATTGCAATTCTAAAGCAGAGCGCCAGCGACGAGGCCGTCAGCCATATCGTCAGCTGGATTGAGAAAAAAGGCCTGAAGACCGACGTCTCGCGCGGCGAGAACGAGACGATCATCGGCCTGGTGGGCGATACGACCAAGATCGACCCGTTCCTGCTCGAGTCTATGGATGTCGTCGAGCGCGTGCAGCGCGTCTCCGAGCCTTTTAAGCGTGCCAACCGCAAATTCCACCCCGAGGATTCCGTCATCGACTGCGGCCACGGCGTCAAGATCGGCGGCGACCAGTTCCAGGTCATCGCCGGTCCCTGCTCCGTCGAGGGCGAGAACCTCATCCGCATCGCACGCCGCGTGAAGGCCGCCGGCGCCACGATGCTGCGCGGTGGCGCCTACAAGCCCCGCACCTCCCCCTACGCCTACCAGGGCATGGGCCCCGCCGGCCTCGACCTGCTGTGCGAGGCGTCTGCCGAGCTCGACATGCCGATCGTCACCGAGATCATGGACCCACGCGACGTGCAGGTCTTCCTGGACAAGAAGATCGACGTCATGCAGATCGGCGCCCGCAACGCCCAGAACTTCCCTCTGCTCAAAGAGGCCGGAAAGACCAAGACTCCGGTCTTGCTTAAGCGCGGCATGTCCGGCACGATCGATGAGCTGCTTATGGCCGCCGAGTACATCATGAGCGAGGGCAACGACAACGTCATCCTGTGCGAGCGCGGCATCCGCACCTTCGAGACCCGCACCCGCAATACCTTCGACCTCAACGCCGTGCCGGTGCTGCACCACCTGTCGCACCTGCCCGTCGTCGCCGACCCCAGCCACGCCACCGGTTACACCCGCTACGTTGAGCCCATGGCGCTCGCCGCGACCGCCTGCGGTGCCAACGGCCTGGAGATCGAGGTCCACGACGAGCCGAGCCGTGCCTGGTCCGACGGCGCTCAGGCCCTCACCCCCGACCAGTTCGACGACACCATGCGCCGCATCCGAGCCATCCGCGAGGTCGTCTGCCAAGAGACCATGGAGTAGCCCATGGGTACGGTGAGAAACGCGCGCGTTAACCAGGGCGGTCCCAAATGCACGGGCATCGTCGGCCTTGGCCTCATCGGCGGCAGTTTTGCCCGCGGCTATGCGCAGGCGGGCGTCCGCGTGCTGGCCTGGGACCCCGATGACGATGTCATGACGGCCGCCAGCATGGGCACTGTCGCCGGAGAGCTCAACGACAAGACACTCGGCGAATGCGACATCATCGTCCTGGCCTGCTACCCCGAGGCCTGCATCGAGTGGCTCGAGGCGCATGCCCAGGCACTCGCCGACGCCACCGACACCGAGGCCATCATGGGCCCCGTGGTGATCGACACGGTGGGCGTCAAGGGCATCGTGTGCGAGCGCGCCTTTGAGCTTGCCCGCGAGCACGGCTTTTACTTTGTGGGCGCGCACCCCATGGCGGGCACGCAGTACTCGGGCTATGCACACTCCCGCGCCGACCTGTTCCAGGGCGCACCACTCGTTCTCGTGCCGCCCGCGGTGAACGACGCACTCAAGCTGGAGCTTTTGGGCCAGGTACGCGAGATGGTGCGCCCCTTGGGCTTTGGCAAGTTCAGCGTGACCAGCGCCGCCGAGCACGACCGCGTCATCGCCTTCACGAGCCAGCTTGCGCACGTGGTATCCAACGCCTATGTTAAGAGCCCGACCGCTCAGGTCCACCACGGCTTTTCGGCCGGCAGCTACCGCGACCTCACCCGCGTGGCGCACCTCAATCCGCAGATGTGGTCCGAGCTCATGATCGACGACGCCGATGCTCTCGCCTTCGAGATCGACCACCTGATCGACTCGCTCGGCGCCTACAGCCGTGCGCTCAAGGACCGCGACCAGCGCTATCTGGAGAATCTCCTTGCCGAGGGCGACCGCATTAAGCGCGCGCTCGACGACGAGGCCTCCCACTAGACCACCTATCACGCCAGGTCGAAAGGACCGAAGCTTATGGCGATTACCATCGATATCGACACCGCACGCCCCTACCAGGTGCATGTAGGCACGTTTTTGCTGGAGCAGGCGGGACCGCTCGTGCGCGCCACTGCCGGCGGCACCAAGGCCGTCATCGTGACGGACACCAACGTGGGCCCGCTCTACCAGATGCCAGTTAAGCAGAGTCTGGAGGCATCAGGCTACGAGGTGAGCATCTGCACCTTCGAGGCCGGCGAGGCCCATAAGCGCGCCGAAACCTATGTTGCCATTTTGGAGTTTGTGGCCGAGCACGAGCTTTCGCGCTCCGACGTGATCGTGGCGCTCGGCGGCGGCGTCGTGGGCGACGTGGCCGGCTTTGTGGCCGCCACCTACATGCGTGGCTGCAAGTTTGTGCAGATCCCCACGAGCCTGCTCGCCATGGTGGACTCGTCGGTGGGCGGCAAGACGGCCATCGACCTGGCCGCCGGCAAAAATCTCGCCGGTGCCTTTTGGCAGCCGAGCGTGGTTATCGCCGACGTGGGATGCCTTGCCACCCTAACGCCTGAGCAGTTCGCCGACGGCTGCGGCGAGGTCGTCAAGCACGCCGTGATCGCCGACCCCGAGCTCTTCGCCGAGTTGGAGAAAACCCCGCTCACGCTGGAGCTGCTCAACCGCGATGTGGCCCGCGTAGCGCTTATCATCGCCCGCAACATCGACATCAAGCGCGCCGTGGTCGTCGCCGACGAGCGCGAAACCAACCAGCGCAAGCTCCTCAACTTTGGACACAGCGCCGGACATGCCGTTGAGGCCTGCGAGCACTTTGAGCTCGGACACGGCAACTGCGTGTCGATCGGCATGGGCATCATCACGCGCGCCGCGGCCCTGCACGGCGTTTGCGATGCTGCACTGCCCGGTCGTATTGAGGAGCTCTGCGCCCGCCATGGCCTCAAGACCCGCTGCGACCTAGATGCCGATGCCATCTTTGCCGAGGCGCTCCACGACAAGAAGCGCGCGGGCGACACCATCGACCTGGTGATTCCGCACGGCATTGGCCGCTGCAGCATCGACCGCACGCCGCTTTCCACTTTCCACGAACTCATTGCCAAGGGCCTCGGCCAGAAGGGAGACGCATCCGCATGCTAGCCCGCATCACCCCGTCCCCACTCAAGGGCACCGTTCCCGCCATCGCGTCCAAATCGATGGCGCATCGCCTGATCATCTGCGCGGCGCTTGCCAACGGCAAGACACACGTCACCTGCAACACCACCTGCGCCGACATCGAGGCTACGGTGCGTTGCCTTACGGCCCTGGGCGCCCGCATCGAGACCGTCGAGGACGGCTTCCAGGTCCACCCCACCATGAAGAGTGTTGAGTTTGGCCTACTCAAGGCCCTTGCCGGCGGCACGCTCGACTGCGGTGAAAGTGGCTCCACGCTGCGCTTTATGCTGCCTGTCGCCTGCGCGCTGGGTGCGGATGCCACTTTTGTGGGCCAAGGCCGTCTGGGTGCTCGCCCGCTCTCCCCGCTCTCGGACGAGATCATTGCCGCCGGCTGCGACCTGCAGGGTCTGGGCGGCTTTCCGATCAAGACGAGCGGTCGTATGCGCCCGGGCACCTTTATCCTGCCGGGCAACGTGAGCTCGCAGTACATCTCCGGCCTGCTGCTGGCAGCCCCGCTGCTGGCCCAGCCCTCCTGCGTGCAGGTGACCGGCCTCATTGAGAGTCGCCCCTATATCAACCTGACGATCCAGGCCATGAAGGCCTTCGGCGTCGAGGTCAACGTCGAGCGTATTCCCGCCCGGGACGGCCAGCCCGAGGTCACGAACTTCCGCGTGAGCAGTGGCTCGTATCGCACGCCCGGCAGCGTGGCCGTCGAGGGTGACTGGTCCAACGCTGCCTTTTGGCTGTGTGCCGGCGCTATCGGCACCGACCCCATCACCGTCGAGGGCGTGTCCCTGAGCTCCGCACAGGGCGACCGCAACGTACTTGCCGCGCTTTCGCGCTTTGGCGCCCGCATCGTGCGTTCCACCAACGCCGCCACCGTGCAGTCCGACAAGCTCGCCGGCTTTGAGATGAGCGCCCACGACATTCCCGACCTGGTACCCGTTATCTCGGCCGTGGCATCACTGGCGCAAGGCCGTACCTTCATCCGCGACTGTGCCCGCCTGCGCATCAAGGAATCCGACCGCCTGGCAACTACCACCCGCGAGCTCACCGCGCTGGGCGCGCAGGTGCGCATTGCCGGTGACGACCTCATCATCAAGGGTGTCGACGCCTTTACCGGCGGCGAAGTCGATTCGCACAACGACCACCGCATCGCCATGATGGCCGCCATCGCCGCGAGCCGCGCCACCGGCGAGGTCGTGATCCACGGGGCCGAGGCGGTCAACAAGTCCTATCCCGATTTCTTCGATCACTACCGCCTGCTGGGCGGCAAGGTCACACTCGAGGAGGAATAGCATGTCCTCGACCTTTGGCAACGTCTTGCATCTGAGCATCTTCGGCCAGTCGCACTCCCCTGCTATCGGCTGCTCGCTTGACGGAATTCCCGCTGGTATCGCCGTTGACCAGGAGGCGTTGCAGACCTTTTTGGACCGTCGCGCCCCCGGTCGCGACGAGACCGCAACCAAACGCCGCGAGGCCGACGCCGCGCACATCATCGCCGGTGTTGTCGATGGACATACCACCGGCGCGCCCATCGCCGCGATTATCGAGAACACCAACACGCGCTCCAAGGATTACTCCGAGCTGCGCCGCAAGCCCCGCCCCGGGCACGCAGACTTCCCTGCGCGCGTGAAGTATCACAACATGCACGATGTCGCTGGTGGCGGGCATTTTTCCGGCCGCCTAACGGCACCCTTATGCATCGCCGGCGGCATTGCGCTGCAGGCACTTGAGGCCCGCGGTATTCAGGTCATGGCGCATGTGGCGCAGATCGGCGGCATCTCCGACCTGCCCATGGACGACATGGTCTATCGCGAGGCCGACCGCAAGGCAATCCTTACGAACGATCTGCCGTGCATTGACGCCGCCGCAGCCGGCCGCATGCGCGAGGAGATCCTAGCCGCGCGCGACGAACTCGACAGCATCGGCGGCATCGTGGAGTGCGGCATCTACGGCCTACCTGCGGGCATCGGCGACCCCATGTTCGACGGCATCGAGAACCGCATCGCACAGATCACGTTTGGCATTCCCGCCGTAAAGGGCGTGGAGTTTGGCATGGGCTTTGCCGTGGCCGCCTTGCGCGGCAGCGAGAACAACGATCCGTATCGCATCGATGCCGAGACCGGTGAGATCGAGGTCGAATCCAACAACGCCGGCGGCATCCTGGGCGGTATTTCGACCGGCGCGCCCGTCATGTGGCGCATGGCCGTAAAGCCGACGCCCTCCATTAGCCGCGAGCAGCAGACGGTCGACATGGACGCAATGGAAAATGTCGAACTCTCGGTCCACGGTCGTCACGATCCCTGCATCGTCCCCCGAGCCGTCCCCGTAGCCGAAGCAGCCGCCGCCCTCGCAATTTGGGATGCCCTCCTCGAGGACGCAGCCCAGCGCTAACCCGCCCACCCCAAGGGTAGTTAATTTGGGACGGGGCTTTTTTAGCTACCCCGGCAGTTAACGCGACGTTTTGGCCGATTTGCTGCCGGGGTAGCTAAAATAGCCCCGTCCCAAATTAACTACCCCAGGCAACGATTTACGAAAGGGGCCTCCATGGACCTTGCCGACATCCGCCAGGCCATCGATGGCATCGACACCACCCTGCTCAATAGCTTTGTCGAGCGCATGGACATTGCCACCGAAGTCGCCAAATCAAAGATCGAGATGGGCAAGGCCGTCTTCGATCCCGCCCGCGAGCGCTCCAAGCTCAACAACCTCGCCAGCCGCGCGCCCGAACGCTACGAGGCACAGACCATCGCCCTGTTCCGTCTCCTCATGAGCATGAGCAAGGCCGAGCAGCAGCGCTACATCAACGAGCTCAAGGGCATCACCATCTCGCAAAAGGCCCACGCCACGGCTGCAGCCTCCGACACGCCCTTCCCTCAAACCGCCACCGTCGCTTGCCAGGGCGTTGAGGGCGCTTACAGTCAAATCGCCGCGTGCAAGCTCTTCGACGTGCCCGATATCGCGTTCTTCGAGACCTTTGAGGGCGTCATGCGAGCCGTGCGCGACGGGTTCTGCGAGTATGGCGTGCTACCCATCGAAAACTCAACTGCCGGATCGGTCAACGCCGTCTACGACCTGCTCGCCCAGTTCGATTTCCACATCGTGCGCTCGCTGCGCCTCAAGATCGACCACAATCTGCTCGTCAAACCCGGCACCAAACTCACCGACGTGCGCGAGGTTTACAGCCACGGCCAAGCCATTGCCCAGTGTGCGGGCTTTATCGAGTCCCACGACCTGCACGCCACCAAGTACCCCAACACCGCCATGTCGGCCGAGATGGTCGCCAGCTCCGGGCGCACCGATGTTGCCGCCATCGCATCGCGCAGCTGCGCGACACTCTATGGCCTGGAGGTGCTGGAGTCCAACATCCAGGACTCGGACAACAACTACACACGCTTTGTCGTCATCAGCCGCGAGCCACGCGTCTATCCCGGTGCCAACCGTACCTCGCTCATGATCACCACGGCCAATGAGCCGGGCGCCCTCTACCGCGTGCTCGAGCGCTTCTATGCGCTCAACATCAACCTCATCAAGCTCGAGAGCCGTCCCATCCCCGGGCGCGATTTTGAGTTTATGTTCTACTTTGATCTGGACTGCCCCTTTGGCAGCAAGGCCCTCGACGACCTGCTCGATTCGATCGACGACGTGTGTGAGAGCTTCACCTACTTTGGCAGCTACACGGAGGTGCTCTAGATGACCGATACCGCCACAACCCGCCCCTACGGCGTATTGGGCCGCGTGCTGGGCCACAGCTACACCCCGACCATCTACAAGGAGCTCGCTGGGCTCGAGTACGTGCGATTTGAGCGCGAGCCCGAGGACCTCGCGGCCTTTATGACGGGCGACGAATGGGAGGGTACCAACGTGACCATCCCCTACAAGCGCACCGTCATGGAGTACCTGGACGAGCTGAGTCCGCTCGCCGAGCGCATGGGCAACGTCAACACCATCACACGCCTACCTGGCGGTCGCCTGCGCGGCGACAACACCGACTACTTTGGTTTTCAGTGTCTAGTCGAGGAGTTGGGCGTAGAGGTTGCCGGCAAAAAGGTCCTCGTGCTTGGTGCCACCGGTGGCGCCGGCACCACGGCAAGCATGGTACTCGGCGACTTGGACGCCATCGTCGTACCCGTGGGTCGCACGAGCGAGGTCAACTACGGCAACATCGCGCAGCAATCCGATGCCGCGCTGCTCGTCAACTGCACTCCCGCCGGCATGTTCCCCCACTGCCCCGACGCGCCCTGCACGCTCGAAGGGCTCGATGCGCTCGAGGGCGCAATCGATATCGTCTACAACCCCGCCCGCACGGGACTCATGCTCGAGGCCGAGCGTCGCGGCATTCCCTGCATCGGCGGTTTGCTCATGCTTGTGGCCCAGGCGGCGCAAGCCGTCGAGCGCTATACCGGCCAGGTCACCCCGCGCGAGCGCATCCTGGATGTAACGGAACGCTTGTCACGCCGCGAACAGAACATCGCGCTGATCGGCATGCCGGGGTCGGGCAAAACCCGCGTGGGCGAGCAGATTGCCCTGCTCACGGGACGCGAGCACATCGATCTCGACCGCGCGCTTGAAGAGCGCCTAGGCATGCCCTGCGCCGACTTTATCGTCGAGCACGGCGAGCCGGCCTTCCGCGAGCAGGAGACGGCGGGCCTGGCCGATATCTCCAATCGCAGCGGCCTGGTGCTTTCCACCGGCGGCGGCGTCGTCACGCGAGACGAGAACTACCCGCTGCTGCACCAGAACAGCCAGATTGTGATGCTCAACCGCAAGCTCGACGAACTCGCCCACAAGGGTCGCCCCATCACCGCCCGCGACGGTATCGACAAGCTGGCCGAGCAGCGCATGCCGCGCTACCGCGCCTGGGCCGACTACATCATCGACTCGCGCGACTGCGCCGCCAACACCGCGGTCGCCGTCCTAGACACCCTTCCACCAGCCCTCTAGCAAAAACCACCACAAAGGGGACAGGCGCCTTTGTGGTGGTTTTCCAATCGCAAAGGAAGCAACCATGAAAGCACTCGTCATTAATGGCCCCAACCTCAACATGCTCGGCATTCGCGAGCCGGGCATCTATGGAAGCGACAACTACGACCGCTTAGTGCAGATCTGCCAGGAAGCGGGCGCCTCACAGGGCTTCGACGAGGTCGAGGTTTTCCAGTCTAACCACGAGGGCAGCATCGTCGACAAGATCCAGGAGGCCTACGGCAAGGTCGACGGCATCGTCATCAACCCGGCGGCCTACACGCACACGAGCGTGGCGATCCTCGACGCCCTCAAGGCCGTCGCCATCCCTGCCGTCGAGGTCCACATCAGCGCCGTCGAGACCCGCGAGGACTTCCGCCAGATAAGCTATGCACGCCTAGCCTGCTTCGCCACCATCACCGGTGAGGGCCTGCAGGGTTACGCTCACGCGTTGGAGCTGCTGAAAGAGCATCTGCTACACTAATCGCTGGGGCAAAGACATCAGCTATGTTTGTCCCTAAACTAAAGTAACTGTCCAATTGACATACAAAGGAGCATATCCATGTCCCAGTTCGATTACCTTGTCGTCGGTGCCGGCCTTTCGGGCGCCGTCTTCGCCAACGCAGCCAAGCGCGCCGGCAAGTCGGTCCTGGTCATCGACCGCCGCGACCACATCGCCGGCAACATCTACACCGAGGACGTCGAGGGCATCCAGGTCCACCGCTACGGCGCGCACATCTTCCACACCTCCATGAGGGACGTCTGGGACTACGTCAACCGCTTCGCCGAGTTCAACAACTACGTCAACTCGCCGGTCGCCAACTTCCGCGGCAGCATGTACAACATGCCCTTCAACATGAACACCTTCGCCAAGATGTGGCCGGGCGTCGTCACGCCGGCAGACGCCAAGGCCAAGATCGCCGAGCAGGTGGCCGCCGAGAACATCGGCGAGCCGGCAAACCTCGAGGAGCAGGCGCTGTCGCTCGTCGGCCGCGACATCTTCGAGACGCTCGTGAAGGGCTACACCGAGAAGCAGTGGGGCCGCGACTGCCGCGACCTGCCCGCGAGCATCATCAAGCGCCTCCCCTGCCGCTTCACCTACGACAACAACTACTTCAACGACCGCTACCAGGGCATCCCCATGGGCGGCTACACCAAGATGGTCGCCAACATGCTCCAGGGCGTCGAGGTGCGCTGCGGCGTGGAGTACAGGGAGCTGGCCGCCGCCGAGCCCGATATCGCCGCCAAGACGATCTACTGCGGCCCCATCGACGCGTTCTACGACTTCAAGCTGGGCACGCTCGAGTACCGCAGCCTGCGCTTCGAGACCGAGACGCTCGACGAGGCCGACCACCAGGGCGTGGCCGTGGTCAACTACACCGAGCGCGAGGTCCCCTACACCCGCATCATCGAGCACAAGCACTTCGAGTTCGGCACGCAGGACAAGACCGTCATCACGCGCGAGTACCCGGCCGACTGGAAGCCCGGCGACGAGCCCTACTACCCCATCAACGACGCCAAGAACGAGGCCCTCTACAAGCAGTACGAGGAACTGGCGGCGCAGGAGGGGGACGTGGTCTTCGCCGGTCGCCTGGGCGGCTACAAGTACTACGACATGGACAAGGCCATCGCCGCCGCCTTCGAGCTCGTCCGCAACGAGCTGGGCGTGGAGCCGACTGAGGCGTAGGGGGCTCAACGACAAAGGCAGACAGCCATATACACAAGAGCAGAAAGCCCGGTGCAGCATCAATCTGAACTGCGTCCCAAATCTTGGACGCCCTAAATAGCGACTAGGCCGCGAGGGCCTGATTCCGGGACTCCTCCGGGGTCAGGCCCTTCAATCTTACCTGCCTCCGGCTCGTGTTCCAGTGGACTATGTATTCCTCCAGGTAGCGTTTGAAATCCTCGAACGTCTTCCACTCACGGCCCCAGTAGAACTCGTCCTTGACGTGGCCGAAGAGCTGCTCGGTGGCGGCGTTGTCGATGCAGTTCGCCTTCCTGGACATGCTTTGGACGATGCCGGCAACCTCGAGCCTGGATGTGTACGAGGCGTGCTGGTACTGCCAGCCCCGGTCCGAGTGCATGGTCGGGGCGGCGCCCTCGGGGATCTTGGGCAGCAGCTCGTCGAGCATCCTCACCTGCTGGGCCATGTCGGGCGTGGTCGATATGTCGCTCGCCACGATCTCCTTGGTGCGGAAGTCCAGCGTCGGGGCCCACTAGGCCTTGCCGCCCGCCACCTTGAACTCGGTGACGTCCGTTCCCAGCTTCCGCCACGGGGCCCCGGCGTCGAAATCCCTCGCGATCACGTTCTCGAACGTCCTGCCGACGACGCCCCTGTACGAGTTGTACCTGTGGTAGGCCGTCTCGCGTCTGATACCGCAGCGGATCCCCATCTCGCGCATCATCTTGAGCACGGTCTTGTCGGCTATCACGGCCCCCTCTTCCGCCCTGAGGCACATCGCTATCTGCCGGTGCCCGCAGCCGTTGGCGGTGCGCGAGAAGATCTCGGCGGCCGCCTCCCGGAGCTCGGGGCGCGTGGGCCTCGGCGGGTGCGCGAGGGCGTAGTAGTAGGTCGACCGCTTGAGCTCGGCGCATGCGAGCAGGTGCCCGAGCGCGTGCCCCTCGGCGCGCAGGGCCGCGACCGCCTTGGCCTTCGCCCTGGTCAGAGCCCGTCCCTCTCGACCAGGGCGCGTAATTTTTTTAGGTAGGCCACCTCGGCCTCGAGCCTACGGCACCGCCCCTCGAGCTCCTCCTCGCGGGTCCGCGGCCTTGCCCTGAAACCCCTCGGCCGGCCCTTGGGCCTCGGGCGCAGGGCCTCCGCACCGCCCCGGCGGTACAGCGCGCACCACTTCTTGAGCGGCGACATCGACAATATGCCGAACGCCGCCATCGCCTCGGTCTTCGTCATGCCGCCGTCGACGACGGCGGCGGCGGCGACCTTCTGCTCGTATGTGTACCTGCCCTGCTTTCCGTCCATGCGCAGCAGCACCTCGCTCCCGAACGCGCGGTATATCTCCTGCCATCTTCTCACGGCTTCCACGGGAAGCGAAAGGGCAATCGCGGCAGATTTATACCCGTGCCCGAGCTCGAAGAGCCCTATGGCCGCCTTCCTGGCCTCGACATCATACTTCACTCTCAAATCAACGCGCATAAAGAAAGCCTCCCATTTCTTATGTCCAAGAAATGGGAGGCAGTTCAATCGCTGTACCGGGCTTATTTGTGGAGCAATCAAGCGCACCGCGATGCCAAAATTCGCGGCGATCAAGCAAACGGCCCAGCCCATGAGTTACTCATGAACAGAAAAGGCCGCCCGACGCAAGTCGAACGACCTCAGTAAATAGCCAAATAAAACGACAAGACCCTAAACACGGACGTAAAAAATCAGTCTAAAGCCCTATTGCGCCGTCTCAAGCCAATCCAGACGACTGTTGAGCCATGCGCGTACATCATCGGGAGACTCAGAAGAGACACCCCACAGTATGGACTCCATGTTCACAGAGGTAGCAACACTGGACTCATACGCAAGGTAATCCTGCCCATTGATGCACCCCCGGGCTTCGTCAAGCACTTCCTGCTTGACGGCATCAACAGCAGCGCGAACCGTCGGATCCTGCAGCAGACGAGAGCCTAAAAGAGCATTGCGCGTAAGCCAACCCTGCGGCGACAAGTAACTGTCACTTGACTGGGATGAAAGAGCGTTTCCCATCGCCAAGTCAAAATCCCAGGCTGGACCGAAAACAAACCGCGAGTCGCCAGAGGTATCAGAATTCTTGAACAGATACGTTGACGAGTAATTAAAACCGTCAACGCACTTGGTGATCTCATTGAGCCAGTAAAGGCGCGCAAGAGAATCAATGTCGCAGTAATCCGCCGTCGTTTTTCCCGTCTCAGGATTGACACCTCCGTTGCGAATGCAATCGAAGAATTCCTGGAAACGAGAACTCAAATATTCAGCTTCATCCTTGGTCCAAACACCAGGCGACTTGCACACAAAGTACAGTACACCGTTTCCCGAATCTACGCTAAACCAGGCGCCCTCATTCACATAGCGCTCCTGATCAAACTCAATCAGATAGCCGCCCGTGATGTCGGAGGGATTTTGCAGTCCCGTAGCGTACTTCATTCGATTACCGTAAGAGTTAACCCCCTCGACAAGCTGATAGCTTGTCCCGCCATTAACGGCGTCGTTAGCGTCTTCAAGGTTGTCGATGTCCACGCGACCCGAGTTGATCTGGACCTTCTCGCAGAGCATATAGGCACCGCGGTATTGTCCGTCATAATACAGATCAACGGCACGGTACTCAATCGGTGCATGAGTTCCCAATGCAGACGCAAGCGAATATGCCGCAGCATTGCGCATCGAAGTTCCATCGTAAGCGTTTGCCAAAAGCACCCAGGTCTTATTCTTATTCGCTTTATCGCCCGTCTCCAAAAGGTCGGCCTTCTTATCGAGCTTGATCTGATATGGCTTCTTGTCCATCATCCACGTGCTGTTGCCGCGGCCCTTAATCTGAGATAATGCGCCGTCATACACAGAGACGCCGGAGGCGTCGACAAGCTTCATGGAGCCGGTAGCAACTGCAGTATGATCTCCACACGATTCGATGTAGCCACGCCCATAATTGACCGGATCGTCGCTGCTAATAAACATCGAAGCCACACCAGCGGTCTGCTTAATGTCAAACGTGAACAAATCGGCCGCATCAAGGGCGGATCGAACGGCAATCGGATTATCAGAGTTTACACTGCTTGTCAGGCCAAGATCGCTCAACGTCACCGAAGACCCCACGGTAAGTCCAACAGAGCAGTCTCCTACGGTAATAGACGTCTCCGGCCCGCCGCTGTATACAAGCTGAGCAGAGTTAAGGTCAAAAACAGACGGAAGCGCAAAGTGCGCATTGCCGTAACGATCAAAGGTCATTCCAATTTCAAGCGAGTCCGAGCGAAGACTCAGATTGTATTCAGACGCAGCCGCGCTATGCGAAATGACAAGATCGCCGGGATTGCTAACATTCCTAAACTCCCATTCGGACTGCGGAGTTGTCATGTCGATAGAAATAATAGCGAGCACACCCGATTCGGCCCCGCGCTTGGTCGATAGCGCATAGTCACCGAGCGCAGACTGGATATAACCACCGCTGAAAGTAGGAACATACTTCCAAGACTGAGCTTTGGTATCGTTCTCGGCATACTGCTGGACAATGGTCCCCGATTTGGCACGGCCTGAGCGAACATCAAGACACAAACCCGAGTTGATGTTCTTAATGGTAAAGAAACCGCCGCCCGTGTTCTCGAGATGCCACTGTTGAGCCGCCGAGCCATTGAAAACGTACGTCTGAAGCGCAAGCCCCCCGTCAGACGAAGCGTTCGGAACATCAAGAACTTGCCTGGTGCCACTCTGGTTTAGCAGATAGTAGTCACCATTCTCAATCAAATTGCATGGGACGAGCAACCACGATTGGGCCTTGGTTCCGTTACTCGAGTACGTAGAAACACTGTTACCAGCTGCGCTCGATCCACCGGAAAGATCGATACATCTGCCGGACTGTTTGTTTTTAATACGATATCCCCCGTTTAAGCTAGCATCCAAGATCCAGTATGAATAACCCGAAGGCTCTTTACGATATTCGATTCCACTTTTCGCGATTTCCGTCAAATACAGGCCCGAGTTGGCATTTTTAAAGGTATACGAGCCATCATCTTGACGCTCAAGCACCCACTTCTGCGCCAGAGACAGATTTGAACTCCAAAGCTGCGATGCAGCACCAGAATCCTTTGACCCACCGGAAACGTCAAGAACACCTGATTCGTCAACAGTTGTCTTAAGCTGGAAAGAACCAGAATGATCTACTGGAGACGTGTTGAACGTCCATTTTTGAGCGTCAGTATGGTTTGCCTGATACATTTGCAGTTGGTTGCCATTAGAAAGAGAAGCACCGGGAACGTCCAACGCCTTACCTGTTAGTGCCGAGACAACTTCAATGTGACCGTCAGAAGTCTGCAAAAGACGCCATTGCTGTGCCGGAGTTCGATTAGATGAGTACTGCTGAATGCGCACGCCGGAAGACTTGGAACCACCAGGAATATCAAATGAACGACCTGACAGCGCAGAGAAAATGGAATAGTAGCCTGTATTCTGATCGAACACAACATTCCAAGCCTGAGCCAACGAATCGTTATCTTCGTAGATTTGAACAGCGGCTCCGTTATCTAAAGATCCGCCCCAAAGGTCAATCACCTTTTTATCCGACAGAGCGGTAGAAATACGATAGGAGCCGTCTTTAACAGGTTGAGTGACGCGCTCGACCCTCCATTTTTGCGCTTTGGTGACATTTGACGTATAAAGGCAGACATTAGCTCTATTTTTTGAGCTTCCACCGGAAACATCAAGAAATAAACCATTGCAATCAGAACGAATTGAATACGATCCGTCAGCATTCTGGACAAATTTCCATCGTTGGGCCTGCGTGTTGTTCGAATCATATAGCTGCGCATTAGCACCCGCTATTTTTGAGCCACCAGCAACATCAAGCACCATGCCGGTAATCGAATTCTCAATGGAATAAGAGGACCCTTTCTTAGAAATTCTCCAAGCCTGGGCATAGGTATGGTTACCTTCATAAACCTGCACGTTCGAACAGTTAACGCAATAACCACCCGCAACATCCAATGATTTATCGGCAATAACATTAGTGATAGTGTAAACACCGTCATCAAGCTCAGCATAGCTCTTGGCCTCTGCCTGAGTTGGCATTACGCCAAGTGCGATGAATAAGAGAATTAGCGCCATTCCCCTCGATCGTTTTCGAAAGCAGATTCGAACCGCATCAGTACCAACCATCAAATCACCTAATCCCCCGTACATTACTTGCCTACACTTTGAACGAACAGCTCAAATAGAGCAACACGGAAATCGACAAGCGGTGATATTTGGGCTTATAGGACAAAATGTGTGTCCCGATAGAACATCCGTTTCCATCCATTAATCCAGCCGGAACGGGTACGGGCCCCTGTGGTGGAGGTCCTCCCACACGGCCCCGTCGCCCCATTCCGGCCCTCCGTCCTCGCGCGACGGCGAGGCGGAGTAGACGCTGAACAGGAAGTCGATGTCCGCGTCGGTCGGCATCGCGGAGAGCTTCTCGCGCGCCGCCCTCGCGTCCCCCGAGTGCGCGTGGCACCACCAGAACACCGCCTTCACGCGCTTGACCGACGTCAGCCCCCGGTGGTTGCGCAGGACGGCCCCGGCTGCGAGTTCACCCCTCCCTCGATCATGTCCTGCCGTTGCGCCTGGTCCGACCGCCACAGCAGGGGCGATAAACGACCTTCATGGGTACCTCTTCCGAAAGGGTATTTAACGGTTCAGGAAAAGGTTATCCACCTGCGGGAACGATAGACAACCGGACACACATTCTGTCCGAGCGGTTAAAAGCGGGCGCGGAATTAAAACGGCTGAAAAAGGGGCATCGACCTGCGCCGATACCCCAAACATGGACACACATTTTGTCCTATAAGCCCCAGATTAACAAATAGGGCCACAAGTCATCCCCATGTCTTACGGCCAGTGTTTAAACAAAAGCACGGTTCATGAATGAATCCCATCTGGCTTTAAAGTCATTAAAACCAGACTAAATAACCAACGACTACGCTTCTTACGGTCACAAATAAACCATGGAGAGCAACGTGAATTCAAGCGATATTGCCGTAATCATTCCCTGTTGCAACGAAGCGCCGACCATCGACAAGGTTGTAGACGATTTTCACCGCGAACTGCCTGAAGCCACAATCTATGTCTATGACAACAATTCGACTGATAGCACTGTGCAAATTGCTCGTGAACACGGAGCGTCCGTAAAATTTGAACCCCGGCAAGACAAGGGCAACGTATGCCGTCAAATGTTCCGTGATATCGAGGCCGTTTGTTATCTCATGGCCGATGGAGACGACGCCTATCCGGCGGAGTCAGTGCACGCTTTGTGCAAAGCCATCCTTGCCGGTGAAGCCGATATGACCGTCGGCGATCGTCTGTCCAACGGAACGTACGCCGAGGAGAACACGCACGCTTTCACAAATTTGACAACAACCTTGTACGCAGCATGATCAAGTGGATTTATGGTTACAGCTTCGACGACGTCATGACTGGCTATCGTGCCATAAGCAAACCCTTCGTTAAGACGCTTCCCGAGCTCACCGAGGGCTTCCAAATCGAAACAGACCTATCCATCCACGCGGTCGACCATCGTTGCCGGTTCAAAGATGTATCCATCGAGTACCGCGACCGCCCGGCTGGATCGGAGTCCAAACTCAATACCGTAAGCGATGTTATTAGAGTCATTGCCATGATCGGTACCCTTTTTAAGGACTACCGTCCACTTAAGTTCTTCTCGCTTGTTGCGCTCATCTTAGCGGCTATCTGCCTAATCCCAGGAGCCCCTCTCATCACAGAATACCTTGCCACCGGTTTGATGCCTCGCTTCCCCACCGCAATACTCGCTGTCGCATTTATGTTCCCGTGCGGATTGTCGCTCGCCACATACTTCATCCTGGATTCCGTCGTCAAGGTGGAGCGAAAGGAATGGGAACCTAAGGTAAATAAGATAAACGATCAGTAGTCACTGTTTTAAGGTTCCTCTTACCGACTCAGGAAATAAGCGGCAGCCCGTGTCAACGTTTTCAATTGATTCAGCAACAACCATAGCCGAATCAATTATCGTCGCCCCATTAGACCAAAAGCAGCGTTGCACTTAGAAATTAAAATAGGCCTCTGTGCTGTAGAAAAAAATAATGTTCCAAGCACAGTTCTTGTGCCATTCACAATAGGAGAGAGCCAATAATATATTTTATAGTTAAGCAATATAAAAGCCGGAATTCTATTAATAGGAAGACCCCCCTGTCACGCAAACAATCAAGACACTTTAACCCTTCCAATTCCACTTACACACCAAATTTGCCATGAGCTATTGGAAGTCATTTATGAAGGGAAGCCTTTTATGCTCAGTAAGATTAAACAATTCCTCCCAGGTTCCTCGCGTTCCCTACATGCCATGCACAACGACATTCAAATCCTTCGTGATGACATCATTCGTTTCCAACAAGAAACGCAACAACAGATTGAGCGTCTTTATAAACGAGTCGAGACCGCCGATAACGGTATTAACATGAATATCGATTACAAGTTTGATTGTCGAACCATTCCAATGATCGAATCTATCGCTAGCGATATTGACGCGCACGACGAACACATGAAGATGTTCGCTTGGGACAACTATCGGAAACCGAGCGAGAGCATACAGGACGCCAAGAAACGCTTTTTCAGAGAACTGCCCAAAGCAGAGGGTGGTCTTCGCCTACTCCAGCTCGGATGCGGAAAATTGCTCGGAGAATTCGACGCGCTGTGCAAAGACAATAACATAGACTACTGGATTAATTTCGGAACCCTTATCGGTGCCATCAGACACAAAGGATTCATACCTTGGGACGATGATACTGATCTGGGCATAATGCGAGATGATCTCGAAAGGTTACAGGAAATTGTCCGCAGTGACCGTAGATATAAAATAACTGTCGTCTATGATCACTATGTGCATTGTCGTCAAATTCGTTTTCTCTATAACGATGAGGATATCCCATGTTTCCTAGATCTGTTTATCTATGACTGGGCACCCTCAATTGATAACGACTCCGCTGAAAAGCAAAGGAAATTGCGGCAGACAATGGTTGAGGAAATGGAAACAGATTCAGAGCTCGATTTTTGGAAAAATGAACCTTACTATTCGGGCGAAAAAAACTTTAACATCCAGAAGTACTTTGACAGCTGTCTAGAAAGATCTAAGGAAGCAGGACTCATCTGTGATAAGAAAGATGCAGTCGGTATCATGTGGTCTATCGATAATCTAGATGACGGCAAACAAAGGCAATGGGTCTATCCTATCGAAGATTTGTACCCTACACAGCAAATAGAATTTGAAGGGGAACAGCTTAAAGCGCCGTGCAATCCTGATATCTTCCTCTTGAGCCGTTATGGCAACATATACGATCTTCCAAAGGATATCAATACGCATTTTGAACACGTAAATCATGATGATCTCGAATCTGGAAATGCAAATAATGCAATTAGAAAACTAATTGCTAGTGACTAGCAAGCCATAAAAGTCTTCTGGTGCACCATTAAGATGCAGCAGAAGACTATTTTACTGAGCAAGACGACTCTTTACCTCTGTAGTCGAGATGCCGGCAGTGCGATTTAAATAAATAACATCGCAATACGGTCTAAGAGCTTCAAATCGTTCGTCGTCTTTCCAGTCGCCACCCATACAAACAATATCAACATGATACGCCTGTATATCCCCCGGCTTCTGATTCCAACTGTCTTCCGGAATTACCAAATCAACGTACCGCAGCGCCTCAAGCATCTCACGCCTGACATCATATGGATAAAAACTCTTCTTACCCTTAAGCGAATTAAACTCATCCGTTGAAAGACCAACAATCAAATAATCGCCAAGTTTTGAAGCCTGCTGAAGAAGTCGCACGTGACCATAGTGAAGCAAATCAAACGTTCCGTATGTCAGCACTCGTTTTAATGAATGTCGGCCACCGGGTTCGGAATACTTCGAAGAAAGCAGTTCGGAATTAGCTTCCAGGCGAACAGATGAAAGCGAGCCCATTCCATACTCCAATAGATTAAGAGCCATCATAAAGATGGCTCTGAGATACATAGGGTGCTCCATGGCGGATTCGAACCGTCGACCTTGGGATTAGAAGTCCCCTGCTCTATCCAACTGAGCTAATGGAGCAAACAAGAAAAGTATAGCCTACTTGAACTGATCTCGATACGCTTTGCAAACATCATCCACGGGGCCATCCATCCTAAGATCACCCTTCTCAATCCACACAGCACGCTGGCAAATACGCTCAACCTGCTCCATAGAATGAGAAACGAAAAGGACGGTAACATCACCAGATTCAATAAAATGCTGGATACGACGCTCGCATTTCTCTTGGAAGAATACATCGCCGACAGAGAGCGTCTCATCGACAATCAGAATATCAGGCTCAGTGATAGTCGCGATTGCAAAGGCAATGCGGGCAACCATACCCGAAGAGAAATTCTTCAACGGCATATCGACAAAATCTTGAAGCTCGGCAAACTCAATTATGCCGTCAAAATTGGCATCAATGAACTCTTTTGTATAACCTAACAGTGCGCCATTGAGATAAATATTTTCACGGGCAGTGAGCTCAGCGTCAAAGCCCGCACCAAGCTCAATCAAAGGTGCGATGTTGCCATGAACCTTTACCTCGCCTTCAGAAGGCTCGAGTACGCCGGCAATAATCTTAAGCATGGTTGACTTGCCGGATCCGTTTGTACCAACGAGACCTACAACTTCGCCTCGATGAATATCAAAAGAAATGTGCTTTAGGGCTCGGAACTCTTCAAAAAAGAGCTGATGCTTTGCAAGCTTTATAAAATACTCTTTGAGATTAGTGAGGGACTCTGAGGCCATATTAAAAATCATAGTTACGTCTTTGACTTCAACGGCGAGAGGCTGATCCCTGTAGTCCTTAACAGAAAAAGGCATGGTCAATCCTTAGATATAGAGAATGAACTTGTGCTCTGAGCTATGGAATACGACGTATCCCAATACAAGGGCAACAACCGCCCAAGCTACGCACATACCAACCGTGAAAAAAGTCGGAGTCGTCTGGAACAAGAAAATATCGCGCATAAACTGAATGTAGTTATACATGGGATTCGCATACATGATAATGCGAACAACATGTGGCATCTGACCGATAAAGTCTGTTGTCCAGAAAATAGGAGTGAGATAGGTCCAAGCAGTAATCACAACACTCCACAAGTGCATAATGTCGCGGAAGAAAACGGTTAGAGCCGAGAGCATCATGCCCAGCCCCATGCAAAACAGCATGAGAAGGAAGAGACAGACGGGCAGCAGAATTAAATGCCAAGTGGGAACAATATGGAACCAAATCATAACAATGGCAACGGCAATGAGGGAAAAACCAAAGTTAACAAGCGAAAAGAGCACCTTCTGAACAGGGAAAACCCATCGATGGACTTTTACTTTCTTTAGCAGCGATGATGCCCAAATGATGGACATGAGAGCCTGGTTAGTAGATTCCGACATTACGGAAAAAGTAACATTACCCACGATAAGATACAGAGGGTAAAGCTCAGGACTCACTGCGCCGTTTCGCCCCTGAGCAAAGATGGTCGAAAAGACAACAGCCATAACAATCATCATGAGCAGCGGATTTAAGACAGACCAAGCAACGCCCAAAAAACTCCGCCTATATTTGATCTTAAAATCCTTGGTAACCAGCTGCTTGAGAATAAATCGATCTTTCTCTACCTCATTCTTCGCATGAGACGAGACAATCATTCCCTGATCGCTTTTAGATATCATTAACAGCTCCGCCGTCCATTTCCAATTTCAACAATAATTTAAGAGTAATAATACCCGTAAGAGCGAAGCTCTCCATTGCGCATCATGCAATCCAGTAAATACCAACAGTAAAAAGGCTCGCCATATACATGACGAGCCAAATAAATCAACCCTGTGTAACAAATAATGGTTACATAGTCTGAGGATAATCAATTTTAGGATTGAACTTAATGGCCTCAAGCATCTTTTTACGCATCTGACGCTGCAACTTCTTATTCACTCCTCCAGCTTTCATGCTGCGGCAAACCTGGGCACAAAACAACAAATACGCAGCCTTACCTTCATGGTGGAGCCTATACGACGCCTGATTACGAATGCCGTAAGAGAATTTCCACGCATTCTTTTCATCAATCATCGAGAAGTTTACACCCTTATTAGATGCCATGTCGTGAATGATCACGCTGTCAAGCACCTGAACACCGGGGCAGGTCTTAGTAATGCGAAGTGTGTACTCGGCATCATCAAACCAAATAAAATATTCCTTAAAAGGAAGGCCGAAAGATTCAAGAACCCAACGTGGAATCAGCACCGAAACAAACGAGCAGGAGGTAACCATGACAGAGTTTTGCCCCTTTGCGAGCAATCGACCCCAATCCCAAGTGGGCACGGGATTGTTCATCTCGCAAATAGAACCATCAATAAACTTTACGACCGAGCAAGCGTATGGGACATCGGGACCAAGCTCATCAACGGCGCCATTATAGCCTTGAATCAGCTTCTCTAAAGCATCGGGCTCGGGATAGCCATCATCGTCAAAGATCCAAACGAAATCTGAACCGCTGTCGTAACCGGATTTCATTCCAGCAGAAAAACCACCAGCTCCGCCAAGATTCTCCGAACAAGAAATAACCTTAATGGGCATGCCGCCGTGCTGCTCAGATGCATATGAAGCCAGGAAATCACCGGTGCCGTCAGTCGAAGCGTTGTCAACAACAACAAGCTCGCTAGGAGGAAGCGTCTGCCCCTCAAGGGCAGAAAGAACATTCTTCAACTTGTCGAGACGGTTATATGTCACCACAACGGCGGTAACAGTAGGACTATTGCTCATCATCACTCCACTTCCCCAGAATCTCAGTAAAGAGGGTGTTGGCATTTTTTAGCTTTGAAAACTCCACAAGCCTATCCATCTCAGATTGCCAGACGGATTTACGGAAATCGTTATCCTCGAGCATCTTCAAAAGGATACGCGATGCGCACTTAATGAAATCGCGAGTGGACCGTGGAGTCAATGCTTCAGTTGGAATAAGCGTATTCTGAGAACCGACATCAGTTGAGACAACAGGCAGTCCAGCACTGAGAGATTCAATCGTCGTCAAAGTAATTCCTTCATTAATGGCAGAAACAACGAGGACATCAGAATCAGAATAGGTCTTATCGACAGGAATCTGCATCCCCCTCCGCTCAATTAAGTCGGAGAGTTCATGACGAGCAATGATCTTGTCCACCATAGGATCCAAATCACCGTTGCCGTGCATGATAAACCTAAAACGACCAGGAGCACACTTATCGAGCTTCTTAGCAAGAAGGACAAATGCTTCGGGCCTCTTCTGGCGGGAAATCCTGCCCACGAAGCAAACAGTGAGCTTACTCTTAGACGCGGGTTCCTTGCACGCCTTAGCAGTCACGTCAGCAGTAAGCCCAACAAGCGGAGCGTCTACAACCTTATTAGCATCAATTCCATGCGACCCAACAAGCCAAGACACAAGCTGGGGAGAAATCACATGATGTAAATCAATAAACGCATCGCGGCTAACCGCCTGATTGGGATAACCACCACCATAGGGGTATTCAACAATATGCAGAGAATCAACTACAGTCGCATTGGGTCGATACTTTTTGATCCACCACAGACGATCATAAAGCCATTGGCAATGGTGAATGAGGACGCCCTTAATATCGAATTGTTCAACAAGCGAGCGAAGCAAAGGCTCATCGCCTGGACGCTCCTGTATAGGGAACGTAAGGCACAGCACCAAGGCATCTTTGAACTCCGGCCTATCGATCCAAGGCTGATGGCTGGGTCGATCCGATATGACGATAGGCAGCATGCCCGCTTCGCGAACACGGCGCACCGTCTCAACAGCCCAGCGCTCAGCGCCGCCGGCCTGAAGCCAATGCATACCGATAATGACAGCTTTCTCAGCCCCGAGCCTAACGGCTCCGGGAGCAATTTCTAGATAGGGATGGTGAGTAGTCTGCTCTTGATTAATCTTCGCTAAATCTGGAGCCTCAAAATGATCAACAGGGCCCAATCCCCTACTCCAACGACGCTGGCGCTGAATTTCGCGAATATCGTCAAAAGCAACCGGGCAGCACGCTTCGAGATTGCGATAAAGCTCCTGCTTCTTCGAAAGAGAGTTATGCGTCTCAACGTCAGCATCGGTGGCATCGTCAGGCGTCAAAAGAATATAACGATGTCCATCGTCTTTGATATGCTCAAGGCCTGCGAAATAATGGGGTGAATACTCGGACAAAGGCTGAACCAAAGATTCTGCTTTAACAGAAAAGAAAGGCTGAAGTCCCTCGGTAACAGTTAGCTCACCATTTAATGTCGAAAGATCAGTTAAACAAGGATATTGCCACTTCTCACCCATATAAAAATGATAGACAAGCGAGCGGCCCGGCTGAATAAGAGAGTTGTACTTAATTGCAGAATCTACAAGAGACCTGATTCGACACGACATTAAGCCGTCGCTACAAAAATCCTCGTAGATAACCCCATATAAAGCATGAGACATCTAGCACTCCTTATCTTGGAAACTTTGGCCAATCTTATAGACGCTGAGTTCCCATTCCTTACGCTCAACTTTAGCAACAGAATCAAGAATAAGCCCTGTTGTCAAAGAAAGACCGCAAAGGAATATAAAGGCAGTAGCGAGAATAGCAGTAGGGAGGCGTGCAACAAGGCCAGTGCGTGCGAAATCAATAATTACCGGAATTCCAGCAATAAGGCCCAGGAGCAGGAAAAGAACAGAAACCAGACCAAAGAACTTCAGAGGACGGTAGTCCTTAAATAAGGTGCCAATCATACAAACAACTTTAATTCCATCAGAAATAGTAGACAGCTTAGATTCAGATCCGGCTGGCCTGTCGCGGTAAACAATTGGGATATCCTTGATGCGCCAACGACGGTCAACAGCATGAATTGAAAGTTCGGTCTCAATTTGAAAACCTTCAGATAGTACAGGAAAAGTTTTGACAAAAGGTCGACTCATCGCTCGATAACCCGTCATAACATCATCAAACGAATAGCCATAGATCCACTTGATCATTGCC
Source organism: Collinsella sp. TF09-1AT (assembly GCF_003436895.1). Classification (NCBI taxonomy): domain Bacteria; kingdom Bacillati; phylum Actinomycetota; class Coriobacteriia; order Coriobacteriales; family Coriobacteriaceae; genus Collinsella; species Collinsella sp. TF09-1AT. The sequence continues at coordinate 15,767 of NZ_QSRC01000005.1, read as the reverse complement.
CTAACAAGATTATTACCGAACCCGTGAAAAGCCCTTTTGTTCTCTTCGGCGTAGGTACCGTTAGAAAGACGGTCTCCAACCGTCATATCCGCTTCACCTTTTAAAATCGGCTCACACATCGCGCGAGCCATTGTCTCGTCATAAGTATCATCGCCATCAACCATAAGATAGCAGTCGGCATCGATATCACGAAACATTTGACGGCAAACATTGCCCTTGCCCTGACGCGACTCAAATCGAACAATGGCCCCATGCTCACGAGCAATGCAAGCAGTATCATCGCTTGAATTATTGTCATAAACATAGATATCCGCTTCCGGCAACTCGCGCGAGAAGTCATCGACTACTTTTCCTATCGTCATGGCTTCGTTATAACAGGGAATAATAACTGCGATTTTACTCAACGCCAAACCTCCGCAATAGTCCTGAGGACAATAATTAAATTACAAGCCTGTTCGGCTCAAAGCTGGAGCAGACAACCTGATTAGCACATACATACTAACAACAAGCATGAGATGAATAACACCTGAAACTAGGAATGAAAACACACCTAAAGATATAAATTCCACAGTCGACCAGTTAATAAAAGCACTTTCAACCTGATGAAGGCAGAGCAAAAGTAACGAGTTCTTACCCAACTCAGAAATCAAAGTGAAAAGCTTCGAAAGAGAGAATACGCGCTCAAACGAAGAAAAGAACAATAGAAGGACAAAAGATGACGATAAGGTCATCAAGAGTCCGAACGCAAGTGATCCGACGTGAAATAAATTGCCTATGCTAAAAAATACTCCCTTATAGAGTCCAATAACCCAAATTGTTAATGCAATAAAAATCACGGGGAACTTTGTCCGTTTTAATTCCGAAAAATCAATCTCACGGCAAAGCTGACCTAAACACAAATAAGGTAAAGATACTAAAGCTTGGCTTAATGCAAAAGGCAAAACCAAATAAGACGATCCAAGAAATGATAAATAAGAAATTATTATGTATAAAAGTAACTTTAAAAAACAATTAATACTAAAATTTAAAAAAAATGCCTCAATATTGGCAAATATCACCTTGCTAAAATATAGAGCAAGCAAGAACCAGGCAAGGCCAATGCCGGGAATATCGAAACAGTCGACAGTGCCGCCCGATCCCCATACGACAGACAACAAAAAAGAAACCAATCCATTACTGCCATTATGAATGAGGCTAAGAATTCCAAGAAAAACACAGATACTTATATACGGAAATACAATCCGCTTGACCAGTTTTGCCTTATTGAACTTTTGAACGTTGAAGGTATATCCAGACAAGACAAAAAAGAGGGGAATATGAAAACTCATTACAAAAGAAAGAATTGGGTTTCCGTACAGATACGTATGGCCAACCACAACCGAAAGAATCGCTAACGCTTTAGCCATATCGATCCAAATTAATCTTTTGCCCACTGCTAAATACCTGTCTAATTGCAATTGCTCAATAATCAGTCATAGTCTGATACAAAGAGGCAAATCAGTCAAAATCATATAACGCGCCTCACCAGCAACACTTATCTTCAGCACGTCGCATCGCGTTGGGCCGCCATGCAATCCAGAGAACGTAGGATTTCACATGGTGAGAAGCATTAGGAAGCTTATAGGACAAAACGTGTCTCCCGATAGAACATCCGTTTCCATCCATTAATCCGGCCAGAACGGGCGACGGGCTCCGTGGCGGAGATCCTCCCGCACGGCCCCGTCGTCTCACTCCGGCCCTCCGGCCTCGCGCGACGGCGAGGCGGAGCAGACGCTGAACAGGAAGTCGATGTCCGCGCCGGTCGGCATCGCGGCGGGCTTCTCGCGCGCCGCCCTCGCGTCCCCCGAGTGCGCGCGGCACCACCGGAACACCGCCTTCACGCGCTCGGCCGACGTCAGCCCCCGGTGGTTGCGCAGGACGGCCCTCAGCTGCGAGTTCACCCCTCCCTCGACCATGTTGTTGGCCGACAGCAGCGGTCCGGCCTTGGCCAGGGCGGGGTCGAGGTAGGTGAACAGCGTCCCCGCCGACACCGGATTGGCTACACCGATGTGGACAATTCCGGGAGGGGCGCAGGAGACGGGAGGGGCGCATATGAGGGACCCCAGGCACCCGAGGCATTTCACCGACGAGTTCAAGAGGCGGATAGTCGACCTCTACAACGCCTGCAAGCCCAGGCGCGAGATCGTGAACGAGCTCGACCTCGGCAAGAGCACCGTGGAGAGGTGGGGCAAGTCGGTAAACGCAACCGGCTCGCCGCGCGCCGCGGACAACCGCGCACCCGAGCAGAACCGGATCCTGGAGCTCGAGCGCGAGAGCCGAAGGCTCCGGATGGAGGTCGACGTCTTAAGACGAGCGGCGCTGATATACGCTCGAAAGTGAGGGCCATAGCGGCCAACGAGGGCCGCTACCCCATATCAGCGCAGTGCAGGCTCCTCGGCGTCGCGAGGTCGACGTACTACTCCATGCGCTCGCGGCCCGACCGGCCCGCCGCGCGGACCCCAGTCGCGCCGGCCGTGGTCGCGACCCACGCCGCCAGCAAGGGCCGGTACGGCTCGCACGAGATAGGGGCGTCGCCCGGGAGGTCTGGCGTTACCGTCAGCAGGCGCCGCGTCTGCTGCATCATGAGGGAGAACGGCCCGGTCGGCGCCGCGCACCCATATATGCAGCGATCTGACCTACGTGCGCGTCGGGGCCTCGTGGAACTACGCCTGCCTGCTCGTCGACCCCTGCAACAGGGAGATCGCCGGCCGCTCCGCCGGGCCCGGGAAGGACGTCCGGCTGGTCAAGCCGGCGTTTGCGACGCCCTCCTTCCCCATCTCGGGCATCGGGGCCTTCCACACTGACCGCGACAGCGAGTTCGCCAACGCCGAGATCGACCTGATGCCAGAGGCCTTCGGCATAGAGAGGTCGCTGTCGACCAAGGGCTGCCCCCTACGACAACGCCGTCGACGAGTCGACCAACAGGAAGCTGAGGGAGAGCACGTCCACCGCGAGACGTTCGGCACGACGCGCGAGCTCCGGGCCAAGTTCTCGGACTACGCGCACCGGTACAACAAGTTCAGGATCCACTCGACGCTGGGCTACATGTCACCGGTCGAGTTCAGGAAGGGGGGATGTCCCTCCCAGAATCGTCCAAAAAGTGTTACCAATCCAACTAGGGACCTGGTGGGGATAGCCGTCCCGACGGAGTAGCAGCCTCTCACGGTGCACACCGACGGCGGCGCCGTCTACATGTGGCGCAAGTGGCGCGAAGCGTGCGGCTTCGGGGTGGTGCGCTCGATGTCGAGGAGGGCCCGGAGCCCCGACAACGCGCGCGCCGAGGGGTTCTTCGGCACGCTCAAGTGCGACTTCTTCAAGGACAGGGACTTGACCGGCGTGCCGTTCGACGAGTTCTCCCGCCTAATCGGCGAATATATCGAGTGGTACAGGAACGACAAGCTCAAGAAGGACCAAGGATGGAAGACCACTAGGGAGTATCGCGAGGAGAGGGGCCACACGGCATAGCGTCGGGACATGGCCCGGTAAAACGTCCGAGGTCCCAAGTATCCCAATTCATTGCCCCGGGGTACACGCAACTATCCAAATCATCCAGCAAACTAATAAAGCAGTAAATGGAATAAGAAACGGATGTTTACGGAGATGTTCAGCTAAAAAGCAATACAAATTTCCCTTCGCATCTCCAATGCGCAATCACGAACTGGCGGTAGGATCGATTCCAAAAACACGAAGATCAAGCAGAATAAAAATGTAAGAACCACCATTTGAAAGATAATGCTGAAAGTCGAAGCAGATTTATAGCCCTTAATTGCAATATTCGAACCAAATAAAAACGCAAAAGCCAAGCTGGCTCCACAAATCAATAGCAAAATGTCAGCGCCATCAATCTGACGGCTTTATTTATTTTCCTAATCATTGAACCCGAAGTCCTCTACGTACTAAACGAATCTATATTTGTAGTCATCGAAACTATGAGAAGGGAATAAACCAAGACTCTACCAGGTAATATAGGGCAGGATTAGTGGAAACAAGCTGCCCGTACCTACCAATAGAAAACAGATTTAGAGCGGAAAGAACCATACCCAAAATTACTAGGGCCGAAAACCAACCGATAATATGATTTCGCACATTTATGGTTGCAGCGCTTAATAATGAAAGCAGACAAAGTACACTCGCGATAACCGCAAGCCAAGCAAAATCAGATTGATAGCGCATCGAGATACTAGCGACCTGAACATCCGTAATTGCAAAGACCAGCATGAGTGCAATGCAGACAATAACAAACAGATTAATATCTATCGGTCTTTTTTGTTCGCCTCTAGCAACTAACGGCCAGGTAAAAATAAACAGACATGCCGGAGAAAATGCAAATAGCCCGCCATAGTAAGGCTCAATATGGAGCTCGCCATGATAGCTAGACAGGCCGCCAATTTCAGAGAGGAACGGAAAACTAGGTTCAACCCTCAACGGCTGAAAGAAAAACATATATACACCCCCGAAAGCACGCGAGAGAGGATGCGCTTGATGAACCATATCGAAGCCAGTCAAATTGTAAGAAGCACCAAATTCAGTAAAGGAATCAAAGCGCAAATAGTTATAAATCAGAGCCCCAACACCAACAACAAAGAACGGCAATAACACTGCGAAAGTATTTGCAAGTCCTTTTTTAGAGAAAAATAGTCGATCTTCAGTTAACTCAGTCCAAAAGATTGGAAAGGCAAATAAGCAAACCAATACATACGCAGGGCGACATTCGAGAGTGAGGGCTATGCAAAGTGAGCCCAACACAAGCTCCGTTATTTTGAGATTATTCTCAGCAGAGTGAATCCAAAACGCCAAGCCCAAGAACGAAAAGCCTAATCCAGACAGTATGGGCAGAGAGTAAACAGTTGGATAAAAAACTTGCGTCAAAAGTCCCCCTCCAAAAGAAAGCAGAAAACAGGCGAGGAGAAAAATGCCGAATGACGCAGACTTGAAATATCGCCGGATAAGTTGATAAATTAAGCACGCAGCAGAACAAATAAAGAACACGGCATATAAAGCGACAGCATAATCCGTGCGTAAATCAGAACCTGTAGCCAACTTAAACGGAACAAAAGTCAATAGAGCGGGGAGCACCCCAAAATATGAATAATAATGACCATTATAGTATGCATAATCCCAATACGTTGCCTCACCAGTTTCTTGTGATAAAGCGGCCCGTGCTCCTGCATCATAAGGGTTACTCATGTCGTCGAGCCAAGACGGAGGGGTTAAATCTAGATATAGATGTCCTTCCATTAGAGCGTTAGACAAATGGTTGTACTGATTCTGATCTTGAATAAAGCTACCGTTCTCTGTATAGGCATCACCAGAATACAAATTAACGCCAGGCTGAATAAGTTTGCCAGTAGCAGCCGCAAAAAGAACCACCCCTAAGATCAGAGCGACCGTAAGGCGCATTTGAATCGAATCAGAAAGGTCCAGGGGCATAGCAAACAGACGCGACTTAGAGCTAAATGCATAGACTAGATATCCAAGAACACAAAGTAGGACAAATCGGATTGGTGAAAAATAAAATGGAACATGTCGATTAAAGGAAATGTTTACAATCGAAAAACTATCGCCTTTAGCAACCTGTGGATAAATGTTAACCTCATCAACCTCCCCAGCTGGATGTATTCGAATATAGTGAGATGTAGATAGCAGATTACACACCGTTTGTGCCCCCACGGGCATCGGGGTTTCAGTATTTCCAGTGTCTTTTATTGATATTTTATAATTGACACCCTTTCCAACACGCAACGAGTAGGCCTCTTGCTTCAGAGGCTGAATGTGAACATTCTGGATGTTCACAGAGTTAAAGCGAAAAGAAAGACGGCCGCCTTCTTCTGTCATTTTATAGGTATGCTCGTTGATTTTTTCAATGCCATTAAGGCTCACGGACGAACAAGGAACTGTTTGAAAAGCAAATGATTCCCAAAACGGAAAATTAAACAGGAACAACTCGAGTACAAGCACGATTAATAGTGGTCTTAATTTAAGTGGTATTAAATACTTCTTACTAGTCATATCTTCTCTCACATGTAACTCATTCGATTAATGCATCGGATCGTTAGATGAAACGCCCGAAGGAGCCGTGGGGGGCTAAAACCCAGTCAAAATCAATATCATGACAAGTTATCCCCCATCGTCAAATGTCTCCAACCCTTAGGCCTTACAAGCGCGACCATGATTTTCATAGATAAATCTAGAGTAACATACGAAGGAGGATTGACCGTAGTCCCCATTTGTTTGATAGACACAGAGCACCTATTCCACCTCCAAGTTTCCAACAAACTAAGCTGTATCATTAAGAACAAAGCGCTGGCGAATCTGCCTCAAAGCAGAACCGTAATGATCCGATGCTTCACACTCACCCCAGAACATATCGTCAATCTACGAAACAATGTGAATATCGAATGGAACAGGTGAACATTGGCGTCTGGACTAAAATTACCGCCATTTACATCAAGCGCCTTTGAAACTTTGCATTACAGATAGCATGGTGGCCATCGCAATATTCGAAGCTGAAAAGCTGAGCAAGCGTTCTATTCTGTTGCAGGACTAAATTATTGCTCCGTTCGAGCTTATGCTACAGGCATCGCCAATGACCTTAGCGGTGGAACTGCAAGCGCGACTTAACTTGAAATAACCCTTCGGAAGGATATCGCCTCATTTTGCGACCGACGAGGACGTGCTCAACAGGGCAAAGTGAGAGGCGCCCTCATTAGAGCTCAGCTCAACGTTTACACCATTGGACGCGCCGGATCCTCTCGATCCAAGATATAAACCGGGCCTCAGAGCGCTCTCAATGAGATACGTACCATTAGACTGCTTGGCGGCAATCCACTTTTGAGCATACGTGCCGTTGGAGGCGTACTGGGCAATGTTTGTTCCAGCGGAAGCGTTTCCTCCGGCAACATCAATCACCTTATGAGAGCCAACATTCGTAAACGTAACATAGCCCTTGTCGTCATGTGAAACAACCCAACGCTGAGCATTGCTCATGTTCGACCTGTACAGCTGAATATTGGCGCTATTGCCTTTCGAGCCGCCAGCAACATCCAAGACAAACGGATGGTTCTTACTGGGGCTTACGAGATACTCGCCGTCTGCCAAATCGGATACGCGTGCCTTGGCCTCACCGTCTTGCTCGGAGCGCAAGCACTGAAAGCCAGAAGGTGTAAATACGACCGAAAGCTCACGGGCATCACCTCTGGAAACCGTGACTAGCTTACCGGAAGAGTTTGCGCCTAGAGGACAACCAGAAGCAGCGTTAACGATACGATATGAGCTATTACCGGCATCTTCGATAGCCCAGTAATAATTAGACGACGAAGGCGAAGCACTCCCCTGCCTAACAGCAGCGCCGGGAACTATATCCCCGTCCTGGGCATAGAGATAGCGATAGGATTTTGCAGACTTGATTGCGTAAAGACACTTGTCGGCATCATATTCAAAGCCAAATCCCTGCGCAATAGTTCCATTAGGGCTATACAGCTGGATAGCGGCACCGCAATCCATGCTACCGCTGGTCACATCAAAGACGCGGCCATCGGAAGCCGTTACGATGGCAGACTGAGAATCAATTATTTGACCCTTAGAAACATCTCCGGCTGTATACAGGCGGAATCGCTGGGCATCGGTACCATTATCATCATAAACTTGAGCATTTGCTCCATTCGAAGTGGCCCCACCGGCAAGGTCCAAGACAAAGCCGGTCTTACGCGCGGAGCAAATCTTAACGGAACTATTTCCGCAATCAACGAGAATCCATTTCTGAGCCCAAGAGCCGTTAGGCGCGTACTGCTGAACATTGGCGCCGGCTTTCTTGCTCCCGTTGGAAACGTCTAAAACCTTGCCCGACCCTACATTGGTGATGGTTACATAGCCATTCTTGTCATACGTAAACGTCCAGCGCTGAGCCGGCGTAGCGTTAGATGCATACACCTGCAGATTTGCACCGGACTTCGTCGATCCGCTGGAAATATCGAGGACCTGCCGCTCGGATATGGAGCCAATGGCGTATTCGACGTTCTCCCTTACAAGCCCTCTGCTGGAAGCAGCAAGATCATCAAGCTCTTGGCGAACGGTGCGCGCCGAAGCAAGCGTCCATTTTTGAGCATCAGATCCGTTATAGGTATAAATTTGCAGCGCGGAGCCACTCACGCCATTGGCGCCAGGAACGTCAATGGCTTTGCCGGACTTAGAGTTTATGAATGAATACACGCCATTACCGCAGTCGATAACAGACCAATGCTGCGCACTGGTGCCGTTAGAAGAGTATTGAGAGATGGCGCCACCGTTGGAAACGGAGCCCCCTTGAGCCTCAAAAGGCTTACCCGAGTTAACGTTTACGATTTCGTACAGGCCATTACCGAAATGCTTAAAAGTAAACATCTGCGCCTGGCTGTTGTTGGCAGTGTAAATCTGAAGACGTGCACGATCATCAGAAGACCCGCCGTTGATATCCATGACCAACTGCGGGTTGAGTGCACTCTTAATAACAAAAGCTTTGTCGGTCTCTACGGTCGAAGAAGAGGCAAAGGTAAAACGCTGGGCATTCGATTTATTCGGAGCCCAAATCCTAACCGAAGTGCCATCCGCAGTGCCACCGTTGCTAAGATCGAGCACCCAGTTTCCCAGGGCAGACTGGATATAAAAACCACTATCGGCAACACGAATATGCCAAAGCTGACGATTGTCTTGAGCATAAGCGGCTTGAATAACCGAAGAGCCACTTTGCGCTTTGTCGCCCTCTACGGATAGATATTGTCCAGTGGATTCGCTCTTAATTCGATAGGCCCCGGAACCAGCCGACTCAAGAATAAAACGTTGATTTGAAGACCCTTGAGCATGGAACAAAGAAAGCTGACCGTCATTACCAACAGTAACGCTCGACGAATCCTTTGCTATCGAATCGATATAGTAAGCCCCGTCCGCTAGAGCATGATCGGGCAGATTAACTACGTTAACAAAATCGGCCGAAGAAAAAGCATTCATGTCAACAGTATTGGCGGTGATGCCGTCGAGACGCTCCGACGAAGTGTACTGCCATCCGTACTGTCCGGCGCAACCAAATGAAGTCCTGAGCTTGGGGCCGTATTCCGCAATCCAAGACACGCGGGGACGCACACTTGCAGCTTTGAGATAAGTATCCGCGTACCAACGACCAGAATAAATGGATACGTTGTTGATGCCAAAACCAGAGAGCGTATTAAAATACGCATTCACGATGTCCTCGTACGCAGAGGCGCTATTAGGCGATATCGCATTACCCTTGCTGTCATAAAACGATTCAAGGTCATAAAAAATCGGTAACGATAGATCATACAGACCGTACTTGCTTACAATCTGCTGCGTAAAATAAGCTTCGCTCGTAGCATCATTCGAATTCTGGGCCGTACTAAAGATATACAGGCCAAAAGGAATCCCCAGGCGACGGACCTCGCTCAGGTTTCGCACAAACTGTTTATCAAAATGGGTCGTCGAATAACCAAAGCGCAAAATTACAGCATCAACGCCAGAATTTTGAACCTTATTCCAGTCAATCGACCCCTGCCACTCAGAAACGTCAATGACCTTTAGCGCCGGAGACGCAAAAACCTCGCCATACCCGTTATAAAACACTTTAGAAGCGTTCGTGCCGCCCCAATAGGGAGACCCGCTTGCAGAACGATCGTCGAGCGCAGCGGCAAGCGGCTCACCCTCCATCGAGCTACCGGCGGTATAGTCGTTGGAATCATCCGCCGGATGTGCCTCGCCATAGGCAAGACGCTCCTCGAGAGATGCATCAACCGGGAGCGAAGCATCATCGGCAAAAACAGGGGTTGCCCCCAGCCCACAAAGCAGACCGAGGGCAACCAATAGTGACGATGCGAGACAAGTTTTCTTGCGCATAACCATCAACCTAAATCCAAACTAGCAAAGGGCGATATTGCGATACCAACCCCAAAGCGGCGTATACGTGGTTCCATAATACTTGACCCAGTCATTAAGCCCGCGAACGTTAACTCGACCAATGTTCTCAATAACTTTGCCATCGCCAATATAGATTGCAATATGGCCCCACCTAGAGCCCGCCCAATTGTGGGAATGGGACGGAACGGCAACAATCATACCAACTTTCAAATTAGCGCGGTTGCTGTCGTGGCAATAAGCCCAAAACATGTCGCAGGCATCTCCGTGTGCATAGCCATAACCGGCTGCATTAAACACTCTCGAAATCCACGCGGAGCAAAGATTGGCACCAGGGGTAGGAGTGGAGCAAGCAATGTCGACAAGTCGCCTTTGCGCACCGTTAGCGTCAGCGAAAGGTTGTTCAGAAACATTCGTAGTATCAAAGCGCCACGAGTCGCCACCACCGTTGCCAAGAACAAGACTGTTATCGCTGTCCACCAACGCGAAAGAACCGTCAGCGAGCATCGAATAAATTGCGATACCGCCGCCATCGGCAAGGCGAAGCAGCCACTTTTGTGCACCAGAACCATCCAGTCCCATTGCTGAACAGAAGCGCCATTAGATGCGTTAGCGCTCGGCACGTCGAGCGCCTTCCCAGACACAAAGGTAGTCAGGCTGTAGGCGCCGTTTCCCAAAGAACGGACATACCACTTTTGGGCGTTCGTTCCATTAACGGAATACAGTTGTACGCGTGTCCCGGCGTTGCAAGAGGCTCAAGCAACATCCAGAACACGATCACCGCTCGATTGGTTCACCACAACGTAGTAGCCATCGTCAATATGCGAAGCCGAAACAAAACGCCATGCATGAGCTGCCGTAAAGTTATTGGTGTACATCTGAATCGCGGAGCCTGCAGCGGTATTGGCACCGGTCAAATCAATCACAGCGCCCGAGACCGCATTCACAAGAACAAGACCACCCATTGGAGACACGCGCGGAATCCAGTGAGAACCTTCCGCCGCTTCCTTAACACTCATCAGCTGGCCGTTGCTTTGCGAAAGGTACTTACCCGAATCTGCGCCCTTGACAAGAACCGACCCATCGTCGCAGACACTAATCAACCAGTTCTGTGCCAAAGTGCCGTTACGGTTCCAAACCTGCAATTTAGCGTCGTCCGTTTTCGATCCACCAGAGTCATCGATGAGACGGTTACCGTCTACGCGAGAGTAGATCTCGTACAGTCCGTCATCGATAGTCTGAGCGATCTTAACGAGATTCCAAACCTGTGCATTCGTAGCGTTCCATCTATAAACCTGTGCGTTTCCCCCATTGGCAACGCTACCGCCAGAAATATCGAGCACATAGTCGACAAGGCCGGACTTAATAAAATAGCCGCCATCTTGACGGGCGACAAAATCCCAAAGCTGCGCATTCGTATGGTCGAGAACATATTGCTGGACATTGGCGCCGTTATCGCATGAGCCGCCCGAGACATCCAGAGCCCTATTAGAGCCGGCGTTAGAGATTTCACAGGCGCCCTCATCGATATCCGCTGAAGGAAAGTCGGAAATCTGCGGATTCGAAGGCAGGGCAGAAGGCTCAGCAGGAACATCTGAAACAGGAGAAAAAACGCCAGCCTCATCTTCACCCACGGCAGGAGTCCGTGCATCGTCAGGAGTGATATCGCCAGCATCTCCCGTGGACCCCAAGGAATCCTTTTCAAAAGCACCATCGGCTTCAATCGAATCATCTTCAGTAGACACTACCGGAGAAATTAGGGCCTCATCATTCGGAGTAGCCAACTCAATTGAGTAAACTTGAATGGGGGAGCACAAGGCAGCGACCGCGAAGCACGCAGGAATAAACGGCACGAACAGGACTGATTTTTTAATCTCTAATAAACCTCGATTAAAGAAATAGGACTATACGAACGGGCGCGCAGCACCAATGGGATTGCCGCGCTCGTAAACACCGTGGACACCGACGCCCTGATGCGGCCAGGAGTCAATCATGCGCCCATCCCCCAGATAGATGGCGATATGGCCACGATAATAGACAACGTCACCTCGCTGCATGCCGTTAACGCTTACCGGCAAAAATGTACCGTTATTGTACCAATTCATAGAGTTGTACGTCTGCCATGCAAGCCAACGATGGTTATAGGGGTTGTAGATACCCATATCCATACCCGTGGCATAGAGGCATTGCAACACAAAACCAGAGCAATCGACGGCGCCACCAGGCGCGGTAGAGTAGGGCTCGATATACCTCGTACCAACATACTCATAGGCACGCTGGATAAAGGCATTGACGCAGTCGGCTCGTGTGGCATCGATCGCAATACGAGACGGCGTTACATAGGTGAACTCGCCCGTACAATAGCTTGGAAGCCTTACCGTCAAGCTGCTTACCTGGGGGTAGTTCGCAGGGTTCTGATAACCAATCTTCGCAGGACGTTCGGCAGAAAGAGCGCGCCAAGACTGAGCAGCGGAGCCAGTATAAAACCAGAGCTGGACATTGGCTCCATTCGCGGTGGCCCCGTCGCTTACCTCCAGGACCTTATTTCCGCAAGCGGAAACAATCTTGATTCCACTCTCCCCCATTTCGAAACGCCACTTTTGCGCGTTCGACCCATTCCACTGCCACTGCTGAACGTTCGCTCCATCCGCATCAGAACAGCTATAGACGTCAAGAGGATAAGCGGAACAGCAAGCCGTAAGCGAATACCAGCCGTCGCCGACGCCGCGAACCCACATACGCTGGCTCAGCGTACCGTTAGAAGCATAAATCTGAACGTTTGCACCATTCGAGCGAGAGCCACCAGCCACATCAAGTCGTTGTCCAATCGCATGCATGGGAGCGAACTCATAGAAACCGTCAGAAATAAGGGGGACGGACGCAATAGTCCACCCTTGCGCTGCAGACCCATTCTCGTCAACGCAGACAACAGACCCGCCAGAGCCAGAGACGGACAGCACCTTACCGCTCTTTTTATTCTTAAGCTCAACCCCCTTCCCAAAGCAGATTTCAATCGACCATTTGACCTCGTCGGCTTCTTTATCCGAAATTTGAAGAATGGCACCATCGGACTCTCGAGCCGAAAGATACTTGGCAGAATTGGCACATTGGAAGAAATAGTAGCCCTGGTCATCCTTACGAGCCCAGAATTTCTGAGCCAGGGTACCGTTTCCCGTATAAACCTGCAGCGGAGCCCCGTCTGCATAGGAACCACCGGTAACGTCAAGATATTTACCCGTAGAATCTGAATGGATGGAATAGCAGCCCTCGCTGAACGAAACGGCGAAGGTTTCAAAGGTCCAATGTTGTGCAGCGCTACCAGACTCGATTGCGGTCGTCACGGAACCATCTGACTTGCGTTCCAGCACCAAATTGCTTGCAACAGATCGGATTAAATAGCCATATCCAACAGGCTCAATACGCCATTGTTGATTCGAACCATTCCCGGGATAATCCCACTGTTGAACTTTAGCACCAGGAATAATATCGCCGCTATCAAGATCAAGTCCCTTGGTAGACTTCGCGGAACGAATCGAGTAGAAACCCGTGGCGGAATCGTACGAAAGCTTAAAACACTGAGCCATAGTGCCATTTGTGGCATACGTTTGAATTCGGGCGCCGTTGGAGACGGAACCTCCCGCCACGTCAAGGCATGTAGAAGAATCGGAAACGGAATTGATCTGATACATGCCATCCGCAACCGATTGGGTGCCTGCTCCGACATGAGGATTAGCATCGATGGCAATTAAACGCTGAGCTGCAGAGCCATTTGCTGTCCAAATTTGAACATTTGAGCCATTAGAGACACTTCCGCCACTTACGTCTAAAACAAGGTTTCGTCCAAGGCCGGAATAAAACACGAATGACCCATTTGTCTGCTTAACAGGAATCCAACGCTGCGCGGCGGTGCCATTCACGGCATATTGCTGAACGTTGTTGCCGGACTTTTTGCCACCACCCGTGACATCGAGGGCCGAAGAGGTTCCTGCATGAGCAATCGTCACATAGCCGGTAGGCTGACCATTTGAGTCGAGTGCATTCTTGATAAACCAGCGTTGAGCTGCGGTGTTGTTGGAGGCATAGATTTGGATGTTGGCGCCATTCGAAGCAGAGCCACCAGAAACATCGACAACACTTCGCGGTGATGAGTCCATGCCGAGGGCGTAAGTTCCATCAGGGATCTGCAAGCCCTGCCCAGCAGCAAAGGCGTCGATATCAGCCTGCGTCCAGGTAAAGCCCTTCGTCTGCGTCAAAGTCCAGGTAGCGACATCAGTAGAGGTAACGGCAACGCCACTTTCAAACGAAAGATATAACCCATTAGCAGCGTTTTTAATGGCAAAACCCTCACCAGAAGGCTCGAGGATCCAAAAACGATTCTTTGTATATGAACCAGCGTCATCAAGAGATCCGTAGAGGTGGGCGGCGCCTCGGGGTACGACGCTACCGTAATCGGCGTCAATCAATTTGCCCGAAACAAGCGAAGCGATCGTGTAATAACCGGATGCGCTGTCATACGTAAGACGGAACGCCTGCGCGACGGTACCGTTATTTGCATACGACTGAAGAGCCGCACCGGACTCAGCAGAAGCGCCTTTCACATCGAGAACCAACCCGGCAGATTCAAAACAATAAACACCGTCGGCGACGTTCTGCCCTAAAGAGTCAACGACCGGATTGGAGTCAATTGCAAAAAAACAGCTGCGCGGCGGTCTGATTGGCCTTATATAACTGGACATTAGCTCCATTGGCAGAACTGCCGCCCGCTATATCGAGCACGTAATCAAAGTTAAGGACGGAATGTATCGTCAAGCCTCCATCGGCGTCCTTAACGGCAATCCACTTTTGCGCGCGCGTACCGTTAGCCACATACTGTTGAACGTTACGACCAGACTCGGCTATGCCACCAGAAACATCAAGCACCAAACCGGAACCAGTGTTTTCGAAAGTTAAAAACCCGTTCTCGTCCTCATGTACTAACCAGCGCTGAGCTTTAGTCATATTCGAGTTGTACATCTGAACATTAGCGCCATTTGAGGAAGATCCGCCCGCAACGTCCCACACCTTGCGCGAGGCATTGCTGCAAGCAAAAACATAGGTCGCACCGTCAGAGAGCGTCCCTTTGTTTTTAACGGCTAAGTCCTCAACGCTCTCAGCATCTTGAGGCGTCGTACCATCGGCCGATTCGACGGCAGATGTCGACGAGTCTTCAGATCGCCCCTCGCTAGATGGCACGGTCGAGCTATTCGGAGCGAAGGTACCATCACCGTCATCGGCAGTACCTGATTCGATAACTCGATTAGCGTCGGATCCGTTCGTGGACACTTCTTCGGCAAATAATGGAGAAACTCCAATGGAGGAAACAAAAAGACCCGCAGCCAAAGCCACTACCGAAATAGCAGCTAGGCCACGGGCATATCGGCTGGAACTCATATCAGACCCCCGATTCAAATTAACACTGAATCTATAATAGTTGATACGAGCCGCAATATTGTTGCAATTGGTTACTTAATAACGACCGCTTGCGCACCTCGTTGCTGGTAAACCCAAGCAATCCAATCTCGATCGTAGGTGGTATAGCCATCGATGGTATCGGAGATCATGACCTTGTTTGTTTGAGGGTTATAACCCTTCAGAACAACCGTATGCGAGTTACTGCAAGCAAAATATCCACCCTGTCGGGCATAGATATTTCCAACGTTGCCCTGGTGAACGGTAGTCCAAATGATGACCGGATGTCCATCATCAAGGTAATTGCAGAGGTTATACAGAGAGGTTCCCGACACGTCGTACGAACCTTGATTATCAACTTTATCCGAACACCTCCCACATTC
>NZ_QSRC01000004.1:0-244522 GCF_003436895.1 Collinsella sp. TF09-1AT | reverse complement strand
ATGCGGCGCGCTGCGCGCCCCGCACAGGCTAAAGCCTTTAATAAAAAAAGGCCACTCAATTGAGTGGCCTTACATTCACGATGGTGGAGACGAGGGGGATCGAACCCCTGACCTCTTGACTGCCAGTCAAGCGCTCTCCCAGCTGAGCTACGCCCCCGTGACGAGGAGATACTATAGGGGAAGTTGGCTTGGGGTGCAAGGACTTTTTTGAGTTGATTGTCTTACTTACGGGTTTTATCGGGACGGGGGTAAATTAGCTATTTTAGCTTTGGCGAAAATAGCTAATTTACCCCCGTCCCGATAAAACCCTCACGCCAGCAAATAACCGATCGCAACGCCTTGGTGGACTTGGATCTTGGCCATACCCCTGACGACGTTGCTGATGCCCGTGTCGGCCAACAGGCCCAGGGGGCTGTGATCTAGTTCCCACTCTAGACCGTGTTCGCTTACCACCGTCCCAGGCGCTATGGCGATGATGGAGAATGTCTTGCCCTCGGCGCCTTCGATCGTCCACGATTCGCCGGCGTGCAGAATCCTCGCGGTTACGTTGTCCTCAGCAATCCAAACTGGGGCGTCATCGTAGCCTGCAAGCAGGCCCAGTACGGTAAGCGCCATGTCGGGGCGGCCGCCCGTGGCGCAGGTCGCAACCACTTCGGCACCCGGCCAGCGACGGCGGACGGAATCGAGCGCCAGCGCCAGATCGGTATAGTCCTTGTAGGGGTCGTGGCGCTCCACTTCGAAGTCTTTGGCGGTATCGACCAGCGCGCGACCCGCGTCGCTCACCGTGTCGGCATCCCCCACATAGACGTCGCAGCCCAGGCCGGCGCCCAGCAGCGCGTCGAGTCCGCGGTCCACGGCGACAACGTGGTCGCACTCCCCTACTAGCCTACGCAACAGATCCGTGCTCGCCACCACGGGCGAGCCGCAGACAACTAATACCTTGCAAGCCACAGCCCTCGCCTATCCCTTAAACGCAAGCACACGGGCCAGGTCCAGGTCCTCATAGCTATCAATAAAGATATCGCAGTTGTCGCGCACATCGCTGCGCTTCATACGGCCGTGCGGGTCATAGATACCTACACGCTTAAAGCCGGCGGCGCCGGAGCTCTTTAGGCCAAAGACGGCGTCCTCAAACACCCATGCGTGCTCAAACTTGTGCCCATAGCGCTCCTCCAGACGGCGCAGAGCCAGCTCGTATACGTCAGGGAACTGTTTGGAGCGTCCTGCCTCACCCGTGGTGGTCACAAGCTCCATGTAGGCGTCGAGTCCGGCTCCCGCTAGCGCAGACTTAACCAGCTCGACCGGCGTGGACGTGGCAACGCACATGGCAATACCGGCCGCCTTCGCCTGCTCCAAAAATGCAAGCAGGCCGTCGCGCGGCGGCACCTTAGAGTAACCATCGATCAGAATGTCGCTCAGCTCGCGATACAGCTCCTCGCCATTCGCTCCAATGCCCCAGGTGTCGTGGTAGGCCTGGCACTCGTCCTCGAGCGACAAATGCTCAAACTGGGCAAAATCGTCGACCGTCACGTCAACACCGTGGCGGTGCAATAACTCGGGCTGGGCATAGGCCCAAACGGGGGCGCTATTAACCAGTGTGCCGTCGCAATCGAAAATAAAAGCAATGCTTGGGGCAGCAATGTGGTCCATAAACGAGCCTTTCAATGTCAAATGGTAAACAACCTGCTAAAAACGTTTTACCAAACGTCAGCCTAACATTTTTGAAACCCTAATTGGTAAAACTGTCAAGAGTTTTACCACTGCAATTCTGTCAGTGGTCTAAACATGGCGCTCGCCGATTAAACGGCGCCGCAAATCCACTTTTCTCCATAAAAGTAACGAACAGGTGTTATCGTATTCGTGCCGAAAGTTCCACCGAGCACGCGAGGTGGAACGAATCATAGAACTATCGCCGTCCCTTCGATTCGTGCAGCCTTGGATCTTTCGCATCTAGTCACCAAGGCAATACGCTGCCGCGTCATGATGGGATCAAACGTGAGCGATACAAAGCTAAAGCCAACGGCCAAAAAGCCCGCTACCCGTAAGGCCGCCCCGCACGCACCGGAGCTCTCTAAGGACGATGTCTATCTGTTTGGCATCGGCACGTGGGAGCGCAGCTGGGAAAAGATGGGCGCGCACCCCGACACGCAGAACCGTACGCGCGGCTGGCGCTTTTGCGTTTGGGCGCCCGACGTAAAGAGTGTCCATGTCATTGGCGAATTTAACGACTGGGATGAGGAAGCCAACCCGCTGGTGCCCGTGCATACGAGCACCATTTGGGAAGGCTTTATTCCTGGCGCCGAGCAGGGCCAGCTCTATAAATACCTTATCGAGACCAACGAGGGCGAGAAGCTCTACAAGGCCGATCCGTATGCCTTTAAGGCCGAGTGCCCTCCGGGTACCGCGAGCGTGCTGTGGACCCTCGACGGCTATAAGTGGAACGACGCCGCGTGGCTCAAGCGCCGCGCCGGCCACAACCACATGTCGCAGCCGCTGAACATCTACGAGGTGCATATTGGCTCGTGGAAGCGCCACGGTGACGCGCCGCAGGGCGAGCCCGATGAGTACGGCAACTACCCCGGTCCCATGGATCCCTTCCCCGCGCAGCGCGGCGAGTTCTACACCTACGACGACCTGTCGGTGGAGCTCGTGGATTACGTGCGCGACATGGGCTACACGCATATCGAGGTCATGCCGCTTATGGAGCATCCCTTCGATGGCTCCTGGGGCTACCAGACAACCGGTTACTACGCCGCCACGTCGCGCTACGGCAACCCGCAGCAGCTCATGCACTTTATAGATGCGTGCCACGAGGCGGGCATTGGCGTGATCATGGACTGGGTGCCCGGCGGTTTTTGCGCCGACTCCCACGGCCTTGCCACCTTTAACGGCCACATGCTGTTTGAGCACGAGATTCACCCCAACTGGGGCACGCACAAGTTCGATTTCGCCCGCGGCGAGGTCCGCTCCTTCCTGGTCTCTAACGTGCTGTATTGGGTCGAGAACTACCACGTGGATGGCATTCGCATGGACGGCGTGTCCAGCATGCTGTACCTCAACTTTGGCATTGACGATCCCGGCCAAAAGAAGTTCAACAAGTACGGTACCGAGGAGGACCTGGACGCCAGCGCGTTTATCCGTCAGGTCAACTCCGCCGTGGAGGCACACTACCCCGACGTGATGATGATGGCCGAGGAGTCCACCGCGTGGCCGCTCGTAACCTATCCGCCGCAGGACGGCGGCCTGGGCTTCCATTACAAGTGGGACATGGGCTGGATGAACGACACCCTGCACTACATGCAGACCGATTTTCCGTGGCGCCCCGGTAACCACGGCCTGCTCACGTTCTCCATCATGTATGCTTTTACCGAGAACTTCATTTGCCCGCTGAGCCACGACGAGGTCGTGCACGGCAAGAGCTCGCTTATCGGCCGCATGCCGGGCGACTGGTGGCGCCAGTTTGCCGGCCTGCGCACGCTTGCCTTCTACCAGATGACGCACCCCGGTGCCAAGCTCAACTTTATGGGCAACGAGATCGGCCAGTTTATCGAGTGGCGCTACTACGAGTCCATCCAGTGGTTCTTGACCGAGGAGTATGAGACCCACCGTCATCATCAGGCGTTTATCAAGGCGCTCAACCACCTGTACACCGCCGAGCCCGCTCTGTACGAGCGCGGCTACACCGACGACGGCTTTACCTGGATCGACGCGGACAACTCCAAGCAGTCCATCGTGAGCTTTGTGCGCCAGGGCGAGGATGTCGACGACGACCTGGTGATCCTGATCAACTTTGACCCCGCGAGCTACGAGAGCTTCCGTGTGGGCGTGCCGCGCGAGGGAGACTGGGAGGTCATCTTTGATTCCGACCGTCCCGAGTTTGGTGGCAGCGGCTATGCCGGTGAGGAGCCCTACACCTGCTCGAGCGAGCCCTATCCCTGGAACGGGCAGATGGACTCCATCGAGATCAAGGTGCCCGGCCTGGCAGGCGTGGTGCTTAAGCGCCGCGGTCCCAGCAGCTATAAACCGCCCGTGGTCGAGGCTCCCAAGGCTGCGACCAAAAAGCGTACGTCCACGGTAAAGCCCAAGCCCGCGGCCACCAAGAAGGCTCCGGCTAAGACGAAGGTTACCAAGCCCACTGCCAAGGCTTCGGCCAAGTCCACCACGGCCAAAAAGGCAGCCACCAAAAAGGCCGCTCCCAAGGCTAAGGCAGGCGCTGTTAAGGCATCTGGCAAGGATGCGTAACAAAATCGTTACCACTGTAATTACCCGCACCGCGGGGGCGTAGGATACATGTCATAACCGTTCCGGGAGAAACATCCCCGGGGGAAAGGAACGTATGAACAAGATCTTCGACAACAAACAGGAGTTTACCGAGCTCTATCGCGATGCCGTCATGAGCATCAGCGGCAAGAGCGTCGAGGCTGCCAGCGACCTCGACCGCTTTAACGCCTTGGCCAAGCTTGTGGCCGAGAAGGCGCGCACCGTCGCCACCAAGAGCGACGCCCGCGTCACCGCCGAGGGCAAGAAGCGCGTGTACTACTTCTCGATCGAGTTTTTAATCGGTCGCCTGCTCGACAACTACCTGCTCAACTTTGGCGTGCGCGACATGGTCGCCGAGGCGCTCGACGACATGGGCTTCGACCTTTCCGTCATCGAGAACCAGGAGCCCGATCCGGCACTGGGCAACGGTGGCCTGGGCCGTCTGGCCGCGTGCTTCCTGGATTCCATGGCTGCCGAAGGCATTGCCGGCTACGGCAACGGTATGCGTTACCGCTACGGCCTGTTTAAGCAGGAGATTGTCAACGGCAGCCAGGTCGAGGCCACTGACGAGTGGCTCACCCACGGCTATCCTTGGGAGGTCCGTCGTCAGGACAAGGCCGTGACCATTAAGTTTGGTGGCCACGTCGAGGGCTTTGAGGAGAACGGCCGCACGTTCTACCGCACGGTAGACACGCAGGACATCCTGGCCGTCCCTTATGACATCCCCGTCGTGGGCTATGCCGGCGAAACCGTCAACAAGCTGCGCGTCTGGGCCGCCGAGCCGGTCGAGGAGCACTTTGATCTGGAGGCCTTCAACCGCGGCGACTATGCTCTGGCCGATGCCGAGCGCGCTGAGGCCGAGGCCATCAGCGCCATCCTCTACCCCAACGACGCCGGCGAGCACGGCCGTCTGCTGCGCCTGAAGCAGGAGTACCTGTTTGTTTCGGCCGGTATCTACAGCCTGCTCGACACCTTTGAGAAGGAGCACGGCGCGAACTGGGAGCTGCTGCCGCAGTTTGTGGCCATTCACACCAACGATACCCACCCCGCCATGTGCGGCCCCGAGCTCATGCGTATCCTCATCGACGAGAAGAAGCTCGAGTGGGATGACGCCTGGAACATCGTGACGCAGGTCGTGAGCTACACCAACCACACCATCCTGCCCGAGGCTCTGGAGAAGTGGCCTATCGGCACGTTCTCCAAGCTCCTCCCCCGCGTGTACCAGATCATCGACGAGATCAGCCGTCGTTGGCACGAGTCGTTCGACACCACGAAGGAGGGCTGGCAGGAGCGTCTGCGCCAGACCGCCATCCTGTGGGACGGCGAGATTCGCATGGCCAACCTGTCCGTGATCTGCAGCCACAGCGTCAACGGCGTGGCCAAGATCCACTCCGACATCATCAAGAACATCGTGCTCAAGGACTTCTATGCCCTGACGCCCGAGAAGTTCAACAACAAGACCAACGGCATCTCGCACCGTCGCTTCTTTGCCGAGGCCAACCCCACCTACGCCAAGCTCGTGACCGAGGCCATTGGCGATGGCTGGCTGAAGGACGCCTTTGAGCTGGAGAAACTCAAGGAGTTTAAGGACGACACCGAGTTCTTGAAGGCCGTGGGTGCCTCCAAGCGCGCCAACAAGGAGCGTCTGGCCGCCTATGTTAAGGCCGAGACCGGTCTGGTTATTGACCCCAACACCGTCTTTGATGTTCAGGTTAAGCGCTTCCATGCCTACAAGCGCCAGCTCATGAACATCATGAAGGTGATGGACATCTACAACCGTCGCATCGCCGACCCCAACTTCCACGTGACGCCGACGACCTTCATCTTTAGCGGCAAGGCTGCCTCGAGCTACACCTTTGCCAAGGAGACCATCCGCCTCATTAACTCCGTGGCTGACGTCATCAACAACGACCCGCGCGTCAACGAGGTCATGAAGGTCTGCTTTATCCCCAACTTCCGCGTGAGCAACGCCCAGCTCATCTACCCCGCCGCCGAGATCTCGGAGCAGATTTCCACGGCCGGCAAGGAGGCCTCGGGCACGTCCAACATGAAGCTCATGATGAACGGCGCCATTACGCTGGGCACCCTCGACGGCGCCAACATCGAGATCGCCGACCTGGCCGGTCGCGAGAATGAGGCCATCTTTGGCCTGACCGCACCCGAGGTCGAGCAGCTCTGGGCATCCAACAGCTACTTTGCGTGGGACACCCTCAACGGCGACCGCGAGCGTCTGGGCCGCGTGATGGACGAGCTCAAGGACAACACCTTTGCGGGTCTTTCGGGCAACTTCGAGAGCATCTACAACGAGCTCATGAACAACAACGACCCCGACCTGGTCATGGCGGACTTCCGCAGCTACGTGGATGCATGGGAGAAGCTCACCGGCAGCTACGGCGACCAGGAGACCTGGAACCGCAAGGCCCTGCTCAACACCGCCTCCTCGGGTTGGTTCTCGAGCGACCGCACCATTCGCGAGTACCGCGACGAGATCTGGCACGCATAAAGCGCGCGAGCTCCCTTTGCAGCACGGCATTATTCGACGGGCGCGACCGAGCGCCGCGCCCGTCGCTAATGGGTTTAGGAACATCGATGACAGAAGGAGAAATCGATGAGTAAGAAAGAATGCATCGCGATGCTCCTCGCAGGAGGACAGGGCAGCCGATTGGGGGCACTTACCCAAAAGATCGCCAAGCCGGCGGTTAGCTTTGGTGGTAAGTTTCGCATTATCGACTTCTCTCTGTCCAACTGCTCCAACTCGGGCATCGACACGGTGGGCGTTCTGACGCAGTATCGCCCCTACCTGCTGCATGCCTATGTGGGCTCTGGCGAGGCGTGGGATCTGGACAGCCGCGACGGTGGCGTGTCGATCCTGCCGCCGTACGAGACGCAGACCGGCGGCGCCTGGTATGCGGGCACGGCCGACGCCATTACGCAGAACCTCGACTACATCAAGACCAACGACCCCAAGTACGTCCTGATTCTTTCGGGCGATCACCTGTATCGCATGGACTACCGCAAGATGCTCAAGACGCACATTGAGAACAACGCCGACCTCACGGTGAGCGTTATGCCCGTGCCGTGGGAGGAGGCCAGCCGCTTTGGCATCCTGACCACCGACCCCGAGGACGGCCGCATCACCAAGTTTACCGAGAAGCCCGAGAAGCCCGATTCGAACCTCGCGTCCATGGGCATCTACATCTTCTCGGCCGACGTGCTGATCGAGGCGCTCGAGGAGGACGCTCTGGATCAGCGCTCGAGCCACGACTTTGGCAAGGACATCATCCCCAAGCTGCTCGGCGAGAACAAGCGCCTGTACAGCTACGAGTTCCACGGTTTTTGGAAGGACGTCGGCACCATCGCCAGCTTCCACGAGACCTCGATGGACCTGCTGGGTAACAACCCCGAGTTCGATCTGTTTGACAAGAACTTCCCCATCATGTCCAACATCACCACGCGTCCGCCGCACTACATTGGCCCGGACGGCCGCTTGGACGACTGCCTGGTCTCCAACGGCTGCAAGATCTACGGCACCGCTCGCCACTCGATCATTTCGACCGATGTCATCATCGAAGAGCGCGCTGTGGTCGAGGACTCCGTGTTGCTGCCGGGTGCGCACGTTAAGAGCGGCGCACACATCTGCCGCGCTATTTTGGGCGAGAACTCCACGGTCGAAGAGGGCGTGAAGCTCGGCTCTGTCGATACCACCAAGGATACGGCCGTCGTTGGAAATGACGTCGTTATCGGGAAGGGGGAATGATCCGATGATCAATCGCAAGGCCATCGGCTATATCACCGCTAACTACTCTTCGACCTACGGCAGCGTGCTGCTCAAGGACCGCCCCATCGCGTCCGTTCCGTTTTTGGGCCGCTACCGCCTGATCGACTTTCCGCTGTCCAACATGATGAATGCCGGCATTAAGACCGTCGGCGTCGTCATGCCGGGCAACTACCGCTCGCTGATCGACCACGTGGGTTCGGGCAAGGACTGGGGCCTGGATCGCAAGAAGGGTGGCCTGTTCATGGTGCCCGGCAACGCGTATGGCACCACCAAGGGCGGCATGCGCTTCCTGCTGCGCGACATCATCTCCAACAAGACGCTGTTCCAGCGCTCGGACAAGCCCTATGTTGTGATGATGGGCACCAACATCATCTTTAACATGGACCTCAACACCATCATCGAGGCGCACGAGAACTCCGGTGCCCAGATGACCGTTGTGTACTGCAAGGCCACGCGCAACGTTGATGACGAGACCAAGCTCGAGATTAACGAAAACGGCCGCCTGACGGGCGTGAGCGCCGGCGTCGTGTACGGCGACAACGCGTCTATGGACTGCTGCATCGTCAACCGCGAGACGCTGCTCGAGATTATCGACCACTACCAGGCCGCCGACTATCTGGACCTGCTCGAGGCACTCCAGGGCGACTTTGGCAACATCGACGTGTGCAGCTACGAGTACAAGGGCGAGGTCGTGGGCGTGTTTAGCGAGAAGTCGCTGTATCGCCGCAGCATGGACCTGCTCGACCAGACCGTGGCCGATCAGCTCTTCGATCCCGAGCGCCCGATCCTGACCAAGGCTCACGACGTGCCGCCTTCGCGTTATGCGACCGGCAGTCACGCGTGCAACTCGATCATCTCGGCCGGCTGCATCATCAAGGGCACCGTGCGCAACTCGATCCTGTCTCGCGGCGTCGTGGTCGAGGAGGGCGCATCGGTGACCAACTCGATCATCAACCAGAGCTGCATCATCAAGAGCGGCGCCCGCGTCGAGAATGCCATTCTGGACAAGAACAACGTGGTTCCCACCAACACCGAGCTTCGCGGCACGCCCGAGAACATCCTGGTGCTGGGCAAGGCTCCGTTAACTTCCGACACCACCATCGTACGTTAACGTTGGCACCGCAACATCGCTCGTAACATGTAGAATAGCCGCCCGGTTAGCGCCAGGCGGCTATTCTCGAATTGCAACATAGGAGACAATATGGCATATTCCAGCAAAAAGATGCAGATCGTGTTTGCCTCGGCCGAGTGCGCACCGTTTGTTAAGACCGGTGGTCTGGGTGACGTGGCGGGCTCGCTGCCTGCGGCGCTCGTGCGCGCCGGCGCCGAGGTTATCGTGATGGTGCCCAAGTACGCCACCATCAAGGACGAATACAAGGCGCAGATGGAGCACTTCTCCGACTTTTACGTGAGCCTGGGCTGGCGCAACGAGTACTGCGGTCTCGAGAAGCTCGAGCACGACGGCGTCACCTATATGTTCATCGACAACGAACGCTACTTTGCGCGCGACTATCCGTACGGCTTCTTTGACGACGGCGAGCGCTTTGCGTTCTTCTCCAAGGCCATCACCGAGAGCCTGCAGCACCTGCCTGTCGGCTTTGAGTGCGACATCCTGCACTGCAACGACTGGCAGACGGCACTGGCGCCCGTGTTTTTGCGCGAGTTCTACCAGGGCTTGCCGCTGTACGACCGCGTCAAGACCGTGTTCTCGATCCACAACGTGGCGTTCCAGGGCCAGTTTAGCGACACCGTGATGGAGGACATCCTGGGTGTGGCGCATATTCCCGCCGCCGCCTCGCAGCTGCGTTGCGACGCCTGCAGCGTCAACTACATGCTGGGCGCGCTGCGCTATGCCGACGCCATCACTACGGTAAGCCCCACCTATGCGGGCGAGATCCAGACGCCCGAGTTTGGCGAGGGCCTGGACGGTGTGCTGCGCGAGCGCTCCTACGCGCTGCAGGGCATCCTGAATGGCATTGATGTGGCGGGCTTTGACCCGGCGACTGACAAGCGCATTGCCGCCAACTACACCGTGGAGGACCGCACCGGCAAGGCCGTGTGCAAGGCCAAGCTGCAGGAAGAGCTGGGGCTTGAGGTGCGCGACGACCGCCCGCTCATGGTGATGGTCACGCGCCTGACGCGCCAAAAGGGCATGGACCTGGTCATGTACGCGCTCGACCGCATTCTGGCCGGCGGCGTTCAGGTGGCCGTGCTGGGCACTGGCGACCGCGACTACGAGGACGGCCTGCGCTACTTCCAGCACAAGTACCCCGGCACCATGGCCGCGCGTATCGAGTTTGATCCGGCGCTGTCGCAGCGCATGTACGCCGCCGCCGACATGTTCCTGATGCCTTCGAAGTTTGAGCCCTGCGGTCTGTCGCAGATCATCGCCATGCGCTATGGCACCCTGCCCATCGTGCGCGAGACCGGTGGCCTGAAGGACACCGTGCGGCCATACAACGAGTTTACCGGCGAGGGCACGGGCTTCTCGTTTAGAAACTTTAACGGAGATGAGATGGGCGACGCGGTGTTCCGCGCGGCGCGCCTGTTCTGGGATAACCGCGACGCTTGGAACCAGCTGGTCACGCAGGCCATGAGCCAGGACTTTAGCTGGACGCGCTCGGCCGACAAGTATCTGGACCTGTACTTCTTTATGCATCCGGAGATCGAGAGGCCGGCGGCTGTTGTGGAGGCTGCGGCTGAGCCCAAGCCCAAGGCCGAGGTCAAGCCGGTTGAGGCTGAGCCCGCAAAGGCCGAGCCTGAGGTAAAGGCTGAGGTTGCTTCTGAGGCAGAGGCCGAGGTCAAGCCCGCTGCAAAGCCCGCAGCTAAGAAGACCACAACCCGCAAGACGACCGCCAAGAAGGCTACGACGACCAAGGCTGCTGCGTCTAAAACGACGGCTGCCAAGACAACGACCACGCGCAAGCGCACGACCGCCGCTGCCAAGGCGGCCGCCGAGGCCGAGGCTGCTCCCGAGGTAAAGGCCGAGACTCCCGCCGTTGAGGCCAAACCGGCCGCCAAGGCTCCGGTTAAGACCGCTGCCAAGAAGACGACCACGACAAAGACCACGACCGCCAAGAAGGCAACAGCTGCCAAGACCACCACGCGCAAGCGCAGCACGACGACGACCAAAAAGACCACGACTAAGGCCGCAGCTACCAAGGCAGAGGCTAAGCCCGCCGCCGTCAAAGAGGAGCCCAAGCCCGAGGTAAAGCCCGAGCCGGCACCGAAGGCCGCCGAGGTCAAGGCTAAGACCAAGGCTGCCCCGAAGGCAGAGGCTAAGCCCGAGCCTGCCAAGGAGACCCCGGTCTCCCCCGCCGCTCCGGCAGAGGAAAAGGCCCCGTCCAAGAAGACGTCCGTCCGCAAGGCCACGGCTGCCCGAAAGCGCCGCTAGCCCACAGACGATCCAAAACCTCATCAAACCCTAAGCAAGGGGCGCTCCAACCGGGCGCCCCTTCTCTGTAGAAAGTGGTAAAACGATTTTCTAGGACAACCGTTCGCCGATGATAAACGGATGTTGTTTATACACCCTGTGTACAACAGATATACTTACATCCTGTGCGTAAAGCCCATGGCCCGCAGGCCGTGATTCTATTGAACTGGACCGTACTATGAGATTGATACACAACAGCCGTCTGCCGCAGTTTCGCACTCCGTTTGGCGCTGTGACCACTGGAACTTCCGTTTCGCTGTCGGTAATTTTGGAGGATGCCGACCCCAACCAGGCAACGCTTACCCTGCGTACCTGGGTCGACGAGATCGGGGAAACTCTGTATCCCATGACGCACGAGGGCGACGGCATCTTTACCGCCGGGCTAGAGTGCACCGAGCCCTGTCTTATCTGGTACAGCTTTATATGCAATATCGAGGGCCAGCCCGAGGTCCGCTTGGGCGCACCGCAGGGACGCACCGGCGGCGAGGGCGTAACCTACGACTACGCCGAAGTGCCGTCGTTCCAGATCACCGTCTACAAGCACCGCGAAGTTCGACCCGAGTGGTACGAGCGCGGTATGGTCTACCAGATCTTCCCCGATCGCTATGCCCGCGACGAGCACTGGCGCGAGCGCACGCTGGCCGAGGTCGAAAAGCCGCGTCGCGGCATTCAGCGCCGCATGGTCGAGGACTGGAACGAGCCGCCCGTATACGAGCGCGCCGAGGACGGCTCCATCAAGACCTGGGACTTTTACGGCGGATCGCTCAAGGGTATACAAGAAGACCTACCTCGCATCGCCGAGCTGGGATTTACAGCCATCTACCTCAACCCCATTTTTGAAGCCGCGAGTAACCACCGCTACGACACCGCCGATTACACCAAGATCGATCCAATTCTGGGCACCGAGCAGGACTTTACTGAGCTGTGCGAGGCAGCCGAGAAGCTGGGCATTTCCATCATTCTCGACGGTGTGTTCAACCACACGGGCGACGATTCAATCTACTTCAACCGCTACGGCAACTACCCCGGCATGGGCGCGTGGCAGAGCGAGGATTCGCCGTGGCGCGATGCGTTTTATTTCCACGAGGACGGCTCGTACGACTGCTGGTGGGGCGTGGGCAATATGCCCGCCATCAATGAGAGCTCCGAACTGGTACGCGAGCGGCTCCTGGGCAAGGACGGCGTGATCCGTAAATGGCTACGTGCCGGCGCTCATGGCTGGCGCCTAGACGTGGCCGACGAGCTTTCGGACGATTTCCTGACCGAGATCAAAAAGGCCGTGCTAGCTGAGAAGCCCGACGCGCTGTTGCTCGGCGAAGTCTGGGAAGACGCCTCCAACAAGATTAGCTACGGACATCTGCGCCGCTACCTGCAGGGCTCCGAGCTGGACTCTGCCATGGATTACCCCTTCCGCGACATGGTCATCGGCTTTTTGATGGGCTACAAGAATGCCTTCCAGGCAGCCGAGGATATCGAGACCCTGCGCGAGAATTATCCGCGCGAAGCCCTGTCCTGCGCGCTCAACCTGCTGTCGAGCCACGACCGCCCACGCATCATCTCGGTGCTCGGCGGTGGCCCCGACGAGTCGCAGCTACCCGAGTGCGAGCGCAGCAAGTGGCGCCTGGACGAAAACTCGATGGACCTGGCCAAGAGCCGTTTTTGGCTTGCAACGCTCATGCAGATGACGTTCCCCGGCGTGCCTTCAATTTACTATGGCGACGAGTACGGCCTTGAGGGCCTGACCGATCCGGGCAATCGCCGCACGCTGCCTTTAAAGGAAGACCTGCACGACTTCGATACACTCGCCATCCTTAAAAACGCCTCGGCCGTGCGCCGCGCCCTGCCATTTATGGTAGACGGCGAGATCAAGGCCTTCGCGCTCAACGACGAGGTACTAGCCTACACGCGCACCGGTAAAGACGGTGAGGCCGCAACGGTTATCATCAACCGCAGCCTGCGCAATTCGCACCGTGTGACAATTCCGGCGCTCGGCGAATGCGCAAGCGACGTGATCAGCGGCCACGAGTGCGAAATCCACAACGGTACCGTCACACTCGATCTGTATCCGCTGGGGTCGTCGATCATCTATCACCACGCCGAGCAACGTCTACAAGAGCCGCTTGATCACGGCGCGGGTGTCGTGTGCCATATCACCTCGGTGCCCACCGACGATGGCAAGCCCGGTACGATCGGCGCTCCCACGCGTCGCTTTATCGACCATCTGGCCGCAATGGGCATGCGCTACTGGCAGGTCCTGCCCGTCAACCCGACGGATTTCTTCCGATCCCCTTACGCCGGTCCCTCGGCCTTTGCGGGAAATATCGATCTGCTGCCCGAAAGCCACGAGGAGCTGGCCGCCGAATTTGTTACCTGGAAGGCTCGCGGCGGTGAGGATGCCGACCCGCTGTACACGGCGTTTAAACATCGCAACGCCGACTGGCTCGAGAAGTACTGCGTTTACATGGCCGTTAAGAAGTACTTTGAGGGCGAGTCGCGCCACGATTGGCCGGCAGATGTCGCGCGCTACAACGAGCATCTGATCGACGACAAGCGTTTCCACGACGAGGCCGAGCTGCAGGCGTACATGCAGTACCGCTTTGACCTGGCCTGGTGCGAGCTTATGAACTATGCGCACAAGAAGGGTATCGAGGTCATCGGCGACATTCCTATGTATGTCTCGGACGATTCGGCCGATGCGTGGAGCGAGCCCGAGAACTTCTGGCTGTCCGATACCGGCAAGGCGATTGAGATTTCCGGTGCGCCGCCCGACAACTTTGCGCCCAAGGGCCAGGTGTGGGGCAACCCGACGTTCCGATGGGATCACATGAAGCAGAACGGCTATAGCTGGTGGATGGATCGCCTGCGTCGCGCGTTCTCGCTCTACGACCGCGTGCGTCTGGATCACTTCCTGGGATTCCACAGCTACTTTAGCATTCCTGCGGGCAAGGCCTGCGCCGACGGTCGCTGGCTGGCGGGACCGGGCAAAGACCTGTTCCAGACCGCCTACGATGAGCTGGGTCCGCTCAACTTTATCGCTGAGGACTTGGGCTATCTGACGCCTGGCGTTCGCGCCATGGCTTTGACCTGCGGCTTCCCCGGCATGGACGTGCTGGAGTTTAGCGACTACGACGTCCGTTGCGGCGTGCACCCCACGCCTGGCAAGATCCTGTACACCTCGACGCACGATACGTCGACGTTGGCCGGGTGGTGCACGCGTTCCTTTGCGGGCGGCGATGGACCGAGCGGTGTCGAGGTGGCGGCCAAGCTGATGAGCGACGCGCTGGCAAGCGACGCTCCCCTCGTGATGATGCCGCTACAGGATGTTCTGGGGCTAGGCGACGACGCGCGCATGAACGTACCGGGCGTGGCCACGGGCAACTGGACCTGGCAGGCTGACGAGGCCGACGTTGCGGCCGCCGAGGGCAAAACTGCGCAGCTCCTGCGCGACACCCATAGATTCTGGGGCGAGGCGTGATAAAACGCCCGATATAGGGTACAGTACAGACGTTTGAATTTTTGCGGGCAGAGTAATCTGCCCGCTTTGTGCTGAAAAGGAAGTATTATGGCCCGCTACGATTACAAGTGCTCGAGCTGCGGCAACGTGTTTGAGGTTGAGCATCCCATGTCCGAGACCCCCGAGGTCGTTTGCCCGAGCTGCGGCGCTCCGGCGGCCAAGACGTTCTCGGCCAACGGCATTAAATTTGAGGGCAGCGGTTTCTACAACACCGACCAGCGAAGCGGCGGCTCAAGCACCAGCGCCACCAGCGGCTGCTGCGCCAATTGCCCGCACAACCACTAACAGCCGAACAACCAACCACACGCCAACATAAACACAAACGAGGGCGGCCTGCGACTACACCAGTCGCAGGCCGCCCTTTTTCGTAATGTCAACGCCTTTGCGCCAATACGGTCTGGGTAGCTAAAATAGCCCCGTCCAAAATTAGCTACTTTGGCGGACCAGGCGGGCGCAGAAGTGGCCGTCGTAGGAGTCGGCGTTTACCGGCACGCTTTGGAAGAGGCCTCGGTCGTTTTGGCGTACAGAAACGAGCTTCTTGGCCTGCTCGAAGTCGGGCAGTTGCAGAATCTGTGCCCCGGAAAGCGGTGCCATGGTAAAGCCGGCACTCTCGGGAGAAGCAAGGAACGCGTCCACGACCTGCGTGTTCTCCTCGTCGAAGACCGAGCACGTCGCATAGATGAGTTCACCGCCGGCAGCCACGCGCACGGCTGCTTCCTTGAGCATTGCCAGCTGCAGCTTGGGCAACTCGGTCGTAACGTCATTCTCAGTTAGGCGCCATGGGATCTCGGGATGACGGCGCATGGTGCCGGTGCCCGAGCACGGTGCATCGATAAAGACCGTGTCGAACTTTACCGGCTCGCCAAGCATGGCATCAAACGATGTGAGCACCTCATCAAGCTCGCAAGCATCGCCCGAAACCGTACGAACGCCCTGAATACCGGCCTTATGCAGGCGAGCGAGATTCAGATCGCACTTGCGATCATGCAGATCGAGCGCCGTATGCTGACGCTCATAGCCCGCACGCTTGGCCTGGCACATCATCACATAGGTCTTGGTGCCACGGCCGGCGCCAATCTCAAGACAACGCCCAGGACGGGTCGCCGCGGTCGCGATAAGCTGGGCATTGAGATCCGAGGCCACGGCCGCAGCGCGCTCAAACACGCCCGACGCAACCGTGACCTGCGCATCGACCGGAGCATGGCAGCCCGGGAAGACAGGCGCAACGAGCTGCGAGATATACGGATCGGGCTTAGTCGCAAACGCATTCTCGTGCAGGGCCAGCGGCGCGGGGGCCAGATTGCCGGCAAAGTTAAGCGCACCCCCTGGCGTGTCAAACGACGCCATAATGCGAGCGCACAGCCAACGCGGCAGACCCATCAGGCGCGACAGACGGACCAAGCGCCGCTCAGACTCATCCACATCGGACGCAGTAGCAAAGTCCTCAACATTGTCCGCAACCTTGTGCAGCACGGCATTGGCCAAGCCAGCGGCGGACTTAGCACCGCAGCGAACCAGCTCAACACCCTGACTTACGGCAACGCGGCCAGGCGTATGCAGATAGAGCATCTCGAAGACCGAGATACGAAGCGCCATGCGAACACGCGGTGCAACCTTTTTGGGCTTATCGAGAAACTGGTCGAGCAGCTCATCCAAAATGCCCTGCGTGGCAGCAACGCCCAGCGCCAAGCGGGCAGCAAAAGCGGAATCGCGCTGGTCAATAGCCTTGGCCGATGCGCGAGAGGACAGCACGTCACGCGCATACATGCCGCGGCGGTCAGCTTCCATTAGCACATCGAGTGAAAGCTTGCGCGCAGGAGACAGCTTGCTCACGACAAAACACCCCAGATAAGATCGGCACCCTGCAGGCCAGCAGCCCAAGCAGAAGCGGCCATAGCACGCTTGCCATCGGGCTTAACTTCGAGCAACTCAACCGTGCCATCGGAAAGACCAAGGTAAACACGCTTGTTCTTAACGTTAACGGCGCCCTCTCCAAGCGACACATCAGCCGGCGCAGCATCGAGCACGCGCACGGTCTTACCGGCAATCACGCAACGAGCAGGCGCGGTATCGGACGAAGCCAGCACATGGCGCACGCAATCAAGCGCCGCCATGTGCGGATCCAAGCGCATCTCCTGCTTAGAAATCTTGGCAGCATGAGTGACGAGCGCCTCATCCTGCTCAGTCCAAACAGCCGAACCATCGGCAAGCGAGGGAAGCGTATCGGCAAGCAACTTGCCGCCAAGCTCAGCAAGCTCCATGGTCAAAGCCTCGGCATGCTTACCGGCGACTGACGTAGACGCCTGGGCGCAATAAGCGCCGGTATCCACGCCATGCCCAATGCGCATGATAGAAACGCCAGCAATCTCATCACAAGCGAGAATCGCACGCTGAATAGGAGCAGCCCCACGCCAACGAGGCAGCAGGGACGCATGAACATTCACAATACCGAGCGGCGCCATATGCAGCACCTCATCGGGCAAAATGCAGCCATAGGCAGCCACACAGAAAATGTCAGCCTGGGCAGCCCGGAGCGCCTCAATAACCTCCGGCGTCATACGATTAGCTTCAATAACCGGCAACCCCAGCTCAAGCGAGCGAGCCTTAACAGGAGACGGCTCCAGCTTCTTACCACGTCCGCGAACAGCATCAGGACGAGTAATTACGAGCGCAATATCATTGCCAGCCTCTACAAGCGAAGTCAGCGAAGGCACAGCAAAATCAGGCGTACCCATAAACACAATACGCATAAAAGTTAGTCTCCTCTCAATAACGAGCCGAGACGGCTACAAAAAAGCGTTCCAGGTCGCAAGCGCACCCAGCGCAAGAACAGTTCAACAAAGACAAATATACCTAAAAACAAAGAAAGAGCCGCATAAAAGCAGCCCTCCCAACAAAGCACCTATCAGCGAAGACGCCCTTCCCTGGCCCGACGGCACCCGGGCGAGTCAAGCAGCGTCAACGTAGTCCCCGGGGCGCCCGCCTATATCGTCCCGCGCGCAGTTTCGCAGCGCAGCGAGAATGTTTGAGCACGGGATGATATAGGCGGGCGCCCCGGGGACGGACAAACCTACTCAGTCTCGCCCGGTCGAGCGCCGCGGGCCAGGGCGTCCTGGTACTCCTTGACAGCCTTGAGTCTCTGCATCGGCTTCAGTCGCTCAAACATGGTGTTGCCGTGCAGGTGATCGATCTCGTGCTGTAGGCACACGCAGAACAAATCGCCCGAAGCCTCGAAGCGAATCAGGTTGGCGTCCAGATCGTACGCCTCGACGACGACATGGTCGGGACGCTCGATCTCGCAGTTAATGCCCGGAATGGACAGGCAACCCTCACTAAAGGGCACCAGATGGTCACTCTGCTCAACAATGACGGGATTGATAAGCACGTACGGGTCGTAGTCGTTCTTGTCGGTGTAGTCGCAGTCGATGGTGACGAGCTGAATAAGCTCGCCGATCTGCGGGGCAGCCAGGCCGCAGCCGGCGTTCTCGAACATCATCTTCTTCATCTTCTCGGCAAGTGCCTCGATCGCCGGGGTAATCTCCTCGATGACGGCGCACTCCTGGCGCAGACGAGGGTCGGGCGACAGTACGATTCCGTTGGCTTCCATGGCCATCCTTTCGGGTTGTTACATCAAATCATAGGCATCGACGTCAACGCTCACGCTCACGCCGCGCACGGAGCCCACCTCTTTGAGGCAGGCGTCGATATCGTCAGAGACATGGTACCCCACGGGCGACTTCACAAGCAGGTGGAAGCGATAACGGTCCTTGGCTCTTTCGATTACACACGAAGCCGGGCCCAGCACCTGCGGCACGGCACTCCCCGCCCGCAAAAAATCGGGCGCGGCGGCATGCCAGCGACGCTTGAGGAGCTTCGCGATGCGCCCAATATAATCCCGTGCATCATCTGCATTCGCCGACCACACCAAAATGTTGACTAGTCGAACAAACGGCGGATACAGCGCGTCGCGGCGCTGGTCCAGGTCGTGGTCGGTAAAGATCGAACGGTCATGCTCGGCAACGGCGCGAATGACCGGATCATCGGGCAGGTAGGTCTGGATGATGACCTCGCCGGGGCGATCGCCGCGGCCGGCGCGCCCCGCCACCTGCTCCAGCAAATCGTAGGCACGCTCCCCCGCGCGAAAATCGGGCAGTTTGAGCGCAAAGTCGGCATTGACCACGCCCACGAGCGTGACCTCGGGAAAGTCGAGCCCCTTGGCGATCATCTGGGTGCCCAGCAGCACCGCGCAATCGGCGGCATCAAACTGCTCGAGCAGCTTTTTGTGCGCGTCCTTGCCACGCGTGGAGTCGGCGTCCATGCGAATGATGGCGACGTCCTCAGGAAGCATCTGGTGCAGTGCGTCCTCGATCTGCTGCGTGCCCAGGCCCATTTTTGCCAGGTAGCGGCTACCGCATTTGGGGCAACGGCTCGTGGGCGCCGGATACGGCTGCACGCGCCAGGACGATCCGCAGGTGTGGCACTGCAGGGTGTGCGTGCGCTCGTGATACGTGAGTGCGGTGGAGCAGTGGTTGCAGGTGGGCACGCAGCCGCATTCGCGGCACATCAAAAACGGCGCAAAACCGCGGCGGTTGTGCAGCAACACGGCCTTTTCGCGACGCTCGACCACACGCTCCAAGCCCTCCATCAGCGGCTTTGAGAACATGGAGCGGCTGCCGTGCGAAAACTCGCGGCGCAGGTCGGCAATACGGACCGTAGGCAGCACGGCGTGTCCCGGGCGCTCGAGCATCTCGACGCGCGTCCAGGTAACACCGTTGTACGTGCCGCGGCGGCAGCGGTCGAGAGCCTCGGCAGAAGGCGTGGCCGACCCCAGCACGAGCGGGCAGCGATAGCGGCGCGCCATCTCGGCCGCCACCTCGCGCGCGTGGTAACGCGGGCTGGAGCCTTGCTTGTAACTGGTCTCGTGCTCCTCGTCAATGATGATGAGGCCCAGGTCGTTAAGCGGGCAAAAGAGCGCCGAGCGTGCACCGACGACCACGCGGGCGGCACCGCTGACGACCATATCCCACTGGTCCAGGCGCTCGCCGGCCGAAAGCCGCGAATGGAAAACGGCGACCGTCTCGCCAAAGCGCGAGCGGAAGCGGCCGACGGTCTGGGCCGTCAGCGAGATCTCGGGCACCAGCACGCAGGCCGAACAGCCGGCTGCGAGCACGCGCTCGATGGCGGAGAGGTAAACCTCAGTTTTGCCGGAGCCAGTGACGCCGTCGACCAGCACCACGTCGCCATGAGCGTCCAGACGGGCGCGCTCAATCTGGGCGAGTGCCTGTTGCTGTCCGTTGGTAAGGGAGACTGGCGCCTTGCCGCTTGCCGAGGACAGCGTGGTCTGCTCGCTGCAGCCACGCCACGCACGGCGCTCCTCCACCACCACGACGCCGCGCTTTTCGAGCGCCTTGATGGTCGCCGACATGCTGTTATAGAGAAGGTTGAGGTCTCGGGTCGTGACCGGCCCGCACTGGAGTGCCTCGATAAGCTGACGCTGGCGGACCGCGGTCTTGGGCGGCGTATAGTCAAATCCCTCGGGCGTAAGCATGACCCAACGGTTTTGAATGGGCTTGACGGCGGGACGCTCAACCGCCCATACGCCGTCGTCGCCCTTGACCACACGCGGGCTGCCGCCCGGAGGCAAAAACAGACGCAGACACTCGGAAAGCGTTGCGACGTACTCGCGGCTCATCCAGCGTGCGATACGGGCAGCCTCGGCGGTAAAGAGCGGTTTGCTGAGGATGGCCTCGATGGCTTTAATGCGCGCGGGGTCGAAGGCGTTGTTGCCCTGCAGGTCGCCCAGCTCAGGCGCAATGTCGACGATATAGCCCGCGGCGGCACGGTTACCAAAGTGGACCAGGACCGTGGACCCGATCTGTGCCTCGTTAGCAAGGGTTTGCGGGATGCCGTAGGCAAATGGCTCGGACAGCGCACGCGTCGGGATGTCGAGGACCACGCTCGCGTAGGCGGCGATGGGGTCAGGTGTATGCTCGGGCTTGGCCGGTGCAGCGGCAGGCACGGGCGCCGCTGGAGCCTCCTCCGGTTCCGGCGAACCAAACAGCGACAGTTGTTGAGCCATACACCACCTCTAACGAACGGACCTGAAAGGGCTGGGACAAAATAATCAGTAGTGTTTGTCCCATGGCCGATACGAGTGTCGAGCGTGTTGCGTCGCTCGAACATGGGGCAAACACTACTGATTATTTTGTCCCAGCAACACGCTCATCGGTACAGAAACAAGAGCCCCGCTCGGGTGAACGGGGCTCGGATACATACGTGTGCGCAGCGATTACAGTGCCATCGTGCGGGCGCGGTCGATGCGCGCCAGGCAGTCGTCGCGGCCGACGAGCGCCATGGTCTCGCCCAACGGAGGGCTCACCATGTTGCCGCAAACGGCGACGCGCACGGTCTGGAACACCACGCGCTTCTTGAGGTCCATCTGCTCGGGCAGCGGCTCAAGCGCGGCGTCGATGTTGGCAGCCGTCCACTCGTCCACACCCTCGAGCGCGGCCTTGGCGGCATCCAGAATGGCACCCATGCCCTCCTTGGCCAGGCCCTTGTTGACGGATTTCTCGTCATACTCGAGCGTCTCGGCCGTGGCAAAGATGGGAGCGGCGACGGTCACGGTGTCGGCCGGCATCTTGGTGCGCGGCTTGACGATGGCAGCGAGCGCGTCGATCCAATCCTCGCCGTACTCGACATTACCCTCGATGAGACCTGCCTCGTGCAGCTCGGGGACCATGATCTCGTCGGCAAACTGAGCATCGGACATGCCATTGATGTACTCGGCGTTGACCCAATCGAGCTTCTTGGGGTCGAAGGTCGCCGGGTTCTTGGAGATGCGATCGAGCGAGAACTTGCTGGCCAGGACATCGCGCGGGATGATCGTGGTCTCGCCGTCGAGCGACCAGCCGAGCAGCGCCAGGTAGTTGACGAAGGCATCGGACAGGTAGCCGGCGTCGCGGTACTCCTCCACCGAGGTGGCGCCGTGGCGCTTGGAGAGCTTCTTGCCGTCGGCGCCCAGGATCATGGAGATGTGGGCGAACGTAGGCACGGGCGCGCCGAGGGCCTCGTAGACCATGACCTGGCGCGGGGTATTGGACAGATGGTCGTCGCCGCGAATGACGTGGGTGATCTTCATCATGGCGTCGTCGACGACGGTCGCAAAGTTATACGTAGGCGTGCCATCGGAGCGGAAGATGACAAAGTCGTCGAGCTCCTTGGCGTCGAAGGTCACCTCGCCGTGGACGGCGTCGTGGATACGGACGTCGCCGCGGTCCTCGGGTACCTTGATGCGCAGGACGTAGGACTCGCCGGCCTCGATGCGGCGACGGGCCTCCTCGGGATCAAGATCGCGGCAACGGCGCTGATAGCCCTGAAAGGGGTCCTTGCGCTCCTGCGCGGCCTTGCGATCGGCGTCGAGCTGCTCCTTGGTGCAGAAGCAGGGATAGGCCTTGCCCTCGTCCCAAAGCTTCTGGGCGGCCTGCTTGTACAGGTCCAGGCGCTCAGTCTGGGCGTAGGGGCCAAAGTCGCCGCCCACCTCGGGACCCTCGTCCCAGTCCAGGCCCAGCCAACGCATGGCGCGCAGGATGATCTGCGTATTCTCGTCGGTGGAGCGGGTGGGGTCGGTGTCGTCGATGCGCAGGATGAACGTGCCTCCGTTTGCGCGGGCAAAAGCCCAGTTATAAATAGCGGTGCGGGCGCCGCCGATGTGCAGCTTGCCCGTCGGTGAGGGTGCAAAGCGGACGCGAACGTCTGATGCCATGGAAATCTCCTCGATTGCAGGATGGATGTCGAACCGTACCAGTATAAAGCAACAATGCCCACCTCCGCACAAAGGGCACCGACCCAGTCATTGGGTAGCTAATTTGGGACGGGGCTTTTTTAGCCACCCTATGTCGAGGTAGGCCTCTGGCTCCGAAGACTCCGGATTGGGTAGCTAAAAAAGCCCCGTCCCAAATTAGCTACCCCCAAAGCGATGTATGACTAGGTGCGGAAAGGGTGTGAATGTTTGATTTACGCGCTATGATGTGCCCTTGCATAGAGAGCTCGGCGGAATGGTAACGGTCGCCGGGACACGTTTTTGAAGGGACTATCATGTCAGAAGAACTTCGTTCCATCCCACCCCAACACGGGTCCTTTGTTTTTACGTCGGAGTCGGTGACCGAAGGTCATCCCGATAAGATCGCTGACCAGATCAGCGACGCCGTCCTCGACGCAATCCTCGCCAAAGAAATAGAGCTCCAGGAACAGGGCTACATCGCCCCCAACGGCGTGCCTGCCAACGTGGAGAACGTCCGCTGCGCCTGCGAGACCCTCGTGACCACCGGCACCGTCATCGTCGCCGGCGAGATTCGCACCCAGGCCTACGTCGACGTACAGGAAATCGCCCGCGGCGTTATCCGCCGCATTGGCTACAACCGTGCCAAGTTCGGTTTTGACTGCGACACCTGCGGCGTTATGAGCCTCATCCACGAGCAGTCGCCCGATATCGCCCAGGGCGTCGACGAGTCCTTCGAGACCCAGACCGGCGCTACCACCGACCCGATCGACCTGATCGGCGCCGGCGACCAGGGCATGATGTTCGGTTATGCCTCCAACGAGACCAAGACCCTCATGCCCATGCCACACTACCTGGCAAGCCGCCTGGCCGAGCGCCTGGCCGCCGTGCGTCACGACGGCACCCTCGCCTATCTGCGTCCCGACGGCAAGACCCAGGTCACCGTGCGCTATGAGGACGGCAAGCCCGTGGAGGTCACGACCATCGTCATCTCCACGCAGCACGCCGCCGAGATCGAGGACATGGGCAAGATCAAGGCCGACCTCATCGAGCACGTCATCACCCCGGTCATGGCCGCCGAGAACATGCCGTGGGACAACGCGGACATCTACGTAAACCCCACCGGTCGCTTTGTCGTGGGCGGCCCCATGGGCGACACGGGGCTCACCGGCCGCAAGATCATCGTCGACACCTACGGCGGCTACGGTCGTCACGGCGGCGGTGCCTTTAGCGGCAAGGACTGCACCAAGGTCGACCGCTCCGCCGCGTATGCCGCGCGCTGGGTCGCCAAGAACGTGGTCGCCGCCGGTCTAGCCGACCGCTGCGAAGTCGAGCTTGCCTACGCCATCGGCGTTTCCAAGCCCCTCTCAATCATGGTCGACACCTTCGGTACCGCGCATGTTGCCGAGGACAAGATCGTCGAGGCCGTAGGGAAGATCTTCGACCTGCGCCCGGGCGCAATCATCCGCGACCTAGACCTGCGTCGCCCCATCTACGAAAAGACGGCAGCCTACGGTCACTTTGGCCGAGAAGACGCCGACTTCACCTGGGAGAAGACCGACCGTGTCGAAGAACTCAAAGCAGCCTGCGGCCTGTAAGCTAACCCGAAAAGCTACAGCAAATAACAACGCACCAAAAGAAGTACCGACTCCAACCGGTACTTCTTTTTTATTTAAACGGTGGTGAAGATAAGCCGACCTGGGACATGGAATAGGTCACATGCCGATAAATATTGCAGCAGAGCGACTCCAACCATGTATCCTAAGTTCCGAGGGCTTTAGTATTTGGTCGATCGCGAGTTCCGCACGAGCCGGAGGCCACTTAATGTGGCCTCCGTGCGAGCAGGACTGTCCGAGCAGGCGACCAAATACTAAAGCCCTCGGAACGGCGGGACAGTGCATGCCCCGCCCTCGGGACGATGGGACAAAACAAAGGAGCACCCATGGCAGGCAAGCCGCAAACACTAGCTACGACCTCCGCATTCGAGATCTTGGGCCCCGTCATGGTCGGCCCCAGCTCATCGCACACCGCCGGCGCCCTGCGCTGCGCCCAAGTTGCCGCCAGCCTGCTGGAAGGCCGCATCACCAAAGTCACCTTTGGCCTGTGGAACTCCTTCGCCCACACCTACCGCGGCCACGGCACCGATCGTGCGCTCGTCGCGGGCATCCTGGGCCTCGACACCGATGACGAGAACATCAAGCAGGCCTTCGACCTCGCACGCGAGCAGGGCCTCGAATATAACTTTGACATCAAGGGCGATGACGCCTCCATCCACCCCAACACCGTCGACATCGACATGGTCGACGACACGGGCGCTACGGCACAGGTCCGCGGCGAGAGCCTGGGCGGTGGCAAGATGCGCATCAGCCGCATTAACGGCGTCGGCGTTGACATCTCGGGTATGTACTCCACGCTCTTCGTGGCGCACCAGGATGTTCCCGGCGTGCTCGCCGCGCTCACGAACCTGCTCGCCTACGCCCACGTGAACATCGCCTTCTGCCGCACCTACCGCACCGAGGTGGGCGGCCAGGCCTACTCCGTCTTTGAGACCGACGGCGCGCCCGACGACACCGTCGTCCCTATGCTGCGCAAGCTCGACAATGTCGATTACGCGACCTTTATCGAGCTCCCAGGTTCTGCCTCGTCGCTCTCCCCCGGCGTCTCAGCAAAGGAAATCTTCGACGACGGCGAGCAGCTGCTCGATGCGTGCGAGGAACTGGGACTCAGCATCGGCGCCGTCATGGCCGTGCGCGAGGCGCGTCTGACCGGCGAGGCCCACGCCGTCGCCGCCATGCGCCGCGTGCTCGACGTCATGCGCGAGGAGACCACGGCCCCCATCGTCAATCCGCAGCGCTCGCTCGGCGGGCTTATCGGCGGCGAGGCCAAGCTTGTCGATGCCACCGGCCGCAACGACCTTGGCTCAAACTTAATGGGCCCCGTCCAGACCGATGCCGTGGCCCGCGCCATGGCCGTCCTGGAGCGCTCCGCCACCATGGGTGTGATCGTCGCTGCCCCCACGGCAGGCTCCGCAGGCGTCGTGCCCGGCTGCGTGCTGGCGCTCGCCGATCACCTTCAGCTCGACGACGAGCAGGTGATGGACGCGCTCTACTGCGCAGCTGCCATCGGCCTCAACCTCACCACGGGCGCCTGCGTCGCCGGCGCCGAGGGCGGATGCCAGGCCGAGGTGGGAAGCGCCGCCGCCATGGCTGCCGCCGCGCTGGTGCAGATGCTCGGCGGCACGCCCGAGCAAGCGCTCGACGCCAGCTCCATCGCGCTGAGTAACCTGCTGGGCCTCGTTTGTGACCCCGTCGGAGGCCTGGTCGAGGTGCCCTGCCAAAACCGCAATGCCATCGGCGTGGCAGCGGCCTTTAGCTCGGCACAACTCGCCCTCGCCGGCATTAAGAGCCTGGTGCCGTTTGACCAGATGGCACATGTCATGCTCTCGGTGGGCCACGCGTTGCCGGCCACGCTGCGCGAGACGGCAAAGGGCGGCATCGCGCAGGCTCCGGCCGCGCTTTCGGCCTGTGCAAAATGCGGTGTGTGCGGGTAGTGACCAAGAACGACTCGATAGTGGGACAACTGTCCCACCTCTTTTGAATGCCACCGTTTCCGTACCACAAACAACTAGGTAATAGCTATAATGCAAGCCCAGTAAAAACACGATGAGCCGCAAGGCGAAATTCGAAGGATATGCATACGATGTCGCAAAACGATCGAACTCAACTGATTCCCGATCCGCAGCAGCCGAGCAGGCACACCGGTGGCGTTCAGTCGCCGCGTCCTATCGCGCCGAGTCACGGTCAGCAGCGTGGTGCGGCAAACGCTCCCCAACGCCCGAACCATCAACGTCAGCAGCGCCAGGCAAACGGCAATGCGCCCAAGCAGCCCCCCGCGCACGGTCGAGGCGATCGCGGCCCCGCGCGCAAACCCGCCGAGAACAATAAGTCGGGCAAAAAGACGACGCTCTTTGTCGTCCTTGGTCTTATCGTCATTGTCTATATCGTAGGCGTCGTAGCGTTCTCCCAGCTAGCCTACCCCAATACCACCATCGCCGGCGTCGACGTCTCGTTCTCCAACGCTTCGTCTGCCGCCACCAAGGTCAACTCGGCATGGAAGCACTATAAGCTCACCGTGACAGGCGATGACTTTAGCTGGACATATCAGCCCGAGTCCGATGAGCCCATCGTCGACGGCGAAGCAGCCGCAAAAGAGATTATCAGCCACAACGAAGCCTTTGTATGGCCGGTCCGCCTTGCGGAATCCTTAAGCGGAAGGATCAAAACAACCGCTACCTCCAACGAAGTCGATCTTGATCAAGACGTCGACCTGTCCATGCTCTCCGACACTTTTGACCAAAAGAAGTTTGAGGAGGATCTGGGCGCCGCCATCGACGAGTTTAACGAGGGGCGTTCGGGCACGTTCGAGGCCAATAGCTCCTATGACGAGCAGGCCGGCAAGTTTACCGTCGAGAAGGCGCGCTCCAACGAAAAACTCGACCGCGAGCATGTCATTAAGTATGCCGAGCTCGAGCTTGCCTCGCTGTCCGAGACCGTAGACCTTTCCAAGCTCGGCAGCGATGCCTACGAGCCGCTCAATGGAACGCTTACCGATGATCAGATTCAGGCCGCATGCGATGCCGCCAACAACTTCCTGGGCGTCAACGTGACCCTCAAGCTCAACGGCGAGGATGCCGGCAAGGTTGATGGCAGCTCCGTATTGCAGTGGATCAGCTTTGCCGATCCGGCCAACCCCACACTCGATACGTCACAGATCAGCAGCTGGGCAACCGAGCTCGCCAACGGCTTTAACACCGTGGGCTCCACTCGCTGGTGGACGCGCGCCGATGGCAAGCAATGTGCCGTTGAAGGCGGCGACTTTGGTTGGTCCATCGACAGCGGCTCGCTCGCCAAGCAGGTCGAGGACGCCATTAACAACAAGCAGACCGGCGAAATCGAGATCAAGTACTCCCAGAAGGCCGACACCTTTACCGCAAAGGGAGAGCCCGACTGGAAGGCATACGTCGATGTCGATCTGTCCGAGCAGCACGCGCGCTACTACGACGAGAGCGGCAATATCGTGTGGGAGGCCAACTTTATCTCAGGAAAACCGGGTGAGGACGCCACTCCCGAAGGCGTCTGGCAGATCAACAGCAACGACGGCGCGAGCACGCTGATTGGCGCCAAGGACCCCGAGACGGGCAAGCCCAAATACGAGAGCCCGGTGAGCTACTGGATGCCGTTTGAGGGCAACATGATCGGCTTCCACGATGCCACCTGGCAAAACGACAAGAGCTTCGATAACGCCGAGTCGTACAAGTGGTGCGGCAGCCACGGTTGCATCAACCTGCGCCTGGCCGACGCCAAGGCACTTCACGACTGCATCAAAGTCGGCCTGTGCGTGGTTGTCCATTCGTAGTGCAACGCGCGCATTCATACAGCGTGGAACCGCTGCGACCAATCTAACAGTTCCGAAAGAAACCGTCCTATGCGCCCGCCCCAACCGGTGGGCGCATATACTTATCGAGGTTCTTTCTATAAAGGAGACGCTATGCCGAATGTCCCCACGATCACCCCGGGCCCGGATAATACCGAGCACACGCCCGAAGGTATCACCGAAACGCTTCCTCTGATCACAGACGTACATGCCGACAAGGAGAGCGGACGCACGAACGACACGGCCGAGATTTCCGATGAAGAGGCATATGCCAAGCTCAAGGCAAAACGTGCCGAACGTCGACGCAAAAAGCTGATTCGACGCGGCATTGCCGCCGGCATCGTGGGTGTCATCGCGCTCATTGCCATTGTCGCAACCCTGGTTATCAATGCGCAGCCACAGGGCGATAGCGGGCCTGCGACCGACATGGTGACCGAGGGCACGTTTAGCACAACGGTCGAAGCGAAAGGCCAGCTCAAACCCATTTCGTCCTCAGTGGTCTCCCCTTCTGTCGACGGCACGGTCGATTCGATAAACGTGCAGGCAGGCCAATCCGTCAACGAGGGCGACGTGCTTATGACCATTAAAAACGACGAGCTCGATCGCAACGTTGCCGAGGCGCAGCGCGCAGTTGCAGCAGCTCAGGAAGACCTCGCCAACGCGCAGAAAGCCGCA
Organism: Collinsella sp. TF09-1AT; assembly: GCF_003436895.1. NCBI lineage: Bacteria > Bacillati > Actinomycetota > Coriobacteriia > Coriobacteriales > Coriobacteriaceae > Collinsella > Collinsella sp. TF09-1AT. The sequence goes on along the minus strand of NZ_QSRC01000004.1, from coordinate 215,649 downwards.
ACTGCCGCGCAGGCCACCCCAACGACGGACGTCGACGAAGCTTCCGCAGCGGCTGGCATCTCCGCCGCATCAGCGGACACGAACGCCGTATCGGCCGCGCAGCGCAGCCTCGCATCGGCCCAGGCAAACCTCGATCAGGCGAACGCCAAGGCCGCCAGCCGTACGATCACGGCCCCGAGCTCGGGCAGCATCGTGGAGCTCAACGCCAAGGTGGGCGCCACGGTAACAGGCGGCATGATCATGGGCGAAAGCGATACGAGCGGCGGCAAGCAGTGCATGCAGATCGCCGACCTATCTAAGATGAAGGTGACCGTGCAGGTGGGCGAAAAGGACATCGCCAAGATCGCCGTTGGGCAGAGCGCCAACGTCACGTATCCAGCGTTTCCCGATATCGTGAGCCAGGGCACCGTCACGGCTATCGCCTCGGTGGCAAACTCCGACTTCTCCTCCGGGAGCGGCGGCAGCGTGACCTTTAACGTCGACATCCTCATCGAAGCACCCGACAGTCGCCTTAAGCCGGGTATGACTGCCGAGGTCTCGGTAGTGACCGAGAAGCTCGACGACGTGGTGATGGTGCCGACCATGGCGCTGATGACCGAAGATGACGAGCACTATTACGTCAACGTTGCTACCGATAGCGAGGGCAAGCAAACCCGTCGCGTGAAGGTGACCGTCGTGACGCAAAACGACAACGAGGCCGTAGTCGGTAAGACGCAGGTCAAGCGCGACGACCAGGGCAACGAGATCAACCCTGGCGTGCCGGTTACCAAGCTGCGCGATGGCGACACCATCGTGACGGATACCGGCACAGGCATGACGGCAGGCGGCGGCGACAACATGCCTGTCGACGAGGGCATGTAATGCGTCCCGTCATCGACATTCGCAACGCGCATCGCATCTTTGAGAGCGAGGCGGGTTGCGCCCATATCTTGCACAACGTGCGCCTGGCAGTAGATCCCGGCGAGTTCGTCACCATCACCGGCCCCTCGGGCTCGGGCAAGTCAACGCTCATGAACATCCTGGGCTGCCTGGACAAACCGACGGCAGGCGATTATTACCTGCAGGGCCTCAACGTGGCCGAGCTCGATGATGACGAGCTCACCGAAGTCCGCGCCCTGAGCATCGGCTTTGTCTTTCAGAGCTTCAACCTGCTGCCGCGCCTGTCGGTTATCGAAAACGTCATGCTGCCGCTGGCATACACTAACGTGCCCCGTAGCCAGCGAGAAATGCGCGCCGTGCACGCGCTGCAGGCCGTCACGCTGCCCGTCGACCACTGGGACCACCGCATATCCGAGCTCTCGGGCGGCCAGATGCAGCGTGTCGCCATCGCACGCGCCCTCGTCAACGATCCGCCCATCATTTTGGCTGACGAGCCGACGGGAAACCTGGACTCCGCCACGGGAGCGCTCGTCATGGAAACCTTCCGCAAGCTCCAGGAGCGCGGCAAAACCATCGTGCTTATCACACACGACCCCGGCATCGCCGCCGAGGCCGACCGCGCCGTGACCATCCGCGACGGTCGCATTCACGACGGCGCGTATATTCCGCATGCACCGCGGACCCTGCGCAGCGCCGTAGATAGCCTGCCCATGATTTCCGCCTCCGCCAACCCGTCGAAAGGAGTGATGGCATGAGCGCCCGCGATCTCATCCAGGAAGCCCTTCACTCGCTCGAGGCCAACAAGGGGCGCAGCCTGCTCACCATCCTGGGCATTGTCATCGGCATCGCCTCGGTCATTGCCATGACTTCGCTCATCGGCGGCATCCAAAACAGCTTGGTAAACAGCCTGGGCCTCAACGCAGCTCGCATGGTTCAGATCTATTCGTCCCAAGAACTCTCTGATTCTGACGTCCAGAAGCTTCAAAAACTGGTGCCGCAGATAGAACAGATCGGCATTGTCAACAGCGCGTACACCGAGTACAAGACCGGCGATAAAAGCTATACCGTCATGGCACAGGGTGTCGATAGCGACATGCTCGACGCCGTGGGTGCCAGTAAGCTCGTTGCGGGGCGCACCTACACCGATGTCGAGTCAAAGGCAGGCTCGCGCGTGGCGCTCATCAGCCGCGGCGGCGCCGATCAGCTTTACGGCAACGAACGAGATGCGCTGGGAAAAACCATCAAGGTGTCCAACGGCGAGGTGCAGATTGTAGGCGTGATTGATGGCGGCAGCGACTCCATGGGCTCGCTCACTTTGTATATGCCACGTGAAACCATCTCCGGCCTATTTGGCAACGAGAATCTTTCATTCCCCAGCGTGACGGCACTTGCCGCCGAGGGCACGGACATGGATGAGCTCTGCAAGACCATCGAGTCCAAGGTGCGCGCGATGAAGGGCATCGCGGAGGATGATGAGTACGACAGTGTATCGGCGACCTCCATGAAAGGAGCCATCGATGCACTCAACTCCTTTATGGGCGCATTTTCGCTCATCATGGGTGCTGTCGCCAGTATTTCGCTGCTTGTCGGCGGTATCGGCATTATGAACATGATGCTCACCAACGTGACTGAGCGCATCCGCGAGATCGGTATTCGCCGTGCCTTGGGCGCCAGTCGCCGCGATATCACCGCGCAGTTTTTGGCCGAGTCCTCGGCGCTGTGCGTCACCGGTGGCCTGCTGGGTGTCCTGATTGGCTATCTGCTGGCCTGGGGCCTCGCGATGTTTGCCGCAGGATCAGGGGTTCTCAGCGAGCTCGGTGCCAGCGGGCAAATCACACCGAGCTTTTCAATCGCCACGGTGCTGCTGGCCTTCGGCGTCTCCGTCGGCATCGGCGTAATCTTTGGCTTCTACCCCGCTCGCCGTGCGGCAAAGCTCGACCCCGTCGAGTGTCTACGCTACCAGTAAGCCACCACCCTTACGCTGCGGTGAAATAGTGACTGTTTATGCGTCTAAAAGCGCATATTAGACACTATTTCACCGTAACTTAGAAGGTGTCGGGGCATGACACTTCGCCCCAAATCAAATTGATTCGTTGAATAGACACATTACGGATTCTTTAGACGCATTTAATTCCACATATGGGTATTATCTCACACGAAGTACACGTGAAAGGATATACCCATGTCGCTTACACAGTCAGCGGAGCGCGCAGCACTCAACAAACTCATCGATTATCTCGACGACAACCCGCAGGAAAACATCGACAAAATCATGGACCTCGTGAACAAGCTGGTCCCCGACCGCGTGTTTCCCGCGCAGCGCGAGGCGTTCACCAACGTCATCAAGAGCCGCGGCAATTGGTATGACCTGATCATGCGCGTTTTCACCCTCAATCCCAAGATGCGCGCCAAGTTGCTCAAGACGCTTATTGTCGACGGCAACCTGCTCGCTTGGCCGCAACAGGAGAAGAGCCGCGAAAAGTACCAGTGCAATATTCCGTGGGCCATCTTGCTCGATCCCACGAGCGCCTGCAACCTGCACTGCACGGGCTGCTGGGCAGCCGAGTACGGCTATAAGCAGAACCTCTCGTTTGAAGACATCGACTCCATCATCACGCAGGGCAAAGCGCTCGGCACGCATATCTACATCTACACCGGCGGCGAGCCGCTCGTTCGCAAGCGCGACCTCATCAGGATCTGCGAAAAGCACCAAGATTGCGTGTTCCTTTGCTTCACCAACTCCACCCTGATCGACGAGGCGTTTTGCGATGACATGATCCGCGTGGCAAACTTTGTCCCTGCCATCAGCGCCGAGGGCAACGAGCACACCACCGATGCCCGCCGCGGCGAGGGCACCTACGTCAAGATCGAGCATGCCATGAAGCTCCTGCGCGAGCGCAATCTGCCCTTTGGAATATCGACCTGCTGGACGAGCGCCAACGCCGATACCGTCGCCACCGAGGAAAACATGGATTGGATGATCCGCGAGGGAGCGCTCTTCTGCTGGTACTTCCACTTTATGCCTGTCGGGCGCAACGCCACCTCAGAGCTCATGCCCACGCCCGAACAGCGTGAGCACATGTATCGTTTTATACGCGAGATGCGCGAGAAAAAGCCGCTCTTTACGCTCGACTTCCAAAATGACGGTGAGTTCGTGGGCGGCTGCATCGCCGGTGGTCGCCGCTACCTGCACATCAATGCAGCGGGCGACGTGGAGCCCTGCGTGTTCATCCACTATTCCAACGCCAACATCCACGATGTGAGCCTGCTCGATGCGCTGCGCTCTCCCCTCTTTATGAAATACTACGAGGGCCAGCCGTTCAACGACAACTATCTCAAGCCCTGCCCCATGCTCGAGAACCCCGACGTGCTGCCCAAGATGGTGGCCGAGACCGGTGCCAAGAGCACCGACCTGGTCGAGAAGGAATCGCCCGAGCAACTGCGCGAAAAGACCCGCGCCGCAGCCGAGGCCTGGGCGCCCGTGGCAGAACGCATTTGGAACGATCCCGACGATCCGCTCTACATCAAACGCCATGAGGACGAGACGCAGGGCATGGCCGACAGCGACATGCATAAGTTTGAACAGCAGGGCCGCAAGCTCAAGAGCAACTGCTAGCGCTTGATAACGGAGCAGGCAGCAAAGACGCGGGCGCCTCGGGAGGGGCGCCCGTGCTAGGACAAACGGGTCTCCAAGCTCGAAAGACCGTTCAGAGTCAGGTCGTTGGCAACCTCCGAGACGCGCTCGATGGGAACCGAGCCGTCAGACAGCGCCCACGTGCGATAGATACCGATGATACCCGATAGCAAAAACGCCAGATAGTAGTCGAACATCTCGTCCTTGAGACCTTGGGGCAGCAGATCGCGATCAGCAATCTCGTGCTCGAGCGGCACACGAAGACGAGCCATAAAATCATCGAGCGGAATATTCTCGATCAGCTGACGATTGAGCACCAGGTTGTTGCATAGCGCCTCGTTAACGGTTTTAAAGAAGGTCGCCGCCGCGCCCAGGGCGCGCTCGTTGGCGTCGCCGTTCATGGAAGCAAGCGTTTTCTCGACCGAGTCGACAATCATCTCCACCACATCGACGGCAATGGCATCGAGCAGGCCGTCAACCGTACCAAAGTGAACGTAAAAGGTCTTGCGGTCGACATTGGCCTCGCGCGCGATGGCACTCACCGTAATGTCTGCCAGCGGCTTTTCCATGAGCAGGCGCTCGAAAGCGGAAAGGATGGCAGTGCGGCTGCGAACGATGCGGCGATCAATACGCGATTTGCTGGTGGCCATGGGCGTGTCCCTTCGATATACGGGCACTCATCAACAGATGAGAGATAATCTACGTAAGAGGATTATCCCCCATACAGCACAAATATGCCCCGCATCATGAAGAACGCACGACTGCCCTACTGCGACTTAGGATGCTTCTTCTTATTGAGTGCCGACGGAGATACGCGAATACCGTCGCCTGTCTGACGCACATAGGCTTTATGAGCCGGCTTAGCGGTCCCAGAAGCCTTCTGAGCGTGCTTCTTGGGATCAACGGTAACAGCATTCGTGGGGTGCGGCTTAGTGGGCGCAGAGGGCGTCTGAGGCGTGCGGCCGAGTTTGCACATCACGCGATCCCAGCGCGCATGGATGCTCTCGTTGTGGGCGCTCTTAAGGCCCAGCAGGGGCGCAGCCAAAATGGTCGGCGCAATAAACGTAATGAGGCGCCACAGCAGATAGCCGGCGGTCGAAGCCGATCCAAAAAAATGACCCAGGAAAAGCGCGAAGCCACCCTCGGCACCGCCGGTGCCACCGGGCAGGGGAACAGCAGAGCTGAGGAGCTGAACAAAGGCGCTCGCGGCCATGACCGAGAAAAAGTCGACCTCGTGGTGGCCAAAGGCAAGCATCAGAAAATACGGCACCAGATAGAAAAACGCGAGCTGCAGCATGGTGATAAACACGGTGAGCAGCATGGACGAAAAATGGCCAGCCGAAAGCTTGAACTTCTCGGAGAACGAATAGACCTCGCCATCGACAAACGTGCGCCATCCCTCGATCTTAGTGGACGAGACACCTATGCGCTCGAGCCAATTAATGATGCAATGGGCGACGCGCGTGACGGTCTTAGGCATGAGCGCGACGGCAAAGATACCTAGCAAGATGCAGCAGTGTCCGCCAAAGCTAAAGACGCACAGCAGTGTCATGTCGCCATAGCGCTCGGCGAAAAACGGCATGCGAGCAAGTAGCAGGATAGCACCCCAGGCAACAAGGCCAAACTGATACACGATAAAACGCGTGAACTGCGTGGCGCCGGCCTCGCCGACATTTTGGCCCGCTTTGGTCAGGCGGTAAATCTGGGCAGGAGTCGAGCCCATCATCATGGGCGTCAGGTTACCAAAAAAGATGCCGCTCGCCTCGACAGAGATCAGGTCGCGAATGCCGACGGGTGAATTGGGGTCGAGCCAGACGGCGATCGCATAGGCCACAATGCCAAAGAACAGATACATGAACATGCATAGACACGCGACAACGAGCCAGGGCGCCTGGACGCTCGACATAGCAGCCCAGAACTGCCCCATCTGCCCGGTTACCACCAGATAGAGGATATAACCCACCAGCACAACGCCGATAAAGATGGCGCCGCGGCGTGCGCTCTTATTGTCATCGCCGCCCGAGGCCTCAACCTCGACCAGGGGCTTGGACGTATGCTGAGAGGACTCCGTCATGAGACTCCTTCTAACAGTCAAAATAACTTGGTTATTGTACCCGTAAGGGCCATAAGCAGAACGTAAAGCTCTTGTTCAAACGGGAATTGCAGACGGTTGTTTGATAATAAAAAACCCGGCCTTCCGTGGGAAGTCCGGGTATCAGATGCGTGGTAGCCCGTACCAGATTCGAACTGGTGATCTCCGCCTTGAGAGGGCGGCGTCCTAAACCGCTAGACGAACGGGCCATAAATCTCGGCAGAAAAGAAATGGTAGCCCGTACCAGATTCGAACTGGTGATCTCCGCCTTGAGAGGGCGGCGTCCTAAACCGCTAGACGAACGGGCCACATGACATCTGCACTGCCGTGCTGCGAGGAAATATATTACGGGACAAAAAACGCGAGCGCAAGAAAAAATTACAAATTGCCGAAAATTTGTCGGCAGGTTATGGAACGCGCAGGTCAGCAAGGTAGTTAATTTGGGACGGGGCTTTTTTAGCTGCCCTAGCCGTCAATCGACCGAACCGCCGGTGCTGCCAGCAGGGGTAGCTAAAAAAGCCCCGTCCCAATTTAACTACCCTAGGTTGAGATGGACCAAAAGAGCTTCGCGGTCGTTGGGGATGTTGTCCTCGATCAGGGCGTCGAGCGCTGCGTTGAGAAGCTGACCTAGCTCGGGCCCCGGCTTCACACCGGCGCGGATCAGATCGCCGCCGTTGATGGCGAGCATCTTGAGCGTATAGGGCTCCCCTGCCTCCAGTAGCTCGTGCGCCAGCGCGCGCATCTCCTCGATGGTCTCGACGTAATAGAAGCACGACGGGGCCTTGCCGAGCGTATCGGCACGCTTGAGATCCATGAGCTCGTCCATCAGGCGGGCGGTGTCGACGCCCTCGCCCGAAAGCAAGCGCATCATATTGAGCAGACAGGAACGCTCGGGGCGCAACGGTTTATCGTGATACTTGATGAGCAGACACACGTCACGGATCAGGTCATGCGAAAGCGCCAGGCGATCCATAATGACGCGCGCCTTCTTGGCCCCGAGCTCGGGATGACCGTAAAAGTGGCCGCTGCCCGCATGGTCGACCGTAAAACACTCGGGCTTGGAAACGTCGTGCAAAAACGCCGCCCACATCAGGCTCGACGAGGGCGCGACGCCGTCACACAGCGCCAGCTCCCCTGCCACCGTCAGCACGCGGGCAATATGCTCGTAAACGTTAAAGGCATGGTAGACGCTGCGCTGATCAAACCCGCGACCCGCTGCCAACTCGGGCACGGCGGCGCAAACAAGCTCGGGGTAGCGCAGCATGGCGTCTCCCCCGTGGCCGGTCGAAAGGATGCCCTCGAGCTCAATGCCCACACGCTCGCGCGTCACGGCATCGAGCAGCGGCGCGCACTCGGCAAGGGCACGCTTAGTCTCGGGCTCAATCACAAAGTCCAGGCGGCAGGCAAAACGCACCGCACGCAGCATGCGCAGGGCATCCTCGTTAAAGCGACGCTTGGGATCGCCGACGGCACGGATCAGCTTTCGCTCCAAATCACCCTGGCCGTCGTAGCGGTCGACAAGCCCGCGCTCGGGATGCCAGGCCATGGCGTTGACGGTAAAGTCGCGGCGCGCCAGATCGTCCTCAAGCGACGCCGCACGCTCCACGCTTTGCGGATGGCGGCCATCGGTGTAAAAGCCGTCCAGGCGGTACGTAGTGACCTCGATGCGCTCGCCATCACTAATGGCGGTGATGCCGCCAAATTTAATGCCCGATTCAACCACCGCAATGCCGGCAGCCTCGAGTGCTGCCTTGGACTCCTGCCACAGGCCGCTGCAGCACATATCAACATCGTGGCTGGGGCATCCCATAAGGGCATCACGTACCCAACCGCCTACGTACCAAGCCTCAAGACCAGCTGACTCGAGCGCGCGTAGGACGCGCAGGGAGGCGGCTGACGGCTGCGTAGCGTTAAGCGAAACTGTGCACATTCCTGTGGCCTCCTGCAATTGCGAGTGTATTGATTGTTGGTTCTCAAGAAGTCTAGCAAGAAACAGAAGAAGGCGCACACACGAACCCACTTCGCGCACGATTGAGCCCCAAGGGCTCGACAGCAATCTTAAAAAAACACCCGTCTCGAAAAGCCGAGACGGGTGATCGACAAGCAAAGAATGTAACCGTGTGCCGCGCTAGCAAACCTGACGGATGGCAATACCCTTCTTGTACTCCTCCACCTTGGCAAAGTCACCCAGACCCGGGCACTCGACCACGTTGGCGCCGGTTGCCATCGACAGGCGCAGGGCGTCCTCGACGCGCTCGGGGGCGTCGTGCCACACGGACAGGAAAGCGGCCAGGGAGGAGTCGCCCGCGCAGACGGTCGACAGCAGCTTAACCTCAAAAGTACGGTTGGCAAACCAGATGTGCTCGCCGTTGGAGAAGTACGCGCCGTTGCCGCCGAGCGTCAGCAGCACGTTCTTAGCGCCCTTGGCGTGCAGCTCGGCCATGGCACCCTTGACGGACTCATCGTCGCCGCCGCTTACCTTAATGCCAAAGATATCGAGCAGCTCGTCGTCATTAGGCTTAATCAGCAGAGGCTCCATGGCAATGAGGTCTGCCAGCTGATGGCTCGAGATATCGAGCACGAACTCGGCACCCTTGGCCTTGACGCGGCGAAGCACCTCGGACAGGAAACCCTCGGAAGTGTTGGGGGGCAGTGAGCCGCTAATGACCAGGCAGGTCATGTCGTCGAGCGAATCGATGAGCTCGAACATCTCCTGCTCGTTGGCCTCGTTGATGGCGGCACCGGCGTTGACCATGTTGTACTCGGTATCGGGGCCCGCGTTGAGGAACACGTTGACGCGCGTGATGCCATCGGTCCACACGGGCTTGACGGGTACGCCCAGGGCCTCGGCGCCCTTGACGATAAACTCGCCAGAAAAGCCGGCGAAGAAGCCCAGGATCGTGGTGTCGACGCCGTAGTGATCGAGGGTGAACGAGACGTTGAGACCCTTGCCGTTGGGCGTGTAAACGGCGTTGCGGGTACGCGTGACGGTGTTGGCGTCAAGACCGTCACAGGCGATATTGTAGTCGATGGCGGGATTTGCAGTGAGCGTGTAAATCATGAATGTTCCTTTCACAAGGCAACGTGTTAATGAAAGTATATTCCACACATCGGAAAAAGGCTAGGACAACTCGGTAAACGGTGTGAAAGCGATGAAGTACGGCAGAACATGTCTCCCCCATGGGCGAACAAAAAAGGCGCCCCGGGCGAAACCGGGGCGCCGCATGCGCACGAATATGTCGCGTTTCGATTACTGACGATCGAGCTTGCGGACAGCAATGCGCTTGCTGTACTCGTCGACGTGACCAAAGTCGCCAATGCCGACGGACTCGGCAACGTTGGCACCGGTGGCCATAGCGAGCTTCATGGCCTCCTCGACGTTGTCGCGGTTCTTGTACCACTTGTGCAGGAACGCAGCGAGGGTGCAGTCGCCGGCGCAGACGGAAGAGACCAACTTGATGTTGAACTCACGCTTCGCGTACCAGATGTCCTCGCCGTTAGAGAAGTAGGCGTCGCCGCGGCTACCACGGGTGAGCAGCACGTTCTGAACGCCGGCCTCGTGAGCCAGCTTCATGGCAATGCGGACCTCGTCGTCGGTATCGACCGGCACACCGAAGATAGCCTTCATCTCGTGATGGTTCGGCTTGATGAGCAGCGGCTTCTTGTGAGCGAGCTCCTTGAGCTTGTCGGAGGACAGGTCCAGGACGACGTCGGCGCCACGAGCCTGAGCGTGCTCCATGACCTGAGCCAGGAAGTCGGGCGTGGCTTTGGGAGGCACGGAGCCGGAGACGATCAGGCACTCAAGATCGCCCGCGGTGTCCAGGATGTTGTAGAGCTCCTCCTGGTGCTGCGGCGTAATCGGAGCGCCGGGGTTCAGGATGCCGTACTCGTGCTGGCCATCGTTGACGTAGGTGTTGATGCGCGTGATACCGTCGGTCCAGACCGGGCGGCACAGGCAACCGAGGTTCATGACCTCCTCGACGATAAACTTGCCGGTGAAGCCAGCGAAGAAGCCGAGCGCGACGGTGTCGACCCCCATCTTCTTGAAGGCGAAGGACACGTCGAGGCCCTTGCCGTTGGCCGTGTAGCTGGCCGAACCGGTGCGGACGTTCTCATCGGGCTCAAGCGGAGAGCTCGAAACCGTCATGTCGACAGCCGGGTTAGCAGTTAGCGTGTAGAACATTTACAGTACCCCCTGTATACGTGAGGGCCGCGTGGCCGGCCCATTCCAGCCACGCGGTTACCTCTGATACCAAATTAGCGAGCCGCGGACTCGAGCAGCGCCTTGACCTCGGCGGCGGTGTTGCAGGCGAGCGCCTTCTCGGCGAGCTCGTCGCACTCGGCCCTGGTCCACTGGCTGATGGTCTTGCGGGCGCGCAGGATCGACGGAGCGCTCATCGAGAACTCCTCCAGGCCCCAGCTGATCAACAGCGGCTCAAGCAGCGGATCGGCAGCGGCCTCGCCGCACATGCCGACCATGATGCCTGCCTTCACGCCGCTCTCGATGATGTTCTTGAGAGAGCGGAGCACGGCGGGATAGTACACCTGGTACAGGTTGGAGATGGTGTCGTTGCCACGGTCGGCGCACATGGTGTAGCCAATCAGGTCGTTGGTGCCGATGGAGAAGAAGTCGGCGACCTCGGCCAGGCGGTCAGCGAGCAGCGAGGCGGCAGGCGTCTCGACCATAATGCCGACCTCGATGTTCTCGTTGAACTTGCGGCCCTCTTCGGTCAGCTCAGCCTTGCACTGCTCGACGAGCTCCTTAACGGCCACGACTTCCTCGACGCAGGTGACGAGCGGGATCATGATCTTGACGTCGCCAAAGGCGCTGGCGCGCAGCAGGGCGCGGAGCTGCACCTTGTACTGGTCGGGGTTGGCCAGGCAGTAACGCACGGCGCGGAAGCCCATGAAGGGGTTCTCTTCCTTGACCATGTGCAGGTACGGAATCTCCTTGTCGCCACCCACATCGAGCGTGCGGATGATGACCGGAGCGCCCTTAAGCGCACTGGCGACCTTGCGGTAGGCGTTGAACTGCTCCTCCTCGGAAGGAAGCTCGGCGGAGTCCATGAACAGGAACTCGGAGCGGAACAGGCCGATAGCCTCGGCGTCGTGATCGAGCGCGTTGGGCACGTCATCGGGGTTGCCGATGTTGCAGGCGATGATCTTCTTGATGCCATCGGCAGTCACAGAAGGCTTGCCGCGGAAGGACTCGAGGGCTGCCTTCTCGGCAGCGAAGGCCTCGGCCTTGGCGGTGTAGGCGGCAAGCGTCTCCTCGTCGGGATCGGCCTCGACAACACCCTTGCCACCGTCGACGACGACGGTCATGCCGTTGCGCAGTGCGGTGCAGCTGTTGGAAACCGAAAGGACGGCTGGAATCTCGAGGGCACGTGCGATGATCGCGGAGTGCGACGTACGGCCACCGGTCTCGGTGACGATACCGGCAACGTGAGCCTTGTCGATCGTGGCGGTCATGGACGGCGTGAGGTCGTGCACGACAACGACGGTGTTCTCGGGCAGGACGGAGAGGTCGACGACCTCCTTGCCCAGCAGCTCGGCCAGAATACCGGTGCGGATGTCGGCGATGTCGGCCGCGCGCAGACGGAACATCTCATCGTCCATGGACAGGAACATGTTCTCGAACATGGTCGAGGTGTCCATGAGCGCCTGCTCGGCGCAGGTGCCGCCATCAATGGCGGCGTTGATGGCGTCGGTCATGCCCGGGTCCTGAGCCAGGACAATGTGTCCGCTCATGATCTCGGCCTCGGCCTCGCCCACCGTCTCCTTCATGTGGTCGGCCTGAGCCTGGGTCTTATCGCAGAAGACCGAAAGAGCGGTCTGATAGCGCTCCTTCTCTGCTGCCGAATCAGCAACCTCGTGCGGCTCAAACGTCAAGTCGGGATCGACGGCGACCATGACGGTGCCGATACCGATGCCCTCAGAAGCGTTGACTCCCTGATACATTCCCATTCCTCTCTCCGTGTCATGTGATAAAGCGTTTTGCCATATCCATGACAAAAGAGCGCAGCTACCTTAAAACAGGTCACTGCGCCCCTAAACATGAACTTAGTTGTTCAACATGCGACCCGTTTGAGTTCTACTCGCCAAGACCGCTCTTGATGAGCTCGATGGCAGCAGCCAGAGCCTCGGCCTCATCAGCGCCGTCGCACTTGACCTCAACCTCGGTGCCGCAGGGGATACCAGCAGCCATGAGGGCCATCGGGGACTTGCCGTTGACCTCCTTCTCGGGGGTGACGACTGTCACGTCACAGGCGTACTTGCCCATGGTGGAGGCGAACAGACCAGCCGGACGCATGTGCAGACCCTGAGGATTAACGAGGGTAGCCTTCTCAGAAACCATAGTTGACTCCTTTTTTGTGTTTAACCCCTGTCATGCATGTGGCAGGAGTCAGATTCACGACGTTGTTTATATTAACTCACATCAAACGGTTTTTCATTGTGTTTCAGACGAATTATTGGACAGATGTGTTTGTCGTCCGCTTGCTCGCCGGGCGGGGCGGTTAAGTTTGCTGCTCTACAGTCCTGCGCAAGACGGAAAGCACATTAAGTGCTTTCCTTTGCGTGCGGAACTCGCGACAAACTTAATCGCCCCGCCCAGCGAGCAAGCTGCGGAAACTCGGTCGGTCCAGAGCAATGTCGGCTGAAAGGAATTCTGGCTGATGGGATAAACCGGTGTGTTCTCTGTTTCCGAAAAAGGCGGAGGCCCTGGAGAGGGTCTCCGCCTTTATTACAGGGGGCGATGTAATTCGCGAACTGTGGGATTAGACCAGGCGGGCGTTGATCGTCTTTGCGATCTCGGCAGCGTCGGTGGAACCCTTGACGGTGGCACGGAAGTCCTCGTCCATGAGCGCCTCGGCGACCTTGGACAGGATCTTGAGGTGCGTGGTGCCAGCCTGGGCACCCGGGATGAGCAGAGCGATGGCCACGTTGACGGGAGCGCCGTCCATGGTGTCCCAACCGGTCACGCCAGACTCGTCCTTGACGACGATGACGGCAGCCTCGGTAATGGCGTCGGACTTGGCATGCGGAATGGCGAAGCCCTCCATCATGCCCGTGGTGCCCTCGGCCTCGCGAGCCAGGAAGGCGTTCATCACGGCGTCGGCGTCACTGGCGATACCGGCCTTGACAGCCTGGTTGGAAACGAAGCTCAGAGCCTCGTCACGAGAAGTGAAGTCCTCGGCGACAAAAACGTTCTCGACCTTCACGAAGTCGGCAGCCTCGGCCTTGGGGGCCTCGACAGCAGCGGGCTTGGGAGCCTCGACCGACTTAGAGGGAGCAGCAGGAGCGGCCTTCTGATTCTTCTCGAAGTCGTGCTTCTTGAAGGCCACGAACAGGATGCCACCGACCACGGCGCCGATGAGGATCGCGAGGACCCACAGCGGACCGTTCTCGACAACGGGCAGGACCAGGAAGCCACCGTGAGGCGCCGGATCGTGAACGTTGAACATAATGGTCAGGATCGAAGCGATAGAGGAACCGAGCATCATGATGGGCATGACGGGCCAGATGTTCTTGGTCATGAACGGAATGGCGCCCTCGGTGATGTGGGTGCAACCAAGGATGAGGTTGACGATACCGGCGTCATGATCCTCCTGGCTGAAGTACTTCTTGCCGACAACGACGGCGAAGGTGGTGATCAGCGGCGGAACGATGCAAGCGGCGGAGACGGCGGCCATGAAGTTGGTACCGAAGTTGTAGGTGTCGGTGCCAACACCGGCGGCCAGGGCCTCGGTGAGCATAGCGGTACCGGTGACATAAGCAGCCTTGTTGACCGGGCCGCCCATGTCAAAGGCGCACATGCAGCCGATAGCAAGACCCAGAACAACGGCGCCAGAGGCGGACAGACCCTTGAGGAAGTCCATCATGGCGGTGTTGATGGCAGCCATGGGGCCGGAAATGCCGAGCATGACCAGGCCGACGATAGCCGTCGAGAACAGCGGGTACAAAAAGATTGCCTTGAGGCCGTCCAGGTTCTTGGGCAGACCGGCAAAGACCTTCTCGAGCAGTAGGATGACATAACCGGCGAGGAAGCCACCGACGATGCCGCCGAGGAAGCCGAACCCCACGCCGGCGCCACCGGCGTCGATCATGCCGGTCTCGGCGTTAACAGGCAGGCCCTGGATGGCGATCATACCGGCAACAAAACCGGGGACGAGAGCCGGGCGCTTGCCGATGGATTCGGCGATATAGGCGGAAAGCACGGGAACCATGAGGTTCATGGCAATGCCGCCGATGATCTTGAGCATAGCGGCGAAGCTGTTGTAGTCGGCAGCCGTCGAATCGAAGGACGTGATGCCCCACAGGAACGAAACGGCGGTCAGGACACCACCGGCGACGACGAAGACCAGCATATGGCTGACGCCGTTCATAAGGTGCTTGTAGATGACGTGGCCGATGGACTCCTTCTCCTCGACCTCGTCCTCGACATCGGCAGCGGCTTCAACCGTGCTGTCGCCCTTGGCGGCGAGCGCGCGGTCAATCAGCTTACCGGCGGCCTCAACGGACAGGGCCTTGGATACACCAACGGAAACCATGGGCTTGCCGGCAAAACGCTCGGCCTGGACATCCTTGTCAGCTGCGACGACGACGGCCTTGGCGCCAGCGATCTCGCTCTTAGTGAGCTCGTTCTCGACACCGACCTGGCCATGAGTCTCGACCTTAATGGTCAGACCGCGCTCGGCAGCTGCCTTCTCCAGCGCCTCCTTCGCCATGAAGGTGTGCGCAATGCCGGTCGGGCAACCGGTCGCGGCAATGATGTCAAACTTAGCCATGTGTCCCTCCTTTTTAAGTTTTGCGCCCGCAGGCGCTCCCCTACACGCGCGTCCTTGCGCGCTTTTCCACAACTGAAAGATACCACCCTACCGTCCGCGTGAGAAGAGACAAGGCGCAATTCTCCGGTGAAAGGTTCTTTCATAACCGTAAACGGTAAGTGAAAGTTTACCATCAACACTTGAAACGGCAAGGTGTATCTTGTAATTGACAATCCCCCTATACTATGACATTACAAAACGAGTCCGATTTTCATGCCAACCAGGAGCCATCCATGACCGATAGTAGCAAGAGCGCGCTTTCCCTCATTAGTACCCATCAGGGATATAGCGAGTCCGAGCAGCGCATTGTCGACTATATATTGGAGCACCAGTCCGAGGCGCCACGCCTCACGGCGGCTCAGCTCTCGCGCGCCGCCGCCACGTCCGAGGCGACCGTTTCTCGCTTCTGCCGCAAGCTTGGCTTTGGTAGCTTCCGCAGCTTTCAGTTTTCGTTGGCAAGGGATTTGGAAAGCCAGCGCAACGAGGGCCTGACTGACGAAGTCTCGCTCGACAATATGGAGCAGAGCCTCAAGAACATTCTGGCTGCCAAGGTGAGCGAGCTTAATGCGACCATCGACGGGATCGACCACGATACGCTGGCGGCTGTTGTGCATGCCCTTAAGCATGCAGGGGTTATTGAGTTTGCGGCTGTGGGCAATACGAACGCGGTCGCGCTCGATGCGACGTTTAAGTTTTCGCAGCTGGGCCTGCGCTGCATGGCAAGCACCATTAGCGAGACATCAATCGGCTTTGCGCTCACGTTGCGCCCGGGTGACGTCATCGTGCTTATCTCAAACTCCGGCAAATCGCGCCGACTGAATCGCATGGCAAAAGCGGCTCGCGACTGCGGCGCAACCATAGTCGTCATCAGCAGCGACAGCAAATCCCCGCTCGCGCGCCTGGCAGACTACACCTTTAATACCGTCAACCACGAAGCGCTGCTGACGACGGGCGACTTTGCGTTCTCTAAAATCAGCGCAACGATGATCATCGAGGTTATCTACAACTTCCTGCTGCCCGAAATCGAGGACGCGCGCGAGCATATCAGCTACTACGAGGAGCTCATCCAGCCGGACAAGGTCGTAGAGTAAAACGCGTTGTGGGACAAAAATTACAGTCTATTTTGTCCCACCAACACCGCTGATACGACCTAACCTCGAGCTTCTTCGAGCATCTGCTTTGCGTGAGCCAAGCTTGCCTCGGACTGATCGCCGCTGAGCATGCGGGCGATCTCGGCGGTACGCGCTTCGCCGGTTACCTCGTCCAAATGCGTCTGGGGAACATCGCCCGGTTCCTTGCTGACAACATAATGCTTGTCGGCCATGACGGCAACCTGTGCCAAGTGGGTTACGACAATCACCTGATGTGTAGCGGCGAGATCTGCCAGCACGCCTGCAAGCGCACGCGCAGTGGAGCCACCAACACCAGCATCAACCTCGTCAAACACCAGCGTATCGACACCGTCTGCGTTACCGAGGACAACCTTGCTTGCCAGCATGACGCGGCTTAGCTCGCCGCCCGACGCAATTCGGCGCAGGGGGCGCGGCGTCAAACCGGCACCGCTGCGGTATAGCAACTCGTAGCTCGAAGGACCAACGGGCGTCCACTCAGCACGGGGAAGATCACGTGACTCCCAGACGAGCTCGGCACTGCCCATCTCCAAGCGCGCCATCTGGCGGCCAACCTCGTGGCAGAAGCGCGGGGCCGCCGTATTGCGAGCGCGCTTAAGTGCCTTGGCAGCGGCAAACAACTCGCGCTCGGCGATCCCGAGCGCCTCACGCGCCTTTTTGATCTGTTCATCGCCATCATCGACCAGGGACAGCAGTTCTTGCGAGCGATCGCGCATGGCAAAAACATCGTCCATGGTGGGACCCCACTGACGCAACAGGCCCTTGAGGTCGGAATACCGCTCACGCATGCGAGCGAGCTCGCGCGGGTCGAAGGCGACGCCATCGCGATAGGCACGAAGTTCGTTCGCGCAATCCTCAAGGGAGATACAGGCATCCGAAAGCGCATCGGCAATGTCACCCAGTTTGCGATCGACGGCAGCCATACGGGAAAGCTCTGCCACGGCACTGTTCACGGCATCGAGCGCTCCCCCTTCGGCGGCAAGCGATGCATGGGCATCGTTAGCTGTGGCAACCAGTACCTCGGCATGTTCGGAGCGCGGCAGCAGTTCCTCGAGTTCCTCATACTCGCCCGGTTTGGGATCGACCTCGCCGATGCGCTCGAGGGCAAAGCGCGCCTCCTCGACGCGGCTCCCCTGCGCACGCGAGGCCTCTTCGACACGTCGAACTTCCTTGGCGGCAGCGCGCGATGCCTTAAAGCAGGTGCGGTACGCATCCAGCGCCTCGAGCGCAGAGCGCCCCGCCCAGGCATCGACCATCGCAACGTGA
The DNA here is from genome assembly GCF_003436895.1 of Collinsella sp. TF09-1AT. Taxonomy (NCBI): domain Bacteria; kingdom Bacillati; phylum Actinomycetota; class Coriobacteriia; order Coriobacteriales; family Coriobacteriaceae; genus Collinsella; species Collinsella sp. TF09-1AT. The sequence continues at coordinate 197,820 of NZ_QSRC01000004.1, read as the reverse complement.
TGCGCCGGGTCGAGCAAGCGCTGATGCTCATGCTGCCCGCACAAATCCATCATCACGCCAACGCACTCCGAAAGCTCGCGCACGCTGGCGATGCGGCCGTCAATTTTAACGCGACTGCGGCCCTCGGCGGAAAGGCTGCGCTGCACGGTGAAGCCTTCCGTGTCGTGCGGCCCGTCGAACAAGCGCGCCTCGACGCTCGCCAGCGCCTCGCCCTCGCGCACCATCGACGAATCCGCGCGCTCGCCCAAAATGAGCTTGAGCGCCGAGAGCAGCGCGGTCTTGCCGGCGCCGGTCTCGCCGGTCAGGACAGTCAGGCCGGTACTCGGCACCAACGTCGCCTCGCGAATGAGTGCAATGTTAGAAACCTGAAGCTCATCGATCATGACGGACTCCGTAGAATACGCGGCTCACCGAGTTATAAAAGCTCTCGGGGCCGTAATCGAGCAGCAGCACATCTCCGGGCCCACGGCGCGCCGCCACGCTCTCGACGGTCCCATCGCAGGTAATAAACTGTCCATCGATAGCGATCGCCGGAACGCTCGGGCGGTCATCAGACATAAAGATTTCGACGACATCACTCGGCGAAGTCAAAAAGGCACGGGCCTGAATGGTGTGCGGGGCAATGGGTACGCAGACCATGCCCGTATAGTCGGGGCTCACGATGGGGCCACCGGCACTCAGCGCGTACCCCGTAGAACCAGTCGCCGTGGACACGACCACGCCATCACCACGCAAGCGATCGATATGGTGGCCCGACACTGTGATGTCAAACTCGACCATATCGGAAAGGGGGCCGCGCGTGAGCGCCATGTCGTTGAGGGCGAACGTGCGCACGACATCCTTCGTGCCATCGTCGCGCACGGACACGATATCCGCGGCGATCGTGGCGCGACGGCTCACGTGCAGCTCGCCGGACAGGGCATCGCTCACGACCTGCAGGATGTCGCGCTCCTCCGGACTCGCAGCAGTTAAAAAGCCCAGGTGGCCATAGGAAAGACCGAGGATAGGAATCTCGCGATAGTTGAGGATGCGAGCCGCGCGCAGCAGCGTGCCGTCGCCGCCGAGCGTAATGACCAGGTCGGCATCGTCAACATCGGGCGCGCTCTGGATCTTGGAGCGCTGATCGGCAGCCCATGCCACCTCGTAGCCCTGGCGCGAAAGCCAAAGCTCGAGCATCAGGCCACTCTCGACCGCCTCTTGCTTGTAGTAATTGGGAACCAGAAAGACCTTCATAGCGTTGCAGCTTTCTCGCTCAAAACCGATACCTGGGATTGCAGCTCATCGTCGGTGCGTTCACCGGGGGCAAACCTCGTGCCGTACAGGAAAAACTCAACGTTGCCCTTGGCACCATGAATGGGTGACACGCACACATCGACCGGGAACAGGCCCTTGGCAGCAAAGAGCTCAATCGCCGCCGCGAGTGTATCGCGGCGCACGGCGGGATCGGTCACAATGCCGCCCTCACCCACCAGCGCCGCCGGAGCCTCAAACTGCGGCTTTACGAGCGTGCAGAATGCGCCCATAGGTGCCAGGCACGCCAGCACCGCATCGATAATGTTCGCAATGCTGGTAAACGAGACATCACACACAGCCAGGTCGATGGCGCCCGCATAGCCAAGCTCGGGCAGCTGCGTCACGTTTGTGCGCTCATGCAGTGTCACGCGATCGTCCTGACGCAACGACCAATCGAACTGGGCGCGACCCACGTCCACCGAGACAACGGTCGCAGCTCCGCGCTTGAGCAGGCAATCGGTAAAGCCGCCGGTAGAGCAGCCAACATCCAGACAGGCAAGGCCCGTCGGATTGATGCCAAACGCATCAAGCGCGCCTTCGAGCTTAAGACCGCCGCGGCCGACATAGGGAATGCGCCCCTTCACGTGCAGCGGCAGACCCGGGGTCACCTTAAGGCCCGGCGAAGTCAAGCGCTTGCCGCCACCCGAGACCAAGCCGGCCATAAGAGTGCGAAGGGCATCCGCGCGATCGGCGCAGATGCCCTGTGAAATCAGTTCGTCATCAAGACGCACGCGTTTCATGAATGCCATCAACCATTCGTATCCGGAGATGCGGCTAGCTATCCTGGGATTCGTTTGCCGCGTCCTCATCGTATTCCTGCTGGAGCTTATCGGCCTCACGCGGAGTCAGCTCAAACTTGTCGACCATATCGACCGCGCGGGAGCCCAGCTCAATCGCCTCGTCAAACAGATCGAGTGAACGCTCCAAGGACGTATCCTTGGAGCGAACGGTAGCGATGATCTGGTCTAGACGGTCCGAGATCTCGTCAAAGTTGCGGACAGAACCCTCTGGCATGACTACTCCTCGACGGAGTCGGCCTCGACGGCCTCAGCAGCGTCCGCATCCTCGGCTAATACGCCGGCGGCAGCCTGAGCGGCAGCGACCTTGGCGGCCGCCTCGGCAGCCTGTGCCTCCTCGCGAGCGCGATCCTCGGCCAGCAGCTCCTGGTACAGGTCCTCGCCCGGCAGCTCCTCGCTGCGAGCGATCTTGCCCAGCACGCCGTTGACAAACGATGCGGACTGGTCGGTACCATAAGCCTTAGCGATTTCTACGGCCTCGTTGATCACGATAGCGTCCGAAACCTCTTCGTCGGTGAGGAAGCGCATCTCATAGACAGCGATACGCAGCAGATTGCGGTCGGCACCGGGCATGCGCATAAGATCCCAGTTCTTGGCGACGGCGCGCAGGGCACAGTCGATGCGATCAATATGCTCGTAGGCACCGCGGCAAAGCACCAACGCATAGGGGTCGAGGGGACCCTTCGAGATCAAGAAATCGCCCTCGAGGACGCGCTCGAGCGGGCTGTCCGTGGCCTCGGCCTGGAACAGCAGCTGCAGCGCCTGACTGCGGGCAAGCGTGCGCCCGCGATAAACCTTAAGGCTCAAAGGTTACTCCTTGGGGAAAACGAGGCCGTCGATGCAAACGTCAACGCGCTCGACCTCAACGCCCACCTGGGCATCGATGGCGGCGACCACTGCGGCGCGAACGGCCTCGGCGAGTTTCTTGAACGGATAGCCAAAGAACACCACGACGCGCACAGTGAGTGCGAGCTTGTCGCCGACGACCTCGGCCTCGACCGCCGGCTCGGAAGCCGGGGCCTTGGACGAGAGCATCATGGAGACAAGGTTGGTGGCAAGGTCCTTGACGCCAACGGAGGCGATGCCCTCGACATCCGACACGGCGCGCGAGACGATGGCGGTCAGAACATCGGGCGAAATGCCGATACCGTCAATCTTGATTTCCTGGGGCATGAGTCCTCCTAGAAGAGTTGGTTGCTAGACGCGGGAGACGAACTTGCCGTCGCGGGTGTCAACCTTGATGACCTCGCCCTCGTTGAGGTACATGGGGACCTGGATGACAGCGCCGGTGTCGATCGTGGCCGGCTTGGTGGAACCCTGGACGGTGTCGCCCTTAAAGCCCGGGTCGGTCTGGACAATGGTGGTCTCGATGAACATCGGCGGGGTCACGCCCATGAGCTCATCGTCGGCGAAGAGCAGCTGGCAGATGTCGTTCTCGCGCAGCCACTTGGAGTTCTCGCCCACCATGTCCTCGGGAACGGGAACCTGCTCATAGGACTCGTTGTCCATGAAGATGTAGTCGGTGCCATCGTTGTAGAGGTACTGGAACTCACGGGTGGTGAGCATGACGCTCTCGAACTTGGTGCCGGCGTTGCAGGTGTTCTCGACGACGCGGCCGCTCTTGATGTCGCGGGTCTTGTAGCGCACAAACGCGCCACCCTTTCCCGGCTTGACATGCTGGAACTCGACGATGGTGTAGACCTTGTCCTTAATGCGGAGACCGAGGCCGTTCTTGAAGTCGGCGGTAGAAATGGTAGGCATAGCGACCTTTCTTGTTATAGGCAGAACGCACAAGCGTCCAAATTACATACGACCGAAATTATACACTTGCAGACGGCGCCTGCAGAGAGCGCATAAAAAGAGAACGCGGGGCGCCCGAATCATTTCGGACGCCCCGCCTCAAACTATCTACGAAGTAGACTAGCAGTCGATAACGTGGAGGTCATGCGGGGTCTTGGTGAAGGGCTCGTAGCCGTTCTCGGTGACCACGCCGTAGTCCTCCAAGCGCACGCCGCCCACACCGGGCAGGTACACGCCGGGCTCCATGGTAATAACCGAGCCAACTTCGATGATGTTCTTGCTACGGTTGAAGTTGGGCAGCTCGTGGATGTCGATACCGACGCCGTGGCCCAGGCCATGGTTGTAGTAATCGCCATAACCGGCATCCCCGATAATCTTCTTGGAGAGCCTGAAGATGTCGTTGCCCTCGACGCCCGGATGGATGGCGGCGATGCACTCCTCGTGCGTACGGCGCACGAGCTCGTACAGGTCGAGCTGCTCCTGGGTAGGCTCGCCCATCACGACGGTACGCGTCATATCGGAGCGGTAGTCGCAATAGCCCGCGCCGTAATCCATGAGGACGAAGTCGCCCTTCTCGATCACGCGGTCACTCGGGACGGCGTGCGGGTTCGCAGTGTTGGGACCGCTCGCGACAATGGAACCAAAGGCCAAGCTGTCGGCGCCGTTGGCGAACATAAAGTTCTCAAGCTCGTTGCGAACCTGCTTCTCGGTCATACCAGGCTTAATAAAGCCGAGCATATGCTGGAAGGCGGCGTCGGTGATCGACTGTGCGTGGCGCATGAGCTCGATCTCCTCGGCATCCTTGACGGCGCGCATCTTACGGATGTCGTCGTGCATCAGCGGCAGCATGCAAGCGACGGAGCGGTCCTCCAGGCCGCGCTGAATGCCCTGGTAGAAGTTAATCTGCATATCGTCCTCGACAGCGCAGACGCGGCACTTGTTGGCCGCGATCTTGCCGGCGACCCAACCGGGGATGGTGCCCTCGTCCATGTCGTAGACCCAGGGACTGCCGGCGGGCGTGTTCTCCTCAAAGCTGTTGAGATAGCGCGAATCGGTATGGAACAGGCACTGGTCAGCCGTAATAAACGCCGCGTGCGGAAACTCGAAGGTGTAATCGAAGACGCCCTTCACGCCCGTAAGCCAACGAAGATTTGCCTCGTCGCGCACCACGATGGCGTCGTAGCCACGCTCGACCATCAGGGCACGGACACGCTCGATACGACCGGCAGGACCGGCAGCAAACTCAGACATGCAGATTCCTTTCTTGTTGTCGTCACATACAGACGGGACGGGCTCAATCAGCGTACGAAAACGCAAGCGATTCGTAACCGATTGAAAACCCGTCCCTCAACATGATACGAAAGACGATGGATGTCAATAAATCTTAGAGAAGTTCCTTACGAGAAGCCAGATACGCCTGGGCATGGCGCTCGAGAACCTCGTCCTCCACGCTGGTCAAACGAATAGCGCCAAGCGCCGCGGGCAACGGCAGCATGCTACGGTTCGAGCGCGCAAACTGCTGCCTGCGGAACTCCTCGACAAACGCGGTAGGCTCCAGGTCGAAGGCAAGTTCCTCGATGCCAAAGTCCTCCAGGCAGTCATCGACATCAAACACATAGTCGATATCGAAGTCGCAGGCATCATGTGCTAGGCGTGCCTCAAAGCGCATGCCCTCGGACAACAGCTGGTAGGCAGGGATCCGCGAAGCGGCATCTCCCAAGCAGGCGCGCAGGGTGCGTTCTCCCGTCTTGCCAAAATCGAGCGCATGCCGAGCGCTCGGGTTCGTGGCCATCAATACGTCCTTGCGGGCAGTCTGAGACCATTGGACGGCATTGACGAGCGCGACCTCCTCACCAGCAAGAATCTCGGGGACAGTCTCAATAAACTGATTCCAGCGCGACTTGCTGCTCGAAAGCATGGTGCCAACAAGTACCGCATAGCCGAGCTTGAGGTCCTCGGGGTCCGCTTCGCGAACAAGGTCGAGGTCACACACGACCAAGCCCGGTTCGGGACGGAACGCGATAGCGGGAAGCGCATTCGCCGACGAAGCGACGAGCGGCTTCATGGTCGTCGCGACCGTGAGCATGGCGTCGAAGGTCGTCGGCAGCAGCGCGCACTCAGTTCGGCCGCACCACTGGTTGGCGCACCAGCTAACAACCGAGCAGGTCGCCGTGTCGCCGACGGCGACAACGAGATCGTCACAGGTAATGCCGTTAGCCGACAGGGCGCCAAAGACGGTATCGGCATCGGCCAGCGTGGCACCGGCAGGCGAAACCTCGAGGACGAGCGGCGACACGGCAAAGCCAGCATCGACCAGAGCGTGCTCAACGACCTCGCCAAAACGCTCTGACGTGGCGGTGTTCCAAACGACCATCGCACGCTTAGGCTTGCCCACGGCCGAGGCAAACATACGCGACAGCTCATCGAACGCGCCCAATCCGACACGGACATCGACGCTGCGGTTTTGGAAATTGATCAGTTGACGGCGAATCATAGCAGTCCACGCTCCAAAAGCATCTCGGCACAAAGGTAGGAAACGTCCTCGAAGGACTTGTTGCGAATATCAAGGGTAAGGTCGGCTGCCTGGCGATACAGCGGACGGCGATGCTCAAACAGGCGCGCGGCATGCTCGGGCGAGCGGAAATCGGGGCGCGTGTCGCACCGACGAATCTGGCGCAACGAGTCCTCGAAGTCGCCCTCGAGGTACACGCACGTACCCATTTCGTGCATCAGTTTAATGTTCACTGGCGTCTCGACGATGCCACCCCCGCACGATACCAGCAGGCTGCGCTCGCTTTGAAGCGAACGGAGTGCCGAGGTCTCGAGCTCGCGAAAACGATCCTCGCCCTCGGTCTCAAAAATCTCGGTAACCGACTTGCCGCATCGACGCACGACCAGGCGGTCGGTATCGATAAAACGCCGCTTGAACATGGTGCCGACGTTGCGCGCGAGCGTCGATTTGCCCGCGCCCAAAAAGCCGATAAAGAAGATATGGTCGCAGCCGTGTTTGATGTGCTGGGACATAGCGAGACCTATTCCTCGCAGGGAAGGTCGCGCAGGGCCCGGCGCTCAAAGATACGGAAGATCTGCGTGTACCACAGGTCCTGGGTTGCTTGCGGCTTGACCAGGATGGTATCGACGCCGGCAAAGTTGCCGCTCCACACGTCCGTGTAGAGCTGATCACCGATCAGCACCGCCTCATCGGCCGTGGCGCCGAGGCGCTTAAGACCCGCCTTGAGGGCAAACGGAGCCGGCTTCATAGCGTGGCTGATGGCCTCGAGCCCCAACTCGCGTGCAGAGCTCATGACCTGGTCGCGATGCCAGTTGTTGGACACCATGCACAGCTTAAAGCCTTTGGCACGGGCGGCATCGAGCCAAGCGGAAACCGCGGCGGGAACCTGCTCGGTATCGCGCGGCACCAGGGTGTTATCGCGATCGAGCAGAATGGCGCGTTTGCCGTCGGCCCACAGGGTATCAAGGTCGATGCGATCGACCGAGGCAACGTATCGTTTGGGGCTAAAAATCCTCATGCTAATTCCAAGACTGTTGATGTTCTTCGTAGGTTTGCGAGAAATACTCCTCGTCCTGTGTAATGTAGAAATACAGGTCATCGGAGTCGGTCGGCTCAAGGGTGGCCTTGAGCGCCTCGAGCGACGGAGAACAGATGGGCGTGGGCGGCAGGCCCTCGTGCTTATAGGTGTTATACGGGCTATCGCTCTGCAGGTCGTCGGCGGTAACCTCGCCGCCGGTAACATACATCATGGTCGCATCGCTGTTGAGATAACGCAGACCGTCAAGCTTACCGGCAAGGCGGTTGTAGAAGACCGAGGCCACGTGCGACCGTTGATCGGCGTTGAGACCCTCGCGCTCAACGATAGAGGAAAGGTTAACGATGTCGTAATCGGACATCTCCACACCGTAGCGCTCCTTGATCTTGGCCTCGCAGCTGGCAAAGTCAAGCGACTTGTACTCGGTCTTAAACTGATCGAGCATGGCGCGAATCACTTCATCGGCCGTCGGCGAATCGCCCAGCGAATAGGTCTTGGGGAACAAGAAGCCCTCGAGCGAATCGTTTGCAGCACCCCTAAGGAAGCTATAATCGTCCACGTAGTTGGAGGCCTTGGCCTGGTTGAGGAAGTCTTCCTTAGAGATGCTGTCGTAGGCCTGGGCCACACGGTCGGCGACTTGATCGACCGTCAAGCCCTCGGGAATCGTCATCGCATTGGAGCCCGCGTTGGGGCCTTCCATGAGTTGCTGCACCACCTTAGTCGCATCCATGAGCGTGGTGAACGAATAAGTGCCGGGCTTAAGCGACATATCGGCGCTGAGCTTTTTTACCGCCGCATAGTAATCCTTGGGATTTTCGACGATATGATTCTCGGAAAGAATCGAGGCGATCGTATCGCCCGAAGCACCGTCGGGAATGGTCACCGTAACCTGCTGACCAGCCGTGACCTTCGAATCCTCGCCGGCAAAGAAGCCCTTGACGACTGGCACGACAAAGAACACGATCGCGACAAGCGCAAGCACGGCGACGACGCCACCGATAATCATAGGCACCGGGGAGCTTTTCTTTTGGGAACCACGGCGGGCGTGCGTGTTATAGCTCGATCGCGTGGCCGGAGCAACGCCGTGCGAGCCATGAGCGTGATGCGAATGCGATTGGGGGACCTGCGTTCGCTGGATAGGTGCCTGCTGCTTAAAGCGGGTACCGCCTGCAGGCTGGGCCGTACGAGCAGTGGGCTGCTGACCCGTCCACTGAGCAGGTTGGGCCGAACGAGAGGAGGACTGCACCGGGCGCGCGGCAGACTGAGCTGCGCGCTGTGTCGGCTGTGCCGGACGCTGGCCAGGTTGGGTAGGGCGCGGCACAGGCTGTCGTGTACGAATCGGCTGGCGCGGATCGGAAGCGCTAGGCATGCGAGACCTCCTCGTTTTTACGATCAAGCCACGTCTGCAAAAACAGGCTAGCGGCAATCATGTCAATCTTGCCCCTCATCTGCTTTTCGTTGAGTCCCTGCTCGCGCAAGATGCGCTTGGCCTCTTGCGAGGACAGACGCTCGTCCTCAAACTCCAGCGGTAGTTCGAGCTCGTCGGCAATCTTTTGCGCTACGGCGGCGACGCGCTCGGCCTGGGGGCCGGGCTCACCGGCCATAGTCAAGGGACGCCCGCTTACCAGGATATCGGGCTCATAGTCCTCGACCAGGTAGCGAAACGTCTTGGCCATACCGGTGACCTCGGCAGCCGGAAGCACCTTGACAGGCATTGCCATCTTGCCATCACGGCTTGAGACGGCAATACCGATCCTAGTCTCCCCTATGTCCAGCGCGAGCGCGACCACAGCGACTACTTAGGTTCTTAGGCGCCGAGCGCGGTCTTGGCGACCGCGAGGGCATCGGCGATACCGGCAGCGTTCTTGCCACCGGCCTGGGCCATGTTGGGACGACCGCCACCGCGACCATCGACCAGGCCCGCGATCTGCTTGATCACGTTGCCGGCGTGGAAACCGGCCTTCACAGCGTCATCGGAGCCGGCGGCGAGCAGGGCCGGGGTGCCCTTCTCGGTAACGCTGGCAACTACGCAGGCGACGGGGCCGGCAACCTTCTGGTGCACGGTATCCCAGACGTTGCGCAGGTCTGCGGCCTCGAGACCCTGGAGCTCAGCGACGACGAGCTTGTATCCATTCAGCTCGACAGCGCCGTCGATGGCGCTGGAAATGGCGTCGGAGGAGCCACCGGTCAGAGCCTTCTTGAGCTTGTTAGAAGTCTCGCGCAGCTCGGCCTGCAGGTTCTCCACGCGGGCGGGAACCTCGTCGACGCGGCACTTGAGCGCAGCGGCGGCAGCGTCAACGAGCGCCAGGCGGTCGTCCATGTAATCGAGAGCGCCCTTGGAGGTCACGGCCTCGATACGCCGGACGTTCGAACCCGTGGAGGACTCAGAAATGATCTTGAACAGACCGATCTCGGCGGTATTGGCGGCATGCGTACCACCGCAGAGCTCGCGGGAGAACGGCTGATCCTCGGCGCCCACGGAGACGACGCGGACGACGTCTCCGTACTTCTCGCCAAACAGGGCGACAGCGCCGGCGGCCTTGGCCTCATCGATGCCCATGACGCGGGTCACGACCGGCTTGGAAGCGAAAATCTGCTGGTTGACCAGGTCCTCGACAGCCTTGAGCTGCACGGAAGACAGAGCCTCGAAGTGCGTGAAGTCAAAGCGCAGGTGCTCGGGCGTCACCAGCGAGCCGGCCTGGGAGACATGCTCGCCTAGGACCTGCTTAAGCGCGGCGTCGAGCAGGTGGGTGGCGGTGTGGTTACGGCGCAGGAAACCACGGCGCTCGGCGTCGAGCGCGGCGGTCACGGTAGCACCGACGGTCAGCGTGCCCTCGGCAACGTGCGCGACGTGAGCATACAGGCCATTGTGGTTCTTGGTGTCGGCAACAGTCAGAACAACGCCCTCGGCGGAAAGCTTGCCGGCGTCGCCCTGCTGGCCACCCATCTCGGCGTAGAACGGAGTGCGGTCGAGCACGACCTCAACATCCTCGCCGGCGGCAGCGGACTCGACGGACTCGCCGTTGCGCACGATGGCGACAACCTTGGCGCCCTCAATCACATCGTTGTCGTAACCGTCGAACTCGGTCGCGGCAACCTTGTCGGAAAGCTCGACCCACACGTCGTTGAAGCTGCCCCAGGCGTCGCCCTTGGCATTGGCGCGAGCGCGGGCCTTCTGGTCCTCCATGCAAGCGGTAAAGCCATCCATGTCGACGTCGTGACCGGCGGTGCCGGCGATCTCGACAGTCAGGTCAATGGGGAAACCAAAGGTGTCGTGAAGCTTAAAGGCAACATCGCCCGGAAGGACAGCGCCGTCGGCGAGCGCGGCCAGGGCCTCGTCCAGGTAAACGCGGCCGTTGTCGAGCGTCGTTGAGAAACGCTCCTCCTCGGAGGCGACGATGCCCTTAACGAGCGCGACGTTCTTGAGCAGCTCGGGATAAGCCTCGCCCATCTGAGCGTTGACCTCGTCGATAAACTTGGTCAGGAAGGCGCCCTCGATGCCCAGCAGACGACCGTGGAACACGGCACGACGGAGCAGGCGGCGCAGGACGTACTCGCGACCCTCGTTACCGGGCAGGACGCCGTCGGAGATCATAAAGTCAACGGCACGGGAGTGGTCGGCGATGATGCGCAGGGAGCGGCTGGCACCGGAGTAATCGTCGGCGTCATAGGTCTTGCCGCTGATCTTCTCACCGAGCTTGATGAGGTGCTGCATCAGATCGCCGTCGTAGTTAGCGGTCTTGTGCTGCATGATAGCGGCCATGCGCTCCAGACCCATGCCCGTATCGAGGTTGCGGTGCGGCAGCTCCGGCATGGAGCCGTCCTCCTGGCGGTCGTACTGGGTAAACACGAGGTTCCAGAACTCAAGGAAGCGGTCGCAGTCGCAGCCAGGCTTGCAGTCGGGGCTGCCGCAACCGACCTCCTCGCCCATGTCAAAGTAGATCTCGGAGCACGGACCGCAGGGGCCGGTGGGGCCAGCGGCCCAGAAGTTGTCGTCCTCGCCCAGGCGGGAGATGTGATCCTCGGCAACGCCCAGAGAGCGCCACACATCGTGGGTCTCGTCGTCTTCGGTAAAGACGGTGAAGTACAGGCGGTCGAGCGGCAGCTTGAACTCCTTGGTGATGAGCTCAAAAGCCCAAGCGCAGGCCTGCTGCTTGGAGATGCCGCCAAAGGAGAAGTCGCCGAGCATCTCAAAGAAGGACAGGTGACGGCCGTCCTCACCGATGCAGTCGATGTCGTTGGTGCGGACACACTTCTGGCAGGAGATCGCGCCGATCTCCTTCATGGTCTTCTTGCCCTGGTAGTACTCCTTAAACTGGTTCATGCCTGCGTTGGCAAGCAGCAGCGAAGGATCGTCGGGGACGAGGGACGAAGAAGGATAGAGCTTAAGACCGCGCTCCTCAAAGAAGTTGAGGAACTTGGAGCGAATCTCGGCCGTAGTCATTGACGGGTAGTCAGCACTCATAGAGGGAATCTCCTCAGTTTCACATCGAAACAGTTCAAACGTAACGATATTACCATCCCACCGCGCCTGTGCAAAAAAGAGGGCCGCCAAACAGCGACCCTCCAGCGAAAGTGCACGTTATTTAGGTCTGTCAAATACTTTGAAAAAAAATGATTTCGGTAAAATTTCATATAAGAATCGTCCGGAAGGAGCGATCGATGAATAGCAAACGGTTTGTCGTGAATGCACTAACCTCAGTAGCCCTTTTAGCAATCTTCGCTTACTCGAGCTGGTATGTGAACCAGCCGAGATTTGGCTACGCATTGTACGCAGTAACATCTGGCGATAAAGCGTATTACACCCTAAGCGCAATTGACGCCATCTTTTTCTATGTGGCTGGCCCCTTATCAATCGCTTTGATCGCGTTTCTTGTCATTTACAACTTCAAGAAACGTTAATGGGACCTATTTAGCATCCGAATCGTCCATGGAGCCGTCGATGCCGGTTTTGGTGTCGTCCGTATTGGAATCGTCATCCCTGGCGAAGGGGTTCTTGAAAAAACCGGTCGCATCGGGCTGCAGGCCCGAGAGCTTAATCCAGGGATTATCGAGCTCAGGCTTGGGCATGGCCTTGGCCTCGGGCGCAGTCTCGTTGCCGATGAGCTCAGACTCGTAAATGAACGTATCATCTCCGAGCGCGTCGTAGGCGGCGACCGGGTTGCCATCGGCATCGCGGTACGGCGTGCCCTTAAACACGGCGCCGTCATAGGCCACGAGCTGGCGGCCGGTCTCATTCTCGAAGTAGTACACGAAGATACCCTTGAGGGCCGCACACAGCGGGATGGCAATAATCATGCCGATGGGGCCCATGAGTGCCGAGCCAATAACGAGCGCCGTGAGGCTCATGATGGGATGCACCTGCACCGAGCTCTGCATGACCTTAGGCGAAATCACGTTATCGGTGACGTTTTGTGCGACCATCGTCACGACGAGCGTCCATAACGCCAACATGGGGCTGAACATAAAGCCGAGTACCGTGGCGATTGCTGCGCTCACCCAGGGACCGACGACCGGAACCAAATGCATGATCCCCGTAAAGATAGCCATGAGCGCCGCATACGGATGGCCGATGATCATAAAACCGATAAAGGCAAGGAAGCCACCGCAGATGGACGTCACGACCATACCGCGCATGTAGCCGCCGACGGAGCGAGAAAGGATGGCGACCATAAAGCGGTACGAAGTCTCCTTCTCCTGACCGATGATGGTGCAAATCTCGCGGTGGATGCGAGGGTAGTCGCATGCCATCCAGTAGGCAAGCACCAGACCAAGGAAGATCACGAACAACTGCGAGGCCGTATTGGTGATGAGCGGGAAAACACCGCGGCCAAGCTCGGCAGCAATCTGTGACACATACTTCGATGCCACGGTAACCAGCGACGAAAGATTATCGTCCAAATACTCCTTGAGCGGCGTGTTGTTAAGCGTCTTGGCATGCGAGATCATCTCATTGAGATCGCCACCCGCAACACGAAGCTGCTCGGGCAGGCGGCTCAGGACTTCCATGATTTGACCGAGCAAAATAGGCGAGAGGATGCAGACGACGCCGACGAGCACGGCAACAACCACAATGAGCGCGATGAGCGAACCGAGGCCACGTCCGACGCCGTGATGCTCGAGCCAGTTGGTGATCGGGGACATCACAAAAGCAATAATGGAGCCGACGGCGAGAAACTCGATAACCGGTGCCAGGATGCCCATAAGGTTAAAGATGACAGCAGCAATAACAATGCAGCCGACAACAGCCCAAATGCGCAGCGTCATAATGCGGGTGCCGCGCAGCGCGCGATCGGTTTGCTGGGGGCGCTCACTCATGAACGAATCATCACTCCGTCGGGGTCGATCTTGTCCTGAATCTTCTTAAGCGTGCGGCGCAGCAGACGCGAAACCTGCACCTGAGAAATACCCAGCTTCTTGGCGATCTCGATCTGGGTCATGCCCTTCACGAAGCGCAGCTCGATCACCTCGCGCTCGCGCGGCGAGAAATCGCGAATGGCCTCCTCAATCACCAAGCGGTCATCGGTAAAGTCGAGTTCATTGTCCTCGTCGGCATAACGGTCGAGAATCGAAGGCGAATCGTCGGAATCAGATGTACCGGGAGCCTCGATAGGCACCGAGGTATAGGCCGAAGACGATTCCATAGCCTCGAGGACCTCGTCGACAGTCACATCTAGATACTCAGCGATCTCCTCAACCTTGGGCGAACGCTGCAGCTCGTTGGTAAGTTTGTCAGTAGCCTGGTTGACCTTGGCCGAGAGCTCCTGCAGACGACGCGGCACGCGTACGCTCCAGCCCTTGTCGCGGAAATGGCGTTTGATCTCACCCAGGATAGTGGGTGTCGCAAACGTCGTGAACTCAAGTCCGCGTTCAGGGTCAAAGCGGTCGATAGCCTTGAGCAAGCCCAGATAGCCGACCTGCAAAAGGTCATCGAGTGGCTCGCCGCGATTCTTAAATTTGTTGGCAAGAAACCTTACCAGGTTCATATGGGACATGACGAGCTGCTCGCGGGCGTCCGGATCACCGGTCTCCTTGTAGCGGCGAAACAGCTCGCGGGTTTTCTCCTTATCCCAAGCGGTCTTGCCGCTCCGGGAACGTTCGGTCATATTAGATATCCGCCTTGAGGTCGAGGGAAAGCGTCAGGGGCGCCGCGGTCTTTTCGTAGGAGTCGCACACGCTTGCAAGGATGAGCTCGGCATACACCGCAGCCTGGTCGTCTTCATCGACAGTCGCCTGATCGCCAAAGGTAAAGGTCATGCCCACGTGCGATTCGTCGACATCGAATTTGATCGAGATATCGTCGGAATCAACAGCCGTGCAGCCAAAGATGAAGGCTTCCTCGGCAGCCATGCGGATGTCCTCGATGCGATCGACAGACATGGAGCACAGGGCACCAACGTTGGCCGCCGTCATGCGCACAAGGCGAGCGAGACGCGGGTCACCAGCAACGGTAAGCGTGATGGGGCAGGTTGCTTCGCTACTCATCTCAGGACTCCTCAGAGGTCTCGGCGGGCGTATAGGTGTAATACTGAGCCGGCCTGGCTACAGACTTGTGAGCCACATCTGCGCCATCGGCGGCCTCGTCCTCGCCAATTAGGACGCGCTCGGTGGGCTGCTCGGCCTCCGCAGCGGCAGCGGCGAGCTTGCGCTCGGCGTCAGCTGCAGGTGCCTTCACCTTATTGAACAGCTTCTGCACGGCACCGGCGGCAGAATCGGTCACGCTCGACACGGCGTTGCTGGCCTCGGCCATACTGCCCGTGACCTCGGAAATGTCGCGAACGACGGCCTCAACCTCAACGAGGTTGGACGTCAGGGCGTCAACGGCGGTCTTGCTCGACTTAAGCAGCGGCTCAATCTGGGCAAGTGCCGGTGTAAGCTCGTCGACAGCGCCGTCGAGTTTTGCCACCACCGGCTGCGCCTCGGCGATAGTGTTGTTGAGGTCGGTTACGGTCTTATCGAGCGAGTCGACAACGGTGCGGGTCTTGCGCAGCGTGAGCGCGAGCTCAGCGATAGCCCACACGCCGGCAATGGCAAGCACCAGCAGGGCAATTTGAATGGGACTCATACAAGCCTCCCGGAAAAATCGAAATACAGACGCTGTTCATGGTACCCCAAAGAAGGGGAAAGATACCCAAAGGGAATGTGCGAGGTGCCAATGACCTACTTGGGCGCGTTACCGCTACGGTCACGTTCGCTTTGCTCCACACGCCACTCTTCCCAACCGCGGCCGGCAGGCTGCCAAAAGGCACCATGTTCCAGGCCGTCGGGCAAGTAGCGCTGATCGACCCAGCCTTCGGGATAATCGTGCGGATACTTGTAAACGCCGTACTCATCGCTACCAGGGCGATGGCGATCGCGTAGGTAACTGGGCACCTCGCGAAGACCACTGCTGTGGATATCGGCTAGCGCCGCATCGATCGAGGCCTCGCACGCATTGGACTTAGGCGCCAAGCACACATAGAGCGCAGCTTGTGCCAGGTTAATGCGACATTCAGGATAGCCAATAACTTCAGCAGATTTAAAGGCAGCATGCGCCACCAAAAGTGCCTGCGGATCGGCATTACCAACGTCCTCAGAAGCCTGAATCATAATGCGGCGGGCGATAAACTTAGGATCCTCACCCGCATCGATCATGCGCGCGAGCCAATAAATGGTGGCATCGGGGTCGCTGCCGCGCATGGACTTGATGAACGCACTGATAATGTCATAGTGCATGTCGCCGTTTTTGTCATACGAAAAACCGCGACGCGGATTGGCAATCTTCACGTCATCCACGGTAATGGGATAGCGCTCCCCCGCCGCAGGCGCTGGCGTTCCCTCGGTATCGGGACGCGTGACGGCAATCTCGCTCGCAAGCTCGAGCGTCGTGAGCGCCGAGCGAGCGTCGCCGGCGGCCAGCGTGCAGATGGTCTTAACCGTATCCTCATCGGCCGAGAACTTGCCGTTCAGACCCTGCGGCGCCTCGAGCGCACGCTCGATAAGCGTGGCGATATCCTCGTCTTTGAGGTGCTCAAGCTCCACCACGCGACCACGCGAGAGCAATGCCGAGTTGACCTCAAAGTACGGATTCTCCGTCGTGGCGCCGATCATAATGACGGTACGATTCTCGACTGCATGCAACAGGGCATCCTGCTGCGACTTGGAAAAGCGATGAATCTCGTCGATAAACAGGATGGTGCGACGGTCGTAGGTATTCAGGCGCGTCTTTGCCTCGTCAATCACGCGGCGCAGATCCTTCACAGTACCCGTGACGGCGCTGACCTCGACAAACTCGCTCTTGGTATGGTTGGCGATAATGTGGGCCAGCGTCGTCTTGCCCGTACCGGCCGGCCCGTACAGAATCACACTCGATAGCACGTCGTGCTCAATCGCGGCACGCAGCCATGAGCCCTTACCGACGGCCTTTTGCTGGCCCACGTAATCATCGAGCGAATTGGGGCGCATGCGCACCGCGAGCGGCGCATTTCTAAAGGAACGCTCGCGCGTCGAGGCAGAAAAAAGGTCGTCCATAGCCATCCCGTGCATCAATCAAAATCGTTGTTGACCAACAGTATACCGAAAGGATACGAACTACCGTTCGTTAATATAGGTGCGGTGCGGAAACTTTAAACCCGGGAACAGCTTGCTCGTGAGCTCGCAGAAATAACCGTCCGTCATGCTCGCGATGTAATCCACCACGGCTTGATCCTTGTCGTCCTGCCAGGCATACACGCGATCGTAGTAAGAAAGCTGCTGCTCAATGCGAGAAATGTGATGCTTAAAGATGTACGAAGACTCGTCGCCTTCGTTTATGTCCCGCAGGCAACGGCCGTAGAGCTTTTCGAAGGCCTCTCGCAGCTCCGCTTCGGAGTCGCCTTCGATACCGCCCTTGCTATAGATTTTCTCGTAGTTCTCGCGCTTGGCTCGGCGTATTTCCTCAAACAGGTCCTCGCTCATCTCGATGCGCGGCTTGCCATAGCTGTGCTCGACGATATCGATGGAAGCGTGCGTGAGGATCCAACTGTTGTAGGCACCGCCCCGGCCATCATCAAAAGCGTCTGGCGAAAGCAAGCCCGCCGCGATCGCATCCTGACGGTCACGACCGACGTAGGCGAGGATGTCCGAAATGCGAACGACGCAGCCCTCGAGCGTCATGGGACGCAGGTGCTCAATAGCGCCATAGCCCGTGGCGATACAGTCCTCAACTGTCCGATCGAACTGGTCAAAGGAGCCCATATCCGACAATTCAAACACGCGCTGCTCGTACTCGCCGTTATGGCATAGCACGCCGTCGAGCGTCTGGAGCGATACGTTGCGGCCATACAGGGCATCGAGCACGCGCACCGACTGCACGTTATGGAAAAAGAAGCGGCCGGTGCGCTCGTGGTAAATATCGTTGAGGAATCGCTCACCGGCATGGCCAAAGGGCGTGTGCCCCAAGTCGTGGCCCAGGCCAATCGCCTCGATCAGATCACAGTTGAGCCCCAAGGCGCGGCCGATATCGCGTGCGATGCGCGAAACAAGCTGCACGTGCAAACCGCGACGTGACAGATCGTCATTGCTACGGAAACTAAAGACCTGCGTTTTGCCTGCATAACGGGTGTACGCCGGAAGATGAAGTATCTTTTCGATATCGCGCATAAACGCTGGACGCATAAGCGTACCTTTGTCGGCGACACGATCAACACGACGAATGACCTGGTCGTCGTTGCAACGACACGGGTTGACATAGCCCGAAGCACGATCGGCGGCAATGCGCTCGACAAGTTCGGACGACAACGCCGAGGGAATACGGTCCATGCGCGCCTTTATGACGGCCGTTTCTTGATTAGTTGCCATGGCATGCTCCTTAAGAAGGATGCGCAATCGGTTACAATGTGCAGCCCACGACCTCGATTATGGCAAAAATCGGCACCAAAAACGGGAGCAATGGCAGGGAGCGCGATTTTGTGATGAGGCAGGAGAGGGCAAGGGCCAGGAGCGCGGCGGCAAATGCCACGATGCCACCCATAGGGTCGAGCGTGCAAAGCGCGAAGAGCGCCTTGGCATCTCCCATGCCGATGCCCGGGGTTTGGCGAAGACGACGCCAGAGGGACTCAGTCAGCACGAGAGCAAGATACATGATGACGGCTAGACCCGCGTGGTCAAGCGCTGTGCTCAAACCGAGATCGAGCCAAACGCCCGCAAACGCCGCCACCGCGCACACGCCGGCAAGCTCATTCGGGTACCGCCGCTCGCGGGCATCAACCACCGCACCGGCAAAGGCGCAGATCCAAAATGGGATATAGAACATCATGCACCTCCATGAACAGCTGCTCAAAAGCAAAAACCACCACAAAGGTGCCTGTCCCCTTTGTGGTGGTTTTGGTGGTGGTTATTTAGCGCCCTGCATGACCTCGTCGAGGGTAACGCTGACGGCGTGCTGCGTCGGGACCCAGTCGACCTTTAGGAACAGTGCGGCCACCGTGATGGGAATATAGCTGAACATAAAGATCGGGAAGGTAAACAGGTTGGTCACCAGGCGCCACTTTTGAGCGCAGTGAATGTGCTTGTACTCAAAGATGGTCGTGAGCAGCGCCAGGATAAAGAAGGTCTGATACATCATCGCGAAGGTCATAATGAGCGAGGCGGCACAAGCCTGCATCTCGACTTCGGTAGCCAAGAAGCCGTGTGAGAGTCCACCCACGATAAGGAACGTCGCGTTGGCTAACATGGAAATCAGGGACAGAAGCATGCCCGGAGCGATGGTCATAAACATGTCATATGCGGCAAAGCGATGATAGCGGAAGGTCGACTTGACCAGGTGCTTACCATACGTAAAGAACACCTGGTAAAAGCCCTTGGTCCAACGCATACGCTGCTTCCAGGATGCCTTGAACGTCACGGGCTGCTCGTCAAAGAACTCCGCCGGCGCATAGCCAATGCGGATGCCGTGAATGGCGCAGAACGTGGTGAACTGGATGTCCTCGGTCAGCGTATGGAACTGCCAACCGTGCATGCCCTCGATCACGCTCGCCGAGATAAGGTAGCCCGAACCCGAAACGGCACAGGAAGTCTTGCAGATATTACGTGCGTTATTGAGGAAACGCGCCTCGCGCAGATACCAAGTGGCATTCGCTGCCGAGATCCACGAGCTACCAAAGTTTTTGGAGTTGCGGTAGCTTGTGACCACATGGAAGCCCTGGTCAAAGGCGTCATTCATCTTGGAGACGTAATCGCGGGAGATAACGTTGTCGGCGTCGAAAATAAAGTAGCCCTCAAAGGTATCGGGATACTCGTTAAGAATGCGGTCAAAACCAAAGTCCATGACCCAGCTCTTACCCTTACGGGCCAGGTCGTTACGCTCATAGACGATGGCGCCAGCCTCGCGAGCGAGCTGCGCCGTGTTATCGGTGCAGGCATCGGCGACCACAAAGACCTCGATAAGCTCGGACGGATAGTCCTGGTCTTTGATGGAGCGCACGAGATTGGCAATTACCGCCTCCTCGTTATGCGCCGCAATGAAGAAGGCATAGCGATGGAGCTTTTTGGCCTTGGGAGGTGCAACCTCACCGCGCAGGGCGCCAATGACAAAGAAGACGACCTGGTACAGAAAGCAGACCGTGAGCAGCGTAACCACAATCTGGTTAAAGATCACGATGGGCGTGTTGGTTTGTAAAAAGGCGAGCATGCAGGCTCCCAGGAACGCGTTACGTAAACAACCGTATATCATACCGCAGGCTAGGGGCGTTCAAGAAACCACCTAATACCGACTAGGCTTCGAGAAGACCGAGCTGAGGAACGATCTCGTCGCCGGCAGTGGTGCGACCAAGCGAGCGCGGGGCCAGGTCGTCAAGAACCGCAGCTAGATCCCACGGCAGCTCGTCGCGGCACTCAATGCGCTCCCCCGTCACGGGATGGTCGAATGCGACGCGCCAGGAATGAAGGAATTGCCTGGTCAAACCCTGATCGGCGTGTGCATCGCACTTGCCGTAGAGCGGATCGCCCACGCAGGCGTGGTTGATATGGCGCATATGCACGCGTATCTGATGCGTGCGGCCCGTAAACAGGTGGCACTCGACGAGCGTATAGCCGTCGTCAAAACGCGTGGAATCGAAGCGCTCGAGGACCTTAAAGGTCGTAATGGCCTGACGCGCGAAAGGATCGTCCGAAACCGCCATCTTGACACGGTCACGCGTAGAACGGGCAATGCCGGTGTTAATGGTGCCCTCATCCATAGCGATATGTCCGTGAACGAGCGTAATATAGCGGCGGTCGAGCGTGCGCGTACGGATAAGATTTTGGAGCGCGCGCTGGGTGTCGTCGTCCTTCGCCGCAAGCATAAGGCCCGAAGTGTCGCGATCCAGGCGATGCACGATGCCGGGGCGATCCTCGCCCTGCACGGTGCCCAGATGGTCGATGCCGCAGTGATAGACCAGGGCATTCGCGAGCGTACCGCTCTCATGACCATGCGCAGGATGGCACACCAGGCCGCGCTGCTTGGAGAGCACAATGAGATAGTCGTCCTCGTAGCGAATATCGATGGGAATGGCCTCGGGAATCACGTCGGCCGGGTCGTGCGGCTCGAGCAAATCGACCGAAATGCGGTCGCCGGCTCGCACGGCGTACTTTTTGGAGAGACAGGTCTCGCCGTTGACGGCAACGGCACCGCCCTCGATCAGATGCGCGCAGGCAGAGCGCGTAGGGCAGCCGTCATTGGCACCCAGATAGGCATCAAGACGCTGACCAGCGGAATCGTCAGCAACAAGAATATGAATGTCGGCCATTATCGCTCATTCCTATCGCGAATCTTGCGGGCACGCTCCCCACGCTGCTTGGCTTTGCGCTTGGCGCGGGCCTCATCACGGGCGTTGAGCTCGGCGGTCGCATCGACCTCGCGAGCGGCGGGGCTCAAGAACATGTAGCCGATGAGCGCCAGCACGACACCGACCGTAATGCCGATATCGGCAACGTTAAAGACGGGGAAATCGATGAAGGTGGTGGCAATAAAATCGGTCACGAACCCAAAGGCGAGACGGTCGATCACGTTGCCGACGGCACCGCCCGCGACCATAGCCATACCAACGACCTCCAGGCGAGCAAGCTGAGGCGCACGAACCAAGTACACGGCAATGGCGGCAATGACCGCAAGCGCCAGCATAGCGAACGCAACGCCATGGCCCTCGCCCATGCTAAACGCAGCTCCGATATTGCGAACAAACACAAAATCGATCACGCCAGGGATAACGGTCATATGCAGGGCATCGCCCACGGCACGAACCGCAAGCTTGGTCAGCTGGTCAACAAGTAGCACAACCAGCGCCACCCCACCAGCAATACCCAGCCGCCAACGCAAAGACGGCGCCATATCCGCAGTACGACCCAAATCAATCCCCTACCCTCAAAAGCTCAAGTTACGTTCTGTGCAAGTAACCATCTTATATTGCCATACGCAAACCGCACGACATATCCACCAATGTGACAAAGGGACAGTCCCTTTGTCACATCATTAAAACACCGCAGGTAGAACAAAAATCAGCGAGCGGGCTGCATTTGAGACAAGGTGCCGCGAAATGAAAGGGCGCTGACCTTTCGGTCGCGCCCTTGAAATTGAACGGCAGATTGTCCAAATGCGGCCCGCGCAGCGTCGGCCGGTTACGGCGTTTGGTAAAACGCCGTAACCTACAGGGCCTCTGCACAACGCTTGCAGATGTGCGCGTGGCCGTTGTACTCGCCGACCGTGGTGCGGTAGTTCCAGCAACGGTCGCAGCACTCGCCTTCGGCAGCCTCGATGGCAACGGAAAGCTCCTCGCCCTGGGTCAGCTCAACATCGGAGACGATGTAGAACTCGGCCAAGTCGACAGCCTTATCACCGGTCAGCAGCGCATACATCTCGGCGGGAACGACCGCCTTGACGCGGACCTGCTGGCTCTTGGTGAAGGTGCCGGCGGAGCGGGCATCCTCAAGGGCCTTGGTCACGGCGCCACGGAGCTCGAGCGAAGCCTCAAGCACGCCCTCAAACTCGTTGGCCTCGTCGACCGTGATGGGCGACTTGTACCAATCGAGCAGCGCAGCGTACTTCTGGTGATCGACGCAGCCAGCAGGCGCATAGGCCATGGCCTCGTCGACGGTGTAGGACAGGATCGGCTGCAGGTCGCGCATGAGCATCGAGAAGAGCTCGGCCAGCACGGTCTGGGCGCTGCGACGCTCGAGCGAGCCGGGCTTGTCGCAGTACAGACGGTCCTTCAGGGCGTCAAGGTACACGTTGGAAAGCTCGGTAACCACAAAGTCGTAGAGCGCACGGTAGGCGCGCGGGAACTCGTAGCTAGCGTAGGCGTCGTCGACCTCGGCCTGGACCTGGGTCAGACGGGCGACCATGAGCTTGTCGAGCGGCAGCAGGTCGGCAAAGGCGACGCCGTCGGTCTCGGGCTCAAACTGGCCCTCGAGCTCGGAGAGCAAGAAGCGCAGCGTGTTACGGAAACGACGGTAGGCATCGGACGTACGAGCGAGAATCTCGTGGTCGATGGAGACGTCGGAGCTGGTGTCGACGGAGGCAACCCACAGACGGATGATGTCGGCGCCCATCTCGTCGCAGACCTTGTTGGGGTCGATGACGTTGCCGAGCGACTTGGACATCTTGCGGCCCTGGCCGTCGAGGGTAAAGCCCTGCGAGACGACCGCCTTGTACGGAGCATGGCCGTTGGCACCCACCGAGGTGAGCAGCGAGCTCTGGAACCAACCGCGGTGTTGGTCGGAACCCTCGAGGTAGACGTCCGCCGGGTACTCCAGCTCGGGACGATACTCGCAGACGGCCTTCCAAGACACGCCGGAGTCCCACCATACGTCGAGGATGTCCTTATCGGCCTTGAGGTGATGGCCGCCGCACTTGGGGCAGACGCAGGCCTCGCCCAGATAGCTCTCGGGAGCGTCGGTGAACCAAGCATCGGAGCCCTTCTCGTGGAAGAGCTTGATGACGGCGTCGAGCGTGGCGTCGTTCATGACCTTCTCGCCGCAGTCGGCGCACGTGTAGCTGGGGATCGGCACGCCCCAGTTGCGCTGACGGCTGATGCACCAGTCGGGGCGTTGCTCGACCATGGCGCCAATGCGGTTGGCGGCGTGGGCCGGATACCACTTGACGTTCTCGCGGACCTCCTTGCCAGCCTGCTCGCGCAGACCGGTCTTGTCCATCGAGACAAACCACTGGTCGGTAGCACGGAAAAGCACCGGATGCTTGCAGCGCCAGCAGTGCGGATAGCTGTGCGTGATCTTCTTCTCGAGGACCAGGGTGCCGCGCTCGCGCAGGAACTCGACGATGTGCGGGTTAGCCTCGTCGGTGTCCATACCGCTGAAGGGACCACCGGTGCCAAACTCCTCGCCGGTGTAGAACTTACCGTCGTCGTCGACCGGCATGCAGATGTCGGTGATGCCCTCCTTGAGGCAGGCAAAGTAGTCGTCGACACCGTGGCCGGGCGAGTTGTGGACAATACCGGTACCGTCATCGACACCGACGTAATCGGCCAGCAGCGCCACGCCCTCAACACCGTCAAAGATCGGCTGCTTGTAGTGGATGTGGTGGAAGGTCTCGGCGGGAACCACATAGGGCTTGCCGTCGACCGTGACCGGGGTGTACTCCCAGCCAAACTCCTCGCAGCACTTGGGAGCCAGGTCCTCGAGCATGACCTCGGCGCGGCCGTCGTGCTCAACGGCGACGTAGGCGGCACCGGGCTTTAGGGAAACTGCCTGATCGGAGGGGATGGTCCACGGCGTGGTCGTCCAGATGATAAAGTCAACCGGGCCATCGAAGCTCTCGAGGCCAGCGGGCTTGGAAGTCATCTCAAAGCGCACGAAGATGGAGGGGCTCGTCTCGTCGGAGTACTCGATCTCGGCCTCGGCCAGCGCGGTATGGCAATGCTTGCACCAGTGAACCGGCTTGTGGCCGCGATAGATCATGCCTTTGTCGAACATGGCCTTGAAGACCTCGATGTCGGCGGCATCGTGCTGGTGATAAAGCGTCAGATACGGGTTGTCCCAGTCACCAAGCACGCCCAGGCGACGGAAGCCGGCCTTCTGCAACTCGATGTTCTCGACAGCGAACTTGTTGCAAAGCTCGCGAATCTTAGCCGTGGAGGTCTGGTTGAACTTCTCGGTGCCGAGCTTCTCCTCGACCTTGTGCTCAATCGGCTGACCGTGGCAGTCCCAACCGGGGACATAGGGAACTTCGCAGCCCTGCATCATCCAGTAACGGTTGATCATGTCCTTAGAGATCTTGTTCATGGCATGGCCGATGTGGATCGGGCCGTTGGCGTACGGAGGGCCGTCGTGCAGCACGAATTTCTTGTGACCCTCGTTCTTTTTCAAAACCTGCTCGTAGACCTTGTTGTCCTGCCAGTCCTTGAGTCGCTTGGGCTCGGACTTGGAAAGACCGGCACGCATGGGAAATCCGGTTTTGGGCAGATTCATCGTCTGCTTGTACTCGTTTGCCACGGTACCCCTTTCATGTCGTGGGCGCACACGCCCTCTGGGCACCAAAAATAGCGCCCGTCCCTACAAGCTGGGACGAAGCGCCACAAAACGGGCAGACTGCCCGTAAAAGCTCTTCGCTTAACCACCCAGCTTAGATGCCCTCGCCCGCGTCGCCACGCGCTCGCATCCGTTACTCGGCTGGCCTGTATCGACGACCACCTCGGCGATGTCTACTAAGACGTGCCTGTGCGGCGCGTCCGTTGGGACCGCAGCTCCGGGGTGATTTTCATCGGTCGCATGCACGGGTTCTCAGCACTCCCCGCTCTCTGTAGCATGCGGATGGCTGACTACTCGTCCCCATCAACGCTCATGTGGAGTATGCTAGCACGTTCCGCGCCGGCGAAAAACCCTCAGCACTGGTTTTATACGTTCGAAAAATCTCGCGGCTGTGGACTTTCTCTTGGAGCAAAATACCGGGCGGCCAACGCCTACGGTCACACGCTCCTCGCCTAACCTACCAAAACCACCACAAGGGGGACAGGCACCTTTGTGGTGGTTTTTTATTGCTCCAGCAAGCTGGGATCAAATTCACTCGCTGGGATAACACGGTACCCATTGCGCAAGAGCAGGTCGACGAAAACGCCGTTACCCGCAGTGAGTGCGCCGCTGAATGTACCATCGTAGATGCGGCCCGCGCCGCACGAGGGGCTACGGTCCTGAAGGACGCAAGTAGCGATCTCGGACGGGCCGCCAAAGTGCTCGCACATATCGAGCGCGCGTTGAGCACCCAGGCGAAACTCGCGATCGACCGAGGTGCCCTCGCAGGTGCGGACCTCACCGTCCACAATCTCGGACGGCTTGCGCGGCGTAGGCAGACCGCCAAAAACCTCGGGGCACACCAGCAGGACCTCGGTCCCCGTACGCTCGCAAGCCTCGACCAGCTTGCGATGGTAATTGTCAAGCCCGTTATATTTACAGTTCTCGCCCATCAAGCAGGCGCTCACCACGATCTTCATTTCCATCCCTCTCAAGCAAAACGCCCCATTTGAGAAAGCTGCTCAAATGGGGCGTCGGCGATAACTGGCTCGGCCGCGGCTTTACTGCTGCTTTGGCATCAGCGGATTCTCACGCGTGAGGAGGTTCATGAACTCCTCACCCGTAATCGTCTCCTTCTTGTACAGATAACGAGCCAGCTCGTGAAGCTTAAACTTGTTCTCCTTGAGGATCTGCAGGGCGCGATCATGTGCATCCTCGATCAGCTTGGCGACAATCGCGTCCACGCGCTCAGCCGTACCGGGGGCGCAAGTGAGCGACGTGTCCTGGTTGAGGTACGCGTTCTGAACGGTACCGAGCGCCATCATGCCAAACTCATCGGACATACCAAAACGCGTCACCATGTTGCGGGCGAGCTTGGTGGCCTGCTCGATATCGTTGGCCGCGCCGGTCGTCATCTCACCAAAGATGAGCTCCTCGGCAGCACGTCCGCCGCAGTAGACAGCGAGCTTGTCGAGCACCTCCTGGCGCGTGGTCAGAAAACGCTCGTCCTCCTCGACCTGCATGGTATAGCCAAGAGCACCGCTCGTGCGCGGCACGATGGTGATCTTGGTGACCGGGGCAGAGCCCTTTTGGCGGGCAGCGACAATGGCATGGCCAATCTCGTGGTAGGAAACAACCTGCTTCTCGTGGTCGGAAAGCACCGTGGACTTACGCTGCTGGCCGGCGATAACAACCTCCACCGACTCCTCGAAGTCGTCCTGGGTTGCACGCTTTCGACCCTCGCGAACGGCGCGCAGGGCGCCCTCGTTGATGATATTGGCCAGGTCGGCGCCCGAGGCACCGGGCGTAGCGCGGGCAATCGCGGTCAGATCAATCGGTGGCTGGGTCTTCACACTCTTGGCGTGGAGCTCGAGGATGTTCTTGCGGCCGGTCAGGTCGGGCAGCTCGACGGGAATGCGGCGGTCAAAACGGCCGGGGCGCAGCAGGGCCGGATCGAGGCTGTCGGGGCGGTTGGTGGCAGCAAGGACGACAATACCCTTGTGGTTATCGAAGCCGTCCATCTCGGTCAGCAGCTGGTTGAGCGTCTGCTCGCGCTCGTCGTTGCCGCTAAAGCCGCCGCCATCGCGCTTCTTACCGATGGTATCGATCTCATCGATAAAGACGATACACGGGGCCTTTTCCTTGGCCTGCTTAAACAGGTCACGCACCTTAGCAGCGCCGCGACCAACAAACATCTCAACGAACTCAGAGCCCGAAATGCTAAAGAACGGCACGCCCGCCTCGCCGGCAACAGCCTTGGCAAGCAGGGTCTTACCGGTACCCGGAGGGCCAACAAGAAGAGCGCCGCGCGGCAGCTTGGCGCCGATCTCCTCGTAGCGCTGCGGCTTCTCCAGAAAGTCGACGACCTCCTTGAGGGACTCCTTGGCCTCTTCCTGGCCGGCGACGTCCTTAAAGGTCACGCCCACGTCCTTGGAGGCGATCACGCGCGCGCCGGACTTACCCAGTCCGCCGCCGCCAAAACCGCCGCCGCCAAAGTTCATCGACGGACCGTCATCGCCCATGGCCTTCTTCATGCGGCGGTTGAGCCACCAGCCAATCAGGAAGAAAATCGCCATGGGAAGAATGAGGGTGAGCAGGTAGTAGGTCATCAAACCCGAGTTTTTATCGGGAACGACCGACTCAAGCGAGGCGCCAGATTCAAGCACGCGATCGGTAAAGCCCGCGTCATTCGGCACACCGGTCGTCTTGTAGGCGATGTTCTCGTCCTCGCCCTTCTTGGTGTAATAAATCGAGTAATCGTCCGTGTTGTACTCGACCTTGTCAACGCTCTTCTTATCGAGCGCTTTGACAAACGTCGAGTAATCGGTCTTCGTAATCTGCTGCGTGTGACCGATGTTGGGGAACAGAACGGTCGAGAGCACGAGGTAGACGACGAAGGCGATGAGCACGTAGAGGATCATATTCCGTCTACGTTTGTTGTCATCCATCTCCATCTGCTTGAACTCCATCTACTGGGGTTGATAATGTTTTTAGAATACCCAACCCGGACGGCGATAAACCGACGCCGGGCACGAAAGGACAGAGATGGCATCACTGGAAGTCGGCAAGGTTCAAATCTATACGGGCGACGGCAAGGGCAAGACAACGGCTGCGTTGGGGCTCGCCTTGCGCGCGACGGGCTACGGACTTAACGTGCTTATGCTGCAGTTTGCAAAGAAGCTGCACTGCGCCGAGCATGATGCGGCGCCCCGTTTGGGTCTGCGCATCGTACAAGCCGACCGCGACACGCCCGAAGCCTGTGCCGCACAAATCATGGAGCTGGCGCGCGAGCAGATTAGCCAGGTCGACGTGTTGATCTTGGATGAGCTGGGAGAAGCCATGCGGCGGGGCTTTGTGACGCGCAAAGATGTCGAAGCGCTGATCGCGATGAAGCCCGACACCACGGAGCTCGTACTGACCGGCCGAGGCTTGCTGCCCCTCGCCGACCTTGCCGACCTGGTAACCGAAATGCGCCCTGTCAAACACTACTTCGACGAAGGCCTCCTAGCCCGCCAAGGCATCGAATACTAATTCGGCACTTAGGGACGTTCCCTTTCTGCCGGCTAGGCGGTGGCGCGGCCTAGCCAGTTGCCGCTGTGGTGGTAGATGGTGAACATGGTTGCGGTGATGAGCCAGGTTACGGGATAGACCAGCAGCAGGTGCTCGAGCGACGGATCAAAAGGCATAATCGCAAACACCCAGATTACCCTTAGGACGACGGTACCAAAGATGGTGAGCATCATAGGCTGCAGACTCACGCCGGCGCCGCGGATGGAGCCCGACGCGTTCTCGATAATCGAGAAGATCGCGTAGAACGGTGCAATGAAATGGATGATGGTCGTGGTGTAGCCCGAAATCGAAGCATCATCGACAAACAGGCGCGACAGGGGACCAGAGAACACCAACAGTACACCGGACAGACCGCCGATGAGCAAAAACGACAGCACGAGCGACGTGTGGTAGCCCTTGCGCATGCGCTCGTAATTGCGCGCGCCAAAGTTCTGCGCCGAGAACGTGGTGATGGATACGCCGAGCGCCTCGGTCACCATCCAGATGATGCCGTCGAGACGGCCCGAAAGACCCCACGCCGTCGTAACATCGGCGCCAAACGAGTTGACCGATACCTGAATCAGAACGTTGGAAATCGAATACGCCGCCGATTGAAAACCCAGCGGCAAACCGCACGAAAGCATGCTCTTGCAAATACCGCGATCGATGCCGAGCTTGGATATCGACAAACGCCATGCGCCCGGAGCACGCATCATGCGAATCACAATCATCGTGGCATTAGAGCAAATGGTCAGTGCCACCGCGATACCACAGCCCAAGGCCTCCAAATGCAGCACAGCAACAAAAATGATATCGAGCACCACGTTCACGAGGCAGCCGGAAGCAATAATCACGGCAGGGCCACGCGTATCGCCCACGGCACGCAGCAGCGCGGTACCCATATTGAGCAGCAGCGCCGCAAACATGGCGGCAAAATAGCAGCGAGCATAGGCTACGCCCTCGGCGAGAAGCTCGTGCGGCGTATTCATCAAAACGAGCATGGGCTCGACAAGCACTATGCCAAGAATGGAAACGACGATACCGCCCACGAGCGCAAGCGTCATGGCTGTATGGATCGAACGGCTCAAGCGCTCGTCATCGTGCTGGCCAAAAAACTGCCCCGTGATAACGGCGCAACCGGCGCCAACGCCAACGCAAAAACCAATGCAGAGCTCCGTGAGCACCATCGTGGCTTGAATGCCGCCCAGCGCAAGCTTGCCGCCAAACTGACCGACGATATAGGTGCCGATAAGCGTGTAAGCCTGCTGGAAAAACGAACTAAAAAAGATGGGAACGCACAGCGACAGCAATTGCTGCCAAATGACACCTTGCGTTACATCGATAGCCGTAGATTTCTTAGCCACACGCCCTCCCCACTCGTATACGTCAAACAACAAGTCAGCAATTTAAAACCAAAGCCAAAACCAGCTTAGCACCGACTGGCGGCGACCGAAACGCCCCGAATCAGAGCGCGGTGCAGAATATCTGCCTAGTGATACAAACCCGGCTGGTAGTGGTACTCGTTGCTCACGTGCGGGCACAGCTGCCAAAAGGCGACGGCGCTCGCCGCGGCCACGTTGAGCGAATCGACCCCGTGCGCCATCGGAATGCGCACGGCTCGGTCGCAGCCGGCAATGGTCTTGGCGCCCAAGCCGGCACCCTCAGTACCCATAAAAATCGCCAGACGGTCAATCTCGCGCAGCGCAGGGTCGTCCAGCGAAACGGAGTCATCCGTCAGCGCCATGGCGGCACAGGAAAACCCGGCATTGTGCAGCGCCGCCAGGCCATCATGCGGCCATACGCGCGCCTCGCTGCCAACACGAGTCCACGGCACCTGAAACACCGTGCCCATGCTCACACGAGCCGAGCGACGATACAGCGGATCGCAGCACGTAGGGCTCACCAGAATACCGTCGACATTGAGCGCGGCGGCCGAGCGAAAAATCGCGCCAACATTGGTGTGATCAACAATGCCCTCAAGCACGCACACGCGCACCGGACGCTCCCCTGCCGCCTCAGCGACGCCGCCGAGAAACTCATCGACCGAAATCTGCCGCGGGCGACGAAACGCCGCCAGCGCGCCGCGCGTCACATTAAAGCCCGTCAGCTGCTCCATGAGCTCCATCGAGGCCACGAACACCGGAACAGGACCCGCTCCCTCGCGCACGACCAGACGCTCAAACAGCGGCATCATCTGATCGAGCCAGCGCTCGCCCAAAAGAAAACTCACCGGGTCGTAGCCGGCGCGTACCGCACGCTCGATGACCTTGGCGCTCTCTGCGATAAAGATGCCCTTTTGCGGCTCCAGCACGCAACGTAGCTCACGCTCCGTCAGTCGCACGTAGGCATCGAGCCGCTCGTCCTCGAGCGAATCGATTCGAAGCACCTCAACGGCATCAGTCATAGTAGCCAGCCCGCACCTTTCTTTGCAGCACCTATACAAATATCGGGGCAACGCCATGCGCCGCCCCGTCATTCATTTCATCCCGATAATACCGAAGGGATAATCGGTTTTACGCCTCGATGCGACGATACGTCACGAACTCATAATCGACGCCCTCGTCACCCTCACCGGCGGCAATCGTTGCGACCCCGCTACGCTGCGCAATCTCCCACGCAGGATCGGTTCCCAAATCGGGAAAGTACGTATCCACGACATGCACGCAATGGTTGTGCGTGACCTCGGCCTCTGCGCAATACGGCAAAAACTGCCGATAGACATCGCCGCCACCGATCACCCACGCAACGGGCTCATCGGCAACCGCAGCGAGCGCCTCATCAATACTATGCACCACATCGACGTCCACGGGAGCAAAGTCCACGTCGCGCGTGAGCACGATATTGCGGCGGTTCTTGAGCGGACGCCCCCCGGGAAAACTCAGCAGCGTCTTGCGCCCCATAATGACCGGACAGCCCTTGGTGCACGCCACAAAATGGCGCATGTCGGCGCGATTGGACACTACCATGTCGCCCTCGCAGCCAATGCCCCAGTCGTCACACACGGCGACGATGGCAGAAAGCTTACACGTCATAAGCGCCACCTACACCGCAATAGGAATGTTCTTGACTTGCGGGCCGTGCTCGTAGCCCTCGACGATCAGGTCGTCGGTCGTAAACGCGTAGAAATCGTGCACGTCGGGATTGAGCGAAACCTTAGGCGCCGCAAACTGCGGACGCTCGATAAGCTCGCGGACGATATCGACATGGCGGTCGTAAATGTGGGCATCGGCAATCACATGCAGCAGCTCGCCGGGAATCATATCGACGGACTGCGCAACCATCATGAGCAGAATGGCGTACTGGCACACGTTCCAGTTGTTCGCGGCCAAAATGTCCTGGCTGCGCTGGTTGAGAATCATGTTGAGCGTCGGTTTGTCATCCTGCGGGCGCTGCGTCACGTTATATGTCACGCTGTAGGCGCACGGATACAGGTGCATCTCGGACAGGTCGCTGAACACATAGGTGTTCGTCATGATGCGACGGCTATACGGCGTATGCTTAAGGTCGTACAGCACGCGGTCCATCTGGTCAAAGTCGCCCTCGGCATAATGGCTCTTCTGGCCAATCTGGTATCCGTAGGCCTTACCGATGGAGCCGGTCTCGTCAGCCCACTCGTCCCAAATATGGCTGTGGAGGTCATGGACGTTATTGGACTTCTTTTGATAGATCCACAGGATCTCGTCCATGGCAGACTTAAGCGCCGTGCGGCGCAGCGTGAGCGCGGGGAACTCCTCGCGCAGGTCGTAGCGCGCCGTAACGCCAAAGTTTTTAATGGTATAGGCAGGGGTGCCGTCCTCCCACACCGGACGGACCTTTTGGCCCTCGGTGGTGGTGCCATGGTCCAAGATATCGCGGCACATGGCTACAAACTGTTGATCAGCTTTGCTCATTGACCCTCCTGTCAGTCGCCTATAAGCAATTTTTATTGTAGCCCAGGCGCACAGCATCGGATGGGACACTTGGGCCGGCACACGCAATGCACGGCAGCTCACTCTCAGTCGCAACGGCTTTGCCTTTTTCTGACATATGCCAAAAATGCCTTGCGCTGGTCCGCAGGTGCGCTATCCTATTTTTGACATATGTCAGATTTGGAGTGTATATGGCAGGAAGACGCAAAAAATTGCGCCGTGTTGGGATTATTCCCGAATATCGCGGTTTTACCCCCGATGGCCTTGCCAGCGGAGACGCCATCGACATGACGGTCGACGAGCTCGAGGTGCTGCGGCTGTGCGACCTGGAAGGCCTCAATCAGGAGGCTGTCGCCCAGCACATGGGCATCGCTCGTGCCACCGTGGCGGCCATCGGTAGCCGCGCGCATCGCAAGGTGGCAAACGCGCTGGTCAACGGGCGCGCGCTGAGTATCGAAGGTGGCAACATCGCGTACTCCCCCATTACCACGACGACGGCCGCATGGCCAGCAAAGGAGGTTGACACTATGAGGGTGGCAACGACGTACGACAACGGCAACATCTTTATGCACTTTGGCCGCAGCGAGCAGTTCAAGATCTACGACATCCAGGACGGCGAGGTGATCGACGAGCAGGTCGTGGGCACCGGTGGCACCGGTCATGGCGCGCTGGCGGGTCTGCTCGCCAACGGCGGCGTCGACACGCTCATCTGCGGCGGCATCGGCGGTGGCGCTATCAACGCGCTTGCTCAAGCCGGCATCACCGTCTATGCGGGAGCCCAGGGCAGCTGCGATGCGTGCGTCGAAGCCCTTATCGCTGGCACGCTCGCACAGAACGGCGAGGCCACGTGCGGCTGCCACGGCCATGACCACGAGCATTCCCATGAGCATGGCGAGTCCTGTGGCTGCCACGGCCATCACGAGCACGAGGGCCATGAGGGCTGCGGCTGCCACTAGCGGCAGGCAATCGATGCCATCACGTGCCTGCTCACACAACAAATAACGCACCAACGACGAAGGCCGCCTGGAATACCATCCGGGCGGCCTTCGCCATACACGACTCAGCCAGTCGCTACTTTTTCTTACGCATCTGCGCTTCCATCTGGCGCAGCAGATCCATATCGGACTTGGGGCCACCCGTTCCCAGGCCGCCCATGCCGCCCAGGCCCATGGCATCCAGGCCGGGAATATTGGGCATGCGCATCTTTTTGCCCTTCTTACCCTTTTTGCCCTTCTTGCCGCCGGCCTGTGCCTGATTGGCCATCGTGCGCATGCGGCCCATCATCTTGTTCATCTCGCCCCACTGCTTCATAAGGCTGTTGACCTCGGTTGGGGTTACGCCAGCTCCCTTGGCAATGCGGGCACGGCGCTGACCGTTGATGATGGAGGGACGCAGGCGCTCCTCCTTGGTCATCGACATGATGATGGCCTCGTTCTTATCGAAGATGCCCTCGTCCAGGTTGCCGCCCATCTGGCTGAGCGCGCGCTGGCCACCGGGAAGCATGCCCAGAATGCCCTTCATGCCGCCCATCTTCTTAACGGCCTTCATCTGGTCGAGCATATCGTTCATGGTGAAGCCCTCGCGCAGCATGCGCTCGGCAGCCTCGAGCTGCTCGGCATCGGCTGCCTCCTGGGCCTTCTCGATGATGCCGACGACGTCGCCCATGCCCAAAATACGCTTGGCCATACGATCGGGATAGAACGGCTCCAGCGAATCGGGCTTCTCGCCCATGCTCACAAACTTGATGGGCTTGCCGGTCACCTGGCGCACGGAAAGCGCGCCGCCGCCACGGGCATCGCCGTCGAGCTTGGAGATGATCACACCGTCAAAGTCGGTGCGCTCGGCAAAGGTCGAGACCACGTTGACGATATCCTGGCCGGTCATGGCATCGACGACCATCAGCACCTGATCGGGCTTGACGGCTTTCTTGATGTCCACGGCCTCCTGCATCATCTGCTCATCGATCTGCAGGCGACCGGCGGTATCGACGATGACCACGTCGCGCAGGTGGTCGACGGCCTCCTGGATGGCGCCCGTGGCAATGTCGACCGGATGCACACCGTCACCGCGGAAGACCGGCACGCCAATCTCGCCGCCAAGCGTTGCCAACTGGTCGGCAGCGGCAGGGCGGTAGACGTCGCACGCGGCGAGCAGCGGCGAGCGGCCCTGCTTCTTGAGCAGGTAGGCCAGCTTTACGGCCGCCGTGGTCTTACCGGAGCCCTGCAGACCCACAAGCATGATGACGTTGGGGATACGGTTGCTAAAGACGAGCTTGCTCTCGGTGGAGCCGAGCATCTCGGTGAGCTCGTCGAGCACGATCTTGACGACGTTTTGCGCCGGCGACAGCGACTCCATGACCTCTGCGGTCATGCAGCGCTCCTTGGTCTTGGCGACGAACTCCTTGACGACCTTAAAGTTGACGTCGGCCTCGAGCAGCGCCATACGGATGTCGCGCATGGCCGAGGTGATATCGGCCTCGGTCAGCTTGCCTTTGCCGCGCAGGCGGTCAAATGTGTCGTTGAGGCGATCGCTCAGGGAATCAAACACTAGTCACTCCTTAATTGGACTCGCCCACCAGGGCGCGGCAGAAATCTTTGGCATTGAACTCCTGCAGGTCATCGACCTGCTCACCCACGCCGATGCGCAGGATCGGGAGCTTGAGCTTCTCAGCCACGGCCATGGCGATACCGCCCTTTGCCGTGCCGTCGAGCTTCGTCATGATAATACCGTCCAGACCCAGCGCCTCGTTAAACTCGAGCGCCTGGTTCAGACCGTTCTGACCGGTGGCGGCATCAATCACGAGGACAACCGAGACGGGCATGGGGCCGGCGGCCATATTGGCGGCGCGCTTACGCGTCACGTTGACCACCTTGGCAAGCTCTCGCATGAGCTCGGGGCTTGTGTGCAGACGACCGGCGGTGTCGATCAGCACCAGGTCGCTGCCGCGCTTATCGGCCTCGTCGAGCACGTCATAGCACACGCTCGCCGGATCGGAGCCGCGGTCGCGCTTGATGACGGGGACGCCGGCGCGCTGGCCCCACACATCGAGCTGCTCGATGGCGGCGGCGCGGAAGGTATCGGCCGAACCGATCACGACGTTCTTGCCGCGGGCGGCCATGGCGCTCGCGATCTTACCGACCGTCGTGGTCTTGCCGGCACCGTTAATGCCCACAAACAGCACGCAGCTTGGAGTATCGGAAAACGGATCGCGCTCAACAGGCACAAAATGGCCCTCGAGCTGCTCGGCCAGGGCACGACGAAGCTGCGGAGCGGTCTTGAGGTTCTTCTTTGCCGCGGCATCGCGCAGGTCATCGGAGACCTGAATGGCGACCTCGGCACCCATGTCACCCATAACGAGGGTGTCCTCAAGGTCCTCCCAAAAATCCTCGTCGACCTCGCCGCCAAAGTAGAAGACCTCGTTGAGGGCCTCACGGCTGCGCTCAAGTCCGCGCGAGAGTGCGTCAAAGAATCCCATTATGCATTCACGACCTTTCCGGTTTCGCGATCGAGTTTTTGCGAGACGACGCGGCTGACGCCGTCGGCTTGCATCGAGACGCCATAGAGAACGTCAGCGTCCTCCATAGTACGGCGCTGATGCGAAATGACCAAGAGCTGCGTATCGGAACGCAGCACATCGAGGGCGCCGATGAGCTTGGACAGGTTGGCGTCATCAAGCGCCGCCTCGACCTCGTCCAGCACATAGAACGGCACCGTGCGCGTGCGGTACACGGCAAAGAGCAGGGCGAGCGCCGTCAGACTCTTCTCGCCGCCCGACATGAGCATCATCTTGGTGATGCGCTTGCCGCGCGGCTGCGCCACGACCTCAATGCCCGTCTCGGCCGGATGCTCGGGATCGGTCATCTCCAGATGAGCCTGACCGCCCGGGAAGAGCATGGCGAAGATCTCGCGGAAGTTCGCGTCGACCTTCTCAAAGGTCACCAGGAACGCCTTGCGCATCTTGCGATCAATGGCCACCGTGATCTTGGTGAGCGCCTTGCGCGCGCTCTCCAGATCGGCCAGCTGCTCCTCGATGTAGTCGGCGCGGCGCTTGAGCTGCTCGTACTCCTCCATGGCAACTTGGTTCACAGGGCCCAGGTTGTTGATCTGGCGCACAAGCTGGTTGAGCTCGCGCTCGGCGGCATCGCGGTCCGTGGGCGCGGGAAGCATGAGCGCTTCCTCGAGTACCGTGGTGCCATCGGCGGTAATGGCCTTAATGGCGGCCTCTACCTGCACCTCGAGCTTGCCACGCGCGACCTTAAACTCGTTTTGCGTGGCGGTGGCGGTATCGACCCGCTCCTTAGCGCGGGCAACCTCTGCCTTGGCATCCTCGATGGTCTTCTTGAGCGAAGCGGAGTCCGCCTCTTCCAGAGAGGCCTGGTCACGCAGGCGCGCTGCCCAATCCGACGCGCGTTCCAACAGGGCAGAATATCGTTCGTGCATGGGGTCGACGCGCAGGCGCAGCAGCTCGAGCGAGCGCGAAGCCTGGCGTGTTCCGCGGATACGACGGTCGATGCCCTCAAGACGATGCTCCAGGTCGGGCACGCGGCCCTTCAGCGAACGCAGGCGCTCGCTCGTCCGAGCTAGGCGAACCTTGGCGTCGGCGAGCTTGCCAGCAGCCTCGGAATCGTCACGACGAACGCGGTCAAGTTCATCGTTGGCCTGGGCAATCTGCAAGCCCAGGTCGCTCGCCTGCGCACGAGCCTCGTCACGCGAACGAGCGAGCTCGTCCACGCGCGGACGCGCAGCGCGAACGGCTTCGGAAGCCTGCTCACGGCGCTTGGAAATGCGCATGCGCTCGACCTCTGCGTTGTTGGCGCTTTGCTCCAAGCGGCCGATCTCGGAGAGCAGCGAGCGACGCTCGCCCTCAAGACGGGCAATCTCGCCGGCGGCATCGCCCTCAGCGGCACGCGCTTCCTCAACGGCCGCATTGGCCTCGACGACCTGATCCGACACATGCTCAAACACGGCAGCCAGATCGGGCTCCAGGCCCTCCAGCTCGCGAATGCGACGCTTGCGCTCCAGAGCACCCGAGGCCTCGCCAGCATCGAGCCCCACACGCACCAAGCCGCCGCAGGCAACGCGGGCACCATCGGGGGTCACATAGGTCACACCGTCAACGACCGGCGCCGACAGCGCGGCAGAAAGATCGTCCACTACGTAATAGCCGCCGAGCAGCGCCTCGACAATCGGACCATAACCGGCACGCACGGAAAGGCGATCAACCAGACGCGAACCGGCAGCGCCCTCGGCGGCAGCAGTGCCGCTCACGCCGCGCGCTACCAGCAGCGCCTCGCCCGAGGCCTTCTTCTGGTCCAGGGCCGCACGACCGGCACGCTCAAGCGCGGACGTATCGTCGAACAGCAGCGCATCGATATCGCCGGCGAGCAATTGCTCAACCAGGCCCTCAAGCTCACGCGGGGCCTCGAGCACGTCGCCCAGACGACCCGAGACATCGTCGCCCAGCGCACCCACCAGGCGGCTCACGAGCGGCGAGCTGTCGGCCATGCGGGCATCGAGTTTCTTTTGACTGGCAAGCTCCGAGCGCACCTCGGATAATTTGTCGCGCGCCTCGCTCTCGCGGGCACGCAGGCCCTTCAGGACCGCGCGTGCCGTCTCGGTGGCTTCACGCGCATCGACCTGAGCCTGGCGCGCTTCGTCAAGAGCGCACTCAAGCTCCTCGGCGCGGTCGCGACGGCTCTCGAGCGAAGCCGTGACCTCCTCGAGCTGTTCATCGATCTGCTCCAGGCGCGAGGCGTACATGTTGTCCTCGACCTCGGCATTGCTCAAGGAATCCTTCACCTTAGCGAGCTCGAGCGCGGCGTTATCGGCCACGCGCTGCACATCGCGTTGCTCACGCGTAAGCTGCGAAAGCTGATTGTCGAGCGCCACGCGGCGCTCGTGGAGCTCGGCGGCGGCAGGACCAGCGGCGTCAACGTCCTCCTGGGCCTGCATGTGCGCACCGGTCACCTCCTCAAGCTGCGCACGCGCGTCCTCGAGCTCCTCGACCACGCGACGACGCTGATGCTCGGAGCTCGAAATCTGGCCGCGCATGTCAGACAGGCGCGACACCATGTTGTGGCCCTTTTCCTCGAGCAGGCGCATATCGGAGTTAATGCGACCGACCACGTCTTGCATATGGCGGCGCTGCTCGCCCAGATCGCCCACAAACAGGCCCTTTTCCTCGAGCATAACCTGGAGCTTCTCGAGCTCGCGCTCCTTTTCGCCCATGCGGTACTGCGCAAGCTCCAGCTCGGCGGCACCTTCCTTGGAGCGGCTCTCCAAGTCGTTCCACTGCGACTGCAGCGAACGCAGCTCGTCGACAGCCAGCATCTGCGTAAGCTCATTCGCGCGCGAGGACAGCTCTTTGTACTTGCGCGCGCGATCGACCTGACGCTCCAGCGGTCGCAGTTGACGGGCGATTTCCTTATTGATGTCGCGGGCACGCGTCAGGTGCTCGTCCATCGACTTGATCTTTTTGAGCGCACGCTCCTTGCGGCGCTTGTGCTTGGAGATGCCGGCGGCCTCCTCGATGAGGGCACGGCGCTCCTCGGGGCGGCTCTGCAAAATGGCGTCGAGCTTGCCCTGACTGATGATGGAATGCGTATCCTTACCCAGGCCCGAATCGTGCAGGATGTCCTGAATGTCCATCAGGCGGCACGGACTCGAGTTGATGAGGTACTCGCTTTCGCCCGAGCGATACATGCGACGGGTGATGGCGACCTCGTCAAAATCGACGGGTAGCACATGGTCCGAGTTATCGAGCACCAGCGTGACCTCGGCGACACCCACCGGCTTGCGAGCCGACGAGCCCGAGAAGATGACATCCTCCATGGCCTGGCCGCGCAGCTGCTTGGCGCTCTGCTCGCCCAGAACCCACAGGATGGAGTCGGAGATGTTCGATTTTCCCGAGCCGTTGGGACCGACGATGACGGTCAGGCCCGGCTCAAACGTCATATGGGCGCGGTCGGCAAACGACTTGAACCCTTTGAGCGTGAGGGACTTGAGATACACGGTTCCTCGCTTACACAGGCTTCTTGTTGAGAATCACGCCGTTAGTGGTGTAGCCCATGCGGTCAAGTGCCTCGAGTGCAGCGGCCCCCTCGGCTTCCTTCTTTGAGGAGCCGGAGCCGCGACCCTGGCGAATACCATCGATCAACACCACGGCGGTAAAGGTGGGCGCATGCGCCGGACCCTCGGAACCAACCAGCTTATACGCCGGAGGCTCGTGGCCGTCGGCCTGCACGCACTCCTGCAAAAACGACTTGGGATTCGCAGGATGTTCGGCACGCTCGGAAGCCAAGTGCGGCTTAAGCGTGCGATGAATGAACTCCGCTGCGGCATCCCAGCCGGCATCCAGGTACAGCGCGCCCACGAGCGACTCATAGACGTTCTCGAGCGCCGAATGCAGGCCGCGTGCGCCCGTACCGGTCTCGGAGGCACCAAAGATGATGATGTCGTCGATACCCAGCTCGTGCGATACCTCGGACAGCGTGGCGCCCGAGACAAGCGACACCTTCAGGCGCGTGAGCTTGCCCTCGTCAAACTCCGGATAGG
This sequence comes from Collinsella sp. TF09-1AT, assembly GCF_003436895.1. Taxonomy (NCBI): domain Bacteria; kingdom Bacillati; phylum Actinomycetota; class Coriobacteriia; order Coriobacteriales; family Coriobacteriaceae; genus Collinsella; species Collinsella sp. TF09-1AT. The sequence goes on along the minus strand of NZ_QSRC01000004.1, from coordinate 157,914 downwards.
ACTCAAACAGGGAGCGTGCGACCACGGCGCCCAAAATGGAATCGCCCAAGAACTCAAGGCGCTCATAGCTGGCAGAAACCGGCTGGCCCTCGACTGCCGAGGGATGCGTAAGCGCCGCGCGCAGCAGCACCTTATTATTGAACTCATGGCCCAGAATTTCCTGGGCGCGCGTAAGTCGTTCAGACAAAGCCAAGACCTAGGCCTCCCTGGCGTTTTCGATCGCGTCGACGGCGTCGACGACAGAGTTGAGCGAAAGCAGAGTCTCGTCATCGATCTCGAGGTTGAACTCGTCCTCGATAGCCGTAACCAGCTGCAGGCGCTCGAGCGAGTTGGCATCGAGGTCGTCAAAGGTGGTCTCATCGCTAATTTCGGCAACATCGACGCCCAGAACGTCAGCAGCGACCTCGGCGATCTTGTCGAAGATTTCGGAGCGGTCCATAGCGCTTCCTCTCATAGTGCATGAATACCAAAAGAATGGTACCGCCCGGGCGGTACCAAGACACGGTTCTGATTCTACCCCACGACGCACGCCCCGAGGCGCATAACAGCGCTCTAACTCGCTCTTATAAAACGATACCGTCCATAGAGTTGGCGACATTCTCGACCAGCCCGGCGCGCACAGCTTCGGCCGCCGCGAGCGTACCGTTTTTGACAGCTTCGACCGACGTGGCGCCGTGGCCGATCAGAACCACGCCGCGCAGGCCCAAAAGAATCGCGCCGCCCTTGGCGTCGCCAGAGAGCTTGGCCTTGATCTCGCGCATCTGCTTTTTAATAAGCAGCGCGGCGATCTTGGTTCCAAGTGAAGACATAAAGACGCCCTTGAGTTCCTGCAGCAAAAACTTAGCAGCGCCCTCAGTGGCCTTGAGCGCGATGTTGCCCGACATGCCGTCGGCGACCACGACTTCAAAATTGCCCGACGTAAGATCGGTGCCCTCGCAGTTACCAACAAAGCCGGGAACGACGGCTTTCATGGCCGGGAAGCACGCCTTGGTAAAGTTGGAGCCCTTCTCGTCCTCGGTGCCGTTAGCAAGCAGGCCCACGCGGGGATGCTCAATGCCCAGGACGACGCGGGCATAGGCGCTACCCATCTGAGCAAAACGCACCATGTCATCGACCTCGACATCGGGGTTGGCGCCCATATCGCACAGCACCGTCAGACCGCCGGCGCGATTGGGCAGCGCATTGGTCAGACAGGGGCGCACCGGCTGCTTCTTGCCTTCGGCCTGATACCTAAACGGCGTCACATAGGCGGTGGCGGCGGCGGTCATGGCACCGGTCGAGCCGGCAGAGAAGAACGCGTCCGCATTTCCCTTCTTGATGGCACGGCACGACAACACGATCGAAGACTTGCGTTTGGTCATCACGGCGCGAATGGGATTGTCATCCATGGCGATAACGTCGGGTGCCTCAAGGGCCTCAACACGTGCATGGGAAGCTGCAAAGGGATTGACGATTTCGGCGGGGCCAGCTGCCAAGACCTCGATATCGGGATCGGCGGCAAGCGCAGCCTCGATACCATTGAGAACAACCTGAGGTTTCTCGTCTCCGCCCACAACGTCTACACAAACGCGAACGTTACTCATATACATGCTCCTTATACAAAAATGGCCGACTCATTGAGCCGGCCATTGTGGTTCCATTTGGAACGGCATCGCATCCAGAGTATACCGTTACTCGGTAACGATAACCTCGCGGTCCTTGTAGAAACCGCAGCTGGGGCACACGTGGTGCGGGAGCTTGACAGCGCCGCAACGGGGGCACGTGGACTGAGCCGCAGCCGAGATCTTCATGTTGGCGGAACGACGGGTGTGAGTGCGGATACGACCCTGCTTTTGTTTAGGTACGGGCATAGTGACCTTCCTTATGAACTATCCAGTGTGGCGATTACGCGCAAGTAGCGATACTACCACAGTTTTACTCGTCAAGCTTGAGATTCTTCAATGCTGCAAATGGATTTTCCGTGGCAGCGGCCCATTCGGCCTCCGCCTGGGCGGCGCAATCGCATTGCTCGACGTTGAGATTGCAACCGCAAGTGGAGCACAGACCGTGGCAATCGGGCTTGCAGAGCACCACAAACGGCGTGTCCATGACGACCGCGTCATTGATGGGCTCACCCAGATCGACGATGCGGTCCTCACCCAGGAGCTCGTAGCCGTCCTCGTAGGCCTCGGGGTCCTCGGGCTCCTCAAAGAGGTAGAACTCCTCGATCTCGCCGGCGATATCAAACGAAGCGGGCTCCAGGCAACGGTCGCACTCGCCGGTGGCGTGCGCGCGGACCATACCCGTGAGCAAGACACCGGTACCGGCGTTGGTAAAGACAACGTCGTAGTCGATGCCGTCCTGTAGCTGGTACTCCTTCTCGCCCACCGTGTAGGTGGCGACATCGACCTTACCGGTCAGCGGATACGAATCTCCAGGAAACTCGAGCTGCTCAGATAGATCGACGGTAACGCTCGGGAACTCAGCCATTACCACTGACCATTCTGTTGGGCGGCACCCTCGTTAAGCTGCTGACGGCAACGAGTAACGGTGCCGGTCAGGCTCTTGAGGTTCTCCTCCAGGTGCGTAAAGACCTGCTCTGCGTAGTCCTCGGCAGCATAACGCGTCTCGCGCTCGTACTGCTGGGCACGATCACGGATGTCGTCGGCCTGCTGCTGCGCTAAGCGGACGATCTCCTGCTCACCGGCAATGGTAAGGGCCTGCTGCTGAGCGTCGGCGATGATGGAATCGGCCTGAGCGGCAGCGGAAGCCATAAGCTCCTCGCGCTCCTTAAGGATACGGCGGGACTTCTGCCACTCCTCGGGATAGCTCATGCGGATCTCGTCGAGGATGTTGAAGAACACGTCGGCGTCGATGACCTTGAACTGAGCGTTCTTGCCGAAAGGCGGCTTGGCTTCCTCGATCAGCCCTTCGAGCTCATCGACCAAGCTGACGATCCTATCGCCAGGAAAATTCTCGCCCGGCATCCGGTCTCCTTTCATAGGTAACATATCATCGTGCTAGTTTACCACATGCCACCAGGCAATAAGAAACGTCACGAAAAGCGAAGTCTGAGCGCTTCGACCACGTTGGGCGGGACAAACGTCGATACATCGCTGCCGAGTGAGGCGATCTGGCGAACGACCGAGCTCGAGATGTAGCCGTACTGCGGCGCACTCATGACAAAGATGGACTCCAGCTCGTTATCCAAGCGATAGTTGAGATCTGCCTGCTGCAGCTCGTACTCAAAGTCGGTCATGGCGCGCAGGCCCTTGACCACGGCCCCCGCCCCCTGCTCACGTGCAAAGTCGACCAAGAGGCCGGTGAAGGGCAGTACCTCAACGCCGTCCAAATCACCGAGGGCCTCGCGGGCCAGCGCCACGCGCTCATCGAGCATAAACGTCGTGCCCACACCGTTTTTACCCTGCGACTCGGCAACAGCGACGATCACGCTGGGAAAGATGCGGCGGGCGCGGCGGATTACATCGATATGGCCAAACGTAATGGGGTCGAAGGTGCCCGGAACGATGACGCGGTTAATGGTGTCACTCATGGGCGTCCTCCTGAAACGTCGTGGCATCGTTGTTGTCAGCATCGGTGCCGGCGTTATCACCCTCACCATCGTCATCGCCGACCCAACGAAGCAGATCGACCGAGGTGATGCCATAACGCTTCTCACGCACGGTCTCAAAACCTGCCGGATGCGCGCCCGCATCGGCAGCGGCATGCTCAAACAGGGCATAAGCGCCAGATGCAAGCAGACCCTGCTGAGCCAGGTTCTGCAGCAGCTCCTCGACCGGCTCGGCACCAAAAGCATATGGTGGGTCGAGCAGGACCAGATCAAAGGGGCCGCCCGGCACACGACCGCGCGAGGCACTCGCCAGCATGTCGCCCGCTACCACGCGCCAACGCGCACGGTCACAGCAGAGCGACTCGATATTCTTGGTAATGAGCCGCGCGGCGTTGCGATCGATCTCAAACGTCGTGAGCGAGCGGGCCCCACGAGAGAGCATCTCTAACCCTAAGGCACCGGAGCCGCCAAAGGCGTCCAGCACACGGACCTCGTCCAAATCGAAGTCGAATGCCGACATGACCATAGATGCGCACGCCTCGCGTACGCGATCAGTCGTGGGGCGGGTGACATCGCGACCACGGGGCTCCTCGATCTTACGACCGCGCCATTCGCCGCCGATGATTCTCATCCTCCGCTGACCTCCTTAAAAATGTGTCGATATCGCATGGCGACCGCATCGCGCAGGGGGCGCGTCGCCACGGAGTCAAGGGTGCAAGCATACCGCAAGAGCTCGACCGCGTCCAAATGGGCCCACTCAATCAGCTCCTCGTCGGCATCCAGGTCGACAAAGCGCAGGGTCACACCGCCATGTTGGCGGTATCCCAGGATCTCGCCCTCGTGGCGCAGACGCAGGTCCATCTGGGCGAGCGTAAAGCCATCCGAGGTCTTCTCGAGCGATTGTAGGCGATCTTGTGCTGCCGACGCGCCGCCGTTGCCCTTGGAGTGCGTCATGACCAGGCACGTGCCCGACACGCTGCCACGGCCCACGCGACCGCGCAGCTGGTGCAGGGCAGCCAAACCAAAGCGCTCGCCGTTCTCGATGACCATGACGGTGGCATTGGGCACGTCGACGCCTACCTCGACCACCGTAGTCGAGACGAGCACGTCGATCTCGCCACGCTTGAAGGCATCGATGACCCGATCCTTCTCCCCCGCTAGCATGCGGCCGTGAAGGCGCTCGACGGTAAGCCCCGGCAACGCAAGACGCAGTCGGTCGAGCTCGGTTGCCGTATCGTGCAGCGGCACGGGGACCGTCACGCGGCCCTCATCGTCGCGGGCAATACCGGGCACGTCTTCCAGCTCATCGGCCGAGTCACTCGGCTCCACGAGCGGGCAAATCACGTAGGCCTGCTGACCCTTTTCATGCGCCTCGCGGATGGCTCCATAGGCGAGGTCACGGCTCGACTCGGTGAGAACACGCGTCGTCACGCCAGCGCCAGGGATTGGCCGATGGCGGATGATGCTCGTGTCCAGATCGCCGTAGACCGAAAGCGCCAGCGTACGCGGGATGGGCGTTGCCGTCATTACGAGCAGATCGGCACCGGGGCCCTTCGCGCGCAGGGCGTTGCGTTGGCCGACGCCAAACCGGTGCTGCTCATCGATGACCACGAGCGACAGGTGCTTGAACGCAACGTCATCCGAAAGCACCGCGTGGGTGCCAAAGAGCACGTCAAGCTCGCCCGATTCCAGCTGTGCATGGATGCGCTCGCGCTCTGCGGTCGGCGTGGCGCCCGTCAGGAGCGCCCAGGATATGCCGGCCTGCGAGAGCAGAGGGCCAGTCTTATCGGCATATTGGCGCGCCAGCACGCCCGTGGGCGCCATAACGCAGGCCTGGGTGCCCGAATCGGCCGCGACAGCCAGTGCGCAGGCGGCGACGGCTGTCTTACCGGTACCGACATCACCCAGCAGCAGGCGGTTCATCACGCGCCCGCCATCGCACATATCGCGCAGGATATCCTGGAACGCGGCTTCCTGCTCGTCGCTCAGCGAAAACGGCAAGGCCTGCTTGAGCGCGGCCAGGTGATCGCCCGCGGTATGGGCATAGGGCACCACATCGACCAGGCCGCCGTCGTTGCGCAGGCGCAGCGCCAGCTGCAGGTAGAGGCACTCCTCGTAGGCAAGCCGTGCGCGCGCGATATCGCGCTCAGCCATGCTCGAGGGAAAGTGGATCGAGTACAAAGCACGGGCATTGCTCATGAGCTTCCGCTTTGCGCGCAGCGGTGCCGGAATGGGATCAAAGGGATTGCCGACAACCTCGAGCGCGCCGCTTACAATGCGGCGCATCCATGCCTGGCTCACCCCATCGCTCACATAATGGACCGGCAGGATCGTGCCCGCGGCACGCCCGTCCTCGAGCTTTTCGAAATGCGGAGAGGCCATCTGCTTAAAACCATAGGCAAACTCGACCTTGCCCATCACGGCCAGGCGGTCGCCCTGCTTAAGCTGCTGGGCAATCCAGGGCTGGCGGAAAAAGGCGACCTGCAGCACGCCCGTCTCGTCAACGAGCGAGACCTCGGTCACCTGCATGCGCGGACGCGGCTGCTTTTGGACGATACGGTCAACCGTGGCGATGATGGTGCACACGATACCGATGGGCGCCATCTCGATGGACCACGAGCGGGTAAAGTCGAGGTATCGATGAGGGATATGGAGAAGGAGGTCCCCCACCGTCCGAATTCCCAGACGGCGAAGGGCCTCCTCACGTTTACCCGAAACATATTTGAGTCGCGCGATATCCTCGTCGAGCGCATTGCTCTGGGCAAAGCGCTCCGAGACGCGCGGCACGGAGCACAGCTCGGACATGGGCAGTTGCCTACTCGATCGAGAAGATCACGGGATAGAGCGGCTGCTCGCCACGATGGGCGTCAATCTCCAGATCGGGCTGAGCCCCCTCAATGGCGTCGACGATCTCCTGGAAGGCTTCATCGGACAGCTCCTCGCCGGCCAGAATCGTCAGCGCGTCACCCTCCTCTTCCTCCTGCATGCGGTTGATGCAATCGAGCGTGACCTGCTTCACATCGGAGCCGACCACGTCAATGGAACCGGCAATGATACCCATGACGTCACCGGAGTGAATCGGCGAGCCGTCGGAGGCGCTGGAGTCGCGCACAGCGCGGGTGACCTCGCCATCGCGGACCTCGCTGATGGCGTCGACCATAGCGGCGACGGCGTCCTCGAGCTCGGAATCGGGCAGGACCGCGAACAGCGCGGAGAAGGCCTGCGGAACGGTCTTGGTGGGAACGACGGCAACCTTCTTGTCGGTGCATGCAGAAGCGGCAGCCTCGGCGGCCATGCGGATGTTACCGTTATTGGGCAGGATGATGACCGAGGTCGCGTTGACCTGGTCGACGGCGCCCAGCAGGTCTGCAGTCGAGGGGTTCATAGTCTGACCACCCGACACGATCACGTCGACGCCGAGGGACTTGAGGATATCGGCCTCGCCGGAACCGGCGGCAACAGCGACAAAGCCCAGCGCCTTGGCGGGCTCGGCGGCCTTCTCCTGGTCCTCATGGATCTTGGCGGTACGGTCGTGGGCCTCCATCTCCATGTTGTGGATAAAGACCTCATAGATCTGACCAAGCTGCAGCATGTGCTCGAGCACCAGGTTGGGGGTGTTGGAGTGCACGTGAATCTTGTAATCGGGGTAAGCACCCACGAGCAGCTCGCAGTCGCCCATGGAGCCCAGGAACTTAAGGCATTCGTCCTCGTCAAAGGGAGCGTCGGCCTTAAAGAGGAACTCGTTGCAGTAGCGGAATTCCGAGCCCTCCCAGTCGTCGTTGGCCTCGATCTCAACGCGGTCGAGGGCGGCGTCGCGGGCAGAGCCAGCGGAGTCAAACATGGTGGAGAAATCCTCGACAACGGTGCTGCGACCAAGCGCGGCGGCAACAAAGTTCTCAAGGAAGATGGCAAATCCAAAGGCGCCGGAGTCGACCACGCCGTTCTCCTTCAGAACAGGCAGCAGGTCGGGCGTACGGGCGACGGACTGATAGGCCTCGACGACGATGGCGTCGAGCGCTTCCTCGGCCGAGAACTTCTTCTTCTCGCACTCGTCTGCCTTGGTCGAGACATCGCGCAGGACCGTGAGGATCGTACCCTCGATGGGCTTACGCACTGCCTGGAAGGCAACCTTGACGGCTCGGCGGAAGGCATAGGCGATGTTGGCGGACGTGATGGGCTCATCGGCAGAGACAAGGCCCTCGGCCACACCACGCAGAATCTGCGAGGTGATGACGCCGGAGTTGCCACGGGCACCCATCAGGGAGCCGTGAGTGATGGCGCCGGCGATGGCCTCCATGTCGGCGTCAGCAGGAAGGGCGGAAAGCTCCTTGGTCACCGAGGCGAGTGTGAGCGACATGTTGGTACCGGTGTCGCCGTCGGGTACGGGGAAGACGTTGAGCTTGTTGATCTCCTCGGCCTTGTCGGAAACAGCAGCCGCAGCGATCGGAAAACAGGTGCGAATGGTCTTTGCAATCATGGGTATTTGAATCTCCGTTTTCGGATGCTAGTTCAGACGGCTCTTGAGCGCGTCGATGTGAATGCCGATCTTAAGGCTGGCGGGATCGATCTGGGCGACCTCCTGCAGAGTGAAGGCAACGGAGCTCGAAAGATTGTGGCAGACGGACTTCATGTTGACGCCGTTCTCGAGCACGACGTGAAGGTCGACCGTGAGGCCGTTCTCGTCGGCGGAGACAAGCACGCCCTTGCGGAGGCGCTGACCGGCAAGCAGGCGCACGCTCTCGGCGCCCTGGAGCTGCTCGGCCATACCGACAACGCCATAGCACGTCATCGCGGCATAACCGGCAATATCGGCAATAACGTCGTTCGAGACGCTCAGGCTGCCGTTAATGGTCTCAGACACAAGAATCTCCTTATCTGGTGCTCGCGGCACCATCTCGTGGGAGCAATCATTGCAATATTCTACAACGAGCGCGCCATGTTGAGGTGGTGGGTCGCGGGATTACATCCTCGACACGAAATGTTGATATGGTAACGTTCGCGCCAGGCGATCGCGGTATGAAAAAACCCGCCGCATAAGCGACGGGTTTTACAACCTGGCTCCCCGGGTAGGACTCGAACCTACAACAGCGCGGTTAACAGCCGCGTGCTCTACCATTGAGCTACCGAGGAATTTAAAAGCCCAGCGGAATGGGCTGAAAAATTCTGGCTCCCCGGGTAGGACTCGAACCTACAACAGCGCGGTTAACAGCCGCGTGCTCTACCATTGAGCTACCGAGGAATAGGTGCGTGCTCTCAAGCAACGAAGTTTATTATACGGACGAATCAGCTCAGGGCAAGAACTTTTTTAAGAAATTTTCCGACCCAACCGTTGCGGCAAGGAGTGTCCCAAAGTGCCGGCAAAAAAGGAACGTCCCTAACTGCCGAAACGGAAACGCCGTGACTACTAAGACTCAATGTAGTCCTTGAGCTTGCTTGAACGGCTCGGGTGGCGGAGCTTGGCCAGGGTCTTGGACTCGATCTGGCGGATACGCTCGCGCGTGACACCAAACTCGCGGCCGACTTCCTCGAGCGTGCGAGGATGTCCGTCGACAAGGCCAAAGCGCAGCTCGATAACCTTGCGCTCACGATCGGCAAGCGAATCGAGCACCTGGGTGAGCTGCTCCTGCAGCATGGAGAAGCTGGCCGCATCTGGCGGAACGATGGCCTGGGAGTCCTCGATGAAGTCGCCCAGCTGGGAATCCTCTTCCTCGCCGATGGGAGTCTCGAGCGACACGGGCTCCTGCGAAATCTTCTGGATCTCGCGGACGCGGTCGGCACTCATGTCCATCTCGGCACCGATCTCCTCGGGGGTCGGGTCGCGACCCAGGTCCTGGAGAAGTTGACGCTGCACGCGGACAAGCTTGTTGATGGTCTCGACCATGTGCACGGGAATACGGATGGTACGGGCTTGGTCGGCGATAGCGCGCGTGATGGCCTGACGGATCCACCACGTAGCGTACGTGGAGAACTTAAAACCCTTCTGGTAGTCGAACTTCTCGACGGCGCGGATCAGACCGAGGTTGCCCTCCTGGATCAGGTCCAGGAACAACATACCGCGACCGACATAGCGCTTGGCAATGGAGACGACCAGACGCAGGTTTGCGCTGATGAGTGCCTGCTTGGCTTCGAGGCCCACGTTCTCAATGCGCGTAAGACGACGCATCTCGGCACGCGTGAGCTCGAGCTCGCCCGCCTCGGCAGCCTCGAGCTTCTCGGTGGCCTCGAGACCGGCCTCGATCTTCATGGCCAGATCGACCTCTTCGGAGGCGGTCAGCAGGTCGACCTTGCCGATCTCCTTGAGGTACATACGAACCGGATCGCCGGTCAGCATCACCGTGGAGGCATCGATGCCACGCACGCGGGAGCGTGAGCGGGACGTGCGCACGGTGCGCTTCTTCTTGCTCTTGGAAGAACCCATCTCGGCGTCGGCCTGACGGGCCATCTTGAGCTCATGATCGTCGAGCGAGCCGGAATCGTGCTCGTCGTCGTCGTCGAAATCGTCGGTATCGGTATCGTTATCGTCATCGTCGACGTCCATGGGGGCGTCGTCGCTACCGCTCGCGGAGATAATCTGAATGCCGCTGTTGCGCAGCGCGGAATACACCGCGGTGAGCTGCTCGTCAGAAACATCGATATCCTTCAGGGCGACCTGAATCTCGTCCTCGGTTACCGAAGTCCTGTTTGAGCCGTTGCCCATGAGCTTTGCAACGCAGGATTCCAGCCCAGTACCCGTGCTCTCAGTCTTTTTTGGCACAGATTCTCCCTTCATAGTCCACAGGACTCAATACTTTAGCACACACATAGACGTCTATACCCAAAAAGAGAACTGGATATAGGCGAGAATACGCTGGTTGACCACAACATCTAGGCCTGTTCGGTGCCCGCGGTCTCCAAACCGATCAAACGGAACGGGTCCGCCACGCCGCCGATAGACTTTTGCAGCTCGCGTTGACGCTGCGAATCCTGCGCGGCCTGCACGGTCAGCGCGCGGCGGGCCTCATCATCGAGCGATCGATCCTGGCGCAGCTTGGCCTGTGCGGCACGCATGCGGCGCTTAATGGTGTAGAGCTCGAGCGTATCGAGCATGAACACGATGTTCGTCTCGGTAGGGTGTTTGCTCGTCGCGGAGATGCGCCCGGCACTCACAAGCGTTGCCGCCTCGGGACACACCGAGCGCGCCGCATCCATGCAGGTCGCAGGATCGGTACCCGGCGGCGTTGCCAGCACGGCCCACGCGATGGACTCGTGGCGCGGGTCGACCCACTCGATGGAGCAGATGCGGTCAGCATACGTGCGGAACAGGTCGGGGTAGCTCGTGAGCATGGTCAGCAGCTCGCGCTCCCCTGCCAAGGACTTGCGCTCTAGATCGGTCAAAACCATAGGGAACGAGGCGTCTACCGGAGCACCGGCGGGCGCAGTGCCCATACCATCAGGCACGTCGATCGGCGGCAGGTCGTCGACGACCTCCACAGGAGCGGCACCGTAAGCATCGAGCGGGACATAGTCGTACGGCTCTTCCTCGACCGGCGCCGCTACTGGCGGCGTCGCGCCCGACGCCCAAGCACCACGAGATGTCCCCTGCAAACCAGACGACCGACCGCCCGCGCTACCAGATCGCTCGGCTTGCGCCCGCTGGCGTTCATAATTCTGCTCACGACGTCGTTCCGCATCTTCGCGCTTGGCGACATCGCGAAACACGCGACCCGAACTCGCGCGCACCGTCTCCAAATCCAAACCCAGCAGATCGGCAATCTGGATAAAGTACGTGTCGATCATATAGCTATCGCGCAGCGGATAGATAAGCGTCAGCGCATCTTCCAGCGCCTTGGCGCGACCGCCCGGCGTGGTGATGTCGCTCGCTTCCTGCAGCGAACGGTACACGAAGTCCATGAGCGGCTCGGCGGCGTCGATGCGCGCCTGCAGCTCCTTTCCGCCGTGCGCCGTGATGAACTCCATGGGATCGTTGCCGTCGGGCAGCACCACGCAGCGCAGGTCCATCGAATCCTGCTCGATAAACTGTATCGCGCGACGGGCGGCCTTCTGGCCCGCGGCATCGCCGTCAAACATATACACGATGCGCTTGGCAAAGCGGGTGAGCGTCTTGACGTGATGCTCCGTGAGCGCAGTGCCCAGCGTGGCGACGACGTTTTTAATCCCCGCCTCCCAACAGGCGATGCAGTCGGTATAGCCCTCTACCACGATAGCGGTATCCTGCGCGACGATAAACTCCTTGGCCCAATTAAAGCCGTAGAGGTTTCGCTTTTTATGAAACACGCTCGTCTCGGCGGTGTTGAGGTACTTAGGTTGGCCGTCTCCCATGATGCGACCGCCAAAGGCGATGTTATGCCCCTGCTCATCAAAAATGGGAAACATCACGCGGTCGTAGAAGCGGTCGGCAAGCTGCCCGCGCCCGCGACTCACAGCCACGTTGGCGTCGATCATCTCCTGCGGAGTAAAGCCTGCCTGCGACAGATGAGCCACCAGCATGTTACGACCCGGTGCAAAGCCCAGGCAGTAGCGGCGGCAGACGTCGCCACCCATGCCGCGGCTGGCAAAGTACTCACGTGGACGGCCGTCCTTACCGCGCATAAGCATGGTGTGGTAGAACTGGGCGGTCTGGGCGCACAGATCGTAGATTCGGGCACGCTTAGTACCGCGCTCGCGGCGGTCTCCGGTGTCGTGCAGCTCAATACCCGCGCGATCGGCTAAATAACGGATTGACTCGGGAAAGCTCAGGTTCTCGCGCTTCATGATATAGGTGAAGACGTCGCCGCCCTCGCCACATCCAAAGCAGTGCCACACCTGCGTGGCAGGGATAATGTGAAACGACGGGGTCTTTTCGCCATGAAAGGGGCAGCAGCCCCAAAACTCATGGCCGCGGGGCTTGAGCTCAACCGTTTCCTGCACGATGGCTACCAGATCGGACGCAGCGCGGACCTGGTCTTTCTCCTCATCGCTAATCACGGATACTCACCCCCTGCTCACCCAAGTTATGACGGATATCATCGATATTACCCTCGACGGTCGCGATCAACTCGTCCAGGGAATCGAACACGCGTGACGGACGCAGCCAGCGCGTAAACGCCAGCGAAACGGAAGCGCCGTACAGGTCGCCCGTATACCCAATTAAGTTGGCTTCGAGATGCGCAGATGCCGCATCGTCGGCATACGTTGGCGGCAGGCCGACGTTGACAGCAGCGGGCCGCACGGTGTCATCGACCAGCACCAGACCCTCATACACGCCATCGGCAGGCACCTGAATGCCGCTGGGAACCTGCAGGTTTGCCGTGGGAAAGCCCATGCCAGAACCCTCGTGACGGCCGTGAATAACACCGCCACGCACCATATACGGGCGGCCGAGTAACCCAGCAGCAAGCCCCACATGGCCCTGTCCCAGCTCGTGACGAATGCGGGTGGCGCAAATGGCCTCACCGCCCTCGCAAAGCAGGTCGTGACCATACACGTCAACGCCGCGCTCGGAACCCCAGACGCGCATCTCGGCAACACCAGAAGCACCGCCGCGACCCAGCCTAAAGTCGCTGCCAACGCGAATCGAACGAATGTCGACCACGCGTGACAACAGTGCGAGAAAACCGACATGGTCGAGTGCCGCAACCTCAGGCGTAAAGGGAACGGCCACCACTGCATCGACCCCGGTTTGAGCCAAGGCATGCAGACGGTCGGCCGTCGTCATCAATTTTTGAGCGGGTGAAGGGCTCACGACAACGTCCGGGTCGGGATCGAAGGTAACTACGACCGCCTTGCAGCCGTGGGCACGGGCATCACGGACGAGCGCCGCAATAAGCTCCTGGTGTCCACGGTGCACACCATCGAACACGCCGATGGCGATGGAGGCAGCACCCAAGTGCTCGCACTCATCAAACACATCGGCAGTAACGATGCGAGCCTCGTCCGACTCGCCCGCGAAAAAGATACGCGCGAGCTCGCGAGCGGAAAACATCATCGAACACCGCCGATTGCCTGCGGAAACACGTGATCCATGACAAAGCGGCCACTCTCAATGCGGGTGAGCGCCTTGAGCCCGCCATCGAGCACCAGCGCGAACGGCGCCTTCGAGGAATCGAAATCGGCAAGCGCACGCTCAACGGGAATGCGTCGGCCGCAGAGCAGGTCGTCGGCAAGATTGCCCGGCAAGTCAACACGCGTGGCGCCCAGGGCCGCAATGGGATCCAGGGCAAAGCCAGCCGCGGACTCGGGAGAAAGCTCCTCGACCGCATGACAAGCGCCAATGGAAACAACACCGGAGGCCGTGCGGCGCAACGCGGAAATGTGCGCGGCGCTCTCACAGGCGCGGCCCAAGTCGCGAGCGAGCGCACGGATATAGGTGCCCTTGCTCACCGAGAACGCCACGGTCCACACACACGTATCACCTTCACCGCCCACGGCGATCAGGTCGGCGGCATAGACCTCGACAGGGCGCGGAGGTAGGTCCACCGCATTGCCCTCTCGAGCAGACTTGTAGGCGCGAACGCCATTTACCGAGATAGCCGAAAAAGCCGGCGGCACCTGCATCTGCGGGCCCAACATGGCGACCAAGCGCTCGCGGGCATAAGCCGGATCGCGCAGCTCGGGTGCAACGGGCACCGTGCGGACCGCCTCGCCCTCCGCATCATCGGTATTGGTCTCGGCACCAAACGAGATGTCGGCGACGTAGCTTTTGGTATCGAGCGTGAGCATGCCCAGCAGACGGGTGGCTTGGCCTACACCCACCACCATGACACCCGATGCCATGGGGTCGAGCGTGCCGGCATGGCCGACGCGCCGCTCATGGAGGGCGCGCCGGCATTGCGAAACCACATCGTGGGACGTGCAGCCCACCGGCTTATCGACAGCAAGCAGCATATTCAGTTGAGAAGGTGTACGACGAGCCATGTACCATCCAAAAAGTTAAAGCTCGACGGTCACCGAAGCGGGATCCTCCCCCACCAGCTCGGCCAGCATGGGAAGTGCCACGGTAAGCGTCTCGAGAATCGTTCCGTTGTTGGAGAAACCGGCGGCAGCGGGATGTCCGCCACCGCCAAAAGCAGCAGCGATCTCGGATACGTTGAGGTCGCCCTTGGAGCGCAGGTTGCCGCGCACCTTGGTATCGCCCTCAATGCCCTTCAGGAACAGGCAGACCTCGACGCCCATCACCGAACGCACCACGTCAACTAGGCCGTCACACTCATCCGCGGTGACACCGCAAGCCTCAAGGTCACTCTGGTACGCGTAGCTATACGCGACGCGTCCGTGGGCCACCGTCTTGATGCGGCCCATAACGATGGACTTGAGGTGCAAAAACTCAACGCGCATGCTCTGGTAGACCTCGAGCGCAACACGGGCCGGATCGGCACCGTGAGCAACCAGACGCGAGGCCGCATGGAATGCGGCGGCATCGGCGTTTTGGTACTGAAAACGACCGGTGTCGGTGACTAGGCCACACAGCAGACAGGTGGCGACGCCATCACGTGCGACAATGCCGCAATTGTCCAAGAAGCGGTCGATAATCATAGCGCAGGCTGCAGCTTCGACGCGTCTCAGGCTGAGCTCGGCAAACTCCTCGCGCGCCGGATGGTGATCGAAGCACACCACATGCTTGGAGCGGCGAAGCACCTCGGCGGAATTATTGAGGCGCTCGACGACCGGTACGTCCACCGAGATGAACAGGTCAGGATTGCCGGTGTACGCAGATGCCGGCACCAGGCGATCGGAGCCTTCCATAAAGCGGTAGATGCGCGGAACCGGGTCATCGTCTGCTAGCAGCAGGGCAATGTCCTTGTTGGGGAAAAACTTCATAAGCGAGAGGCCCAGACCCAGCACGGAGCCCAGGGCGTCGCCGTCGGGAGAAGTGTGTCCCGAAATCGCAATGGAGGACGCATCCTCGATGAGCTCGAGGATGCGTCGCTGAATATCTGCAGACTCGCACGAGGCGAGGTCGGCGGAATTAGTCATCTAAAGCTGCCTCCTGGGCGGCATCCGCTATGGGGTAGCCGTCCTCGTCCTTTTCGATCGCAAGCGTGGCGGGAACGTTTTCCAGCGCACGCGTGATGCGCTCTGCCTCATCGGTCGAGCGATCGATGCGAAAATCGAGCTCGGGCGTAACACGCCAATCGAGCGAGCGAGCCAACAGGCTGCGAATACGGCCCTTGGCGCTTGCGAGCGCCTCCATGACCTCATCGTAGCGGCTCGCATCGCACGACACGTACACGCGCGCGAACGAACGGTCCACCGCGACCTCGACCGCGGTCAAAGTAACCAGGTCGAGACGCGGATCGGAAACCTCAAAGAGCAGGATATAACCGAGCTTCTCGCGAAGCTGCTCGCCCAGACGGCGGGTTGCCTGCGTTTGCTTCATAGCGCTACCCCCTACTCGGTGCGGGCAACCTGGTCGATGCGGTAACCCTCGATCTGGTCGCCGGGCTTGATGTCCTGGAAGTTCTCCAGGCCAATGCCGCCCTCGGAACCACTCTTGAGGCTCTTGGCCTCGTCCTTGTAGTGGCGCATCGAGGCGATCTTGCCGTTAAAGACCACGATGCCGTCGCGCACCAGACGCACGGAATCGGTCGCGGCGATCTCGCCCTCTTCGACGCGGACACCGGCGGCGATACCGACTTTGGGCACCTTGAAGGTGTCCAGGACGGTCGCGGTACCCGTGGAGACCTCGACCTCGGTGGGCTTGAGCATGCCGATACGGGCAGCGTCGAGCTCCTCGAGGCACTTGTAGATGACATCGTAGCAACGGATCTCGACGCCCTCGCGCTCCGCAGCGGAGCGGGCCTTACCGTCGGGACGGACACCAAAGCCGATGATGATGGCGTTGGAGGCGTCGGCCAGGACGACGTCGGTCTCGTTGATGGCACCGACTGCGGAGTGGATCGTGTTGATGCGCACCTCGGACTGGTCCATCTTGTCGAGCGAGTCCTGAAGGGCCTCGATAGAACCCTGAACGTCGGCCTTGATGATCAGGTTGAGCTCCTTGACCTCGGCGTCGGCAATGGTCTCGAAGAGGTTCTCGAGCGTGACGTGCTTAACGCGACTCTGCTCCTCGATACGGGCCTTGAGCGAACGCTCGTCGGCAAGGGCGCGAGCCTCGCGCTCGTCCTCGAACACGCGGAACTCATCACCGGCGTTGGGCACGGACTGAAGACCCAGAATCTCGACGGCGTCGGAAGGACCGGCCTCGGTGACGGCGTTGCCCTTCGGGTCGAGCATGGCGCGGACGCGGCCGTAGGTAAGGCCGGCGACCAGCGTATCGCCCACGTGCAGGGTACCGCGGGTGACGAGCACCGTGGCAACCGAGCCGCGACCCTTGTCGAGCTTGGCCTCGAGGACGTTGCCGGAGGCAAAGGTGTCGGGATTGGCCTTGAGCTCGAGCACGTCGGCCTGGAGCAGCACGGTCTCGAGCAGATCATCGATACCAATCTTCTGCTTGGCCGAGATGTTGACGAACATGTTCTGTCCGCCCCACTCCTCGGGGATGATGCCGTACTCGGTGAGCTCTTGGCGCACGCGGTCGGGGTTGGCACCCGGCTTATCGATCTTGTTGACGGCGACGACGATGGGTACGCCGGCGGCCTTGGCGTGGTTGATCGACTCGATGGTCTGGGGCATGACGCCGTCGTCGGCAGCCACGATCAGAATGACGATGTCGGTCACCTTGGCACCACGGGCACGCATGGCCGTAAAGGTGGCGTGGCCCGGGGTATCGATGAAGGTGATCTTGCGGTCGTTAATCATGACCTGCGAAGCGCCGATGGCCTGGGTAATGCCGCCCGCCTCGCCGGCAGCGACACCGGTGTGACGGATGGCGTCGAGCAGCGACGTCTTACCGTGGTCGACGTGGCCCATGACGGTGACGACCGGTGCGCGCGGCTTAAGGTCGGCGGGATCGTCGTAGAACGAGAAGGTGTTCTCCTCCTCGGGGGTGATGATCTTGATCTGACGACCCAGGTCGTCGGCAACGAGCTCGACGAGGTCGTCGGACATGGACTGCGTCATGGTGAGCGGCGTACCCAGCAGGAACAGGCGCTTGATGATATCGTTGGCCGGAACGTCAAGCGCCTCGGCGAGCTCCTGGACCGTAACGCCCTGGGAGACCTTGATGGCATCGAGCTCCTCGGGGTTCACGCCCTGGGCCAATGCCTCCTCTATCTTGCGCTCCTCCTGAGCCTTTGCAGCCTCGCGCTCGCGCTTCTCCTTGCGCTTCTTGCGGCGACCGGTGGACTCGCGAGAGGCCTCCTCGACGGCGGCACGGGCCTCCTCGAGCACCTTCTCGCGGCTGTACTCCTCGGCCTCGCGAGCCATGCGGCTGTAGTGGTCCTCTTCGTTGTTGTGACCGCCCTTGCGCTTCTTACCCTTGCCCTGCTTGTCGGGGTTGGGGAAGTCCATGCCGGCAGCGACGTTGTTGCTGGCGTTGGTGCGATGGCTGTGCGGGCGGCTCTCGGAGACGTTGCGCTCGGAGTTGTTGTCGGAGGCGTTGCGGTCGTTGCGACGGCCACCGCGGCGGTCGTTGTTACCGCCACGACGGTTACCGCGCTCGGCGGCGCGCTCGGCCTTGGCCTTGTCCTCGGCGTCCTTCTTCTCCTTGAGCACGGTCTCCTGTGCGGCGATCTGGTCGAGCAGCGAACGGAAGCGCGAACCGGAGTCCGAAGCGGGAACGGCGCGGCGCTGAGCCTCGCGGGCTGCCTCCTCCTTCTCGCGGGCAAGGCGCTCCTGCTCGGCCTTCTTTTTGGCCTCGGCCTCGGCGCGCGCAGCCTCCTCGGCAGCCTGGGCTGCGGCAAACTGGCGGCGCTCCTCCTCGCGGGCCTTCTCGGCGGCGATGCGCTCGCGCTCGGCCTCGGCGGCGCGAGCGGCCTCCTCGGCGGCGGCAGCCTCCTCCTCGGCCTGCTTGGCGGCCTCGACTTCCTGAGCGCGGGCCTCGATCACCGAAGCGAGCTGCTTGCGGACCATAGCGACATAGGCGTCCTCCAAGGTGGAGGAAGCGGACTTAGCGGGAATCTTCATATCGGCGAGATGACCCATCAGTTCCTTGGAGGTCATGCCGAACTCTTTGGCCAGGGTGGACACACGGACTTTTGCCATATGACTTCACCTACCCTTTCTGGCACCTTGGGTGCCTAGAGACTGAACGAGCGTGGGAGATGCGCCGGGACCCGCCCGGCGCGACCGCGCGCTAGATCAGGTCCTCCGCATCATCGAAGGCGTCGGTGTCGTGGACACCGCAGAAACGGGAGCCGGGACGAGCCTGGTTGCGGCACTGGATGCCGTCCTCGGACACGTACTCGCAGCGGCGGACATCCTCGTCCTCCTCGTCACCGATCAGGTCGGCGGCGGGCTCCTCGTGAACGGGAACGTTCTTGAGGATGTCGGCGGCAAGCGTCTCGGACTTGATGTCGATGTGCCAGCCGGTCAGGCGCGCGGCGAGGCGGGCGTTCTGGCCCTCCTTGCCGATGGCGAGGGACAGCTGGTCGTCGGGCACGATGACGCCGGCGTAGGCCTTCTCCTCGTCGATGAGGACGCGGGTGACCTTAGCGGGCGAAAGGGCGTTGGCGACGTAGACGGCAGGATCGGCATCCCACAGGATGACGTCGACGCGCTCGCCACGGAGCTCGCCCACGACAGCGCGAACACGGCTGCCCTTGGGGCCGACGCAGGCGCCCACGGGATCCAGACGATCGTCGAGCGAGTGGACGGCGACCTTGGAGCGCTGGCCGGGCTCGCGGGCGATCGACTTGATCTGGACAGTGCCCTCATAGATCTCGGGCACCTCCTGCTCAAACAGACGACGCATGAGCTCGGGGTGGGTACGAGAGATGACAATCGGCGGACGGCTGTGTTCGCCGCGAACAGGCTGCAGGTTGGAGTTGGGGTCGCGAACGTCGATGATCACGGCCTTGATGTGCTGGTTGTGCAGGTAGCGCTCGCCCATCGGACGCTCGTTGCGCTCGTTCTCATAACGACGCTGGTCAAAGTGCGGAAGCTCGGCCTCGACGCCCTCGCGAATCTTGACGATCGTGAAGTCGGGCGTGGACTGCAGCACGGTACCGCTGATGAGGTCGCCGATGCGGCCGGAGAACTCCTCGTAGATCTGCTCGCGAGCGGAGTTGCGAACGATGGCGTTGATCTCGGCCTTGGCGTGCTGGGCGGCGATGCGGCTCGTGTTCTTGGGAGTGACGTCGATCTCCTCGAACTCGGTGAAGTTGCCCTCCTCGTCCATGGAATCGTCGATCGGTTCCAGGCGGTAGACATAGATCTTGCCGGTGGTGCGGTCGATGGTCACCTTGGCGCCCCACTCAAGATGCAGGATCTCGGCGTAGCTCTTGGCGAGCGACTGCTCCAGGCGGTCGATCAGGTAGAGCTGGTCGATGTGCTTCTCCTGGCAAAGCTCCATCAGGGCGGACATCATGTCGGATGCTGCCATCTTACTTTCCTTCCTTCGCGGGCTTGAAGTCGTAGGTGGGCTTCAACTTGCACTTTTTAACATCAGTGAAATCGAGGGTGACGGACTCGCCGTCCTCGAGCTCGAGGGTCACGTTCGTCTCGGTGGCGGCGGCAATCTTGCCGGCGTACTTGCGACGGCCCTCGGTGGCGGTGGAGGTGAGCTCGCAGTCCTCGCCCACAAAGCGGGCAAAGTCGCACGGGCGGCGCAGCGGGCGCGCCATGCCTGGGCTCGACACCTCGAGCGTATAGCTCGAAGAGATGGGGTCGAGCTCCTCAATCACATCGCCGACCCACTTGGTGTTGGCCGTGACGTCGTTGAGGGACAGGCTCTGACCCTCGGCACCCTCGATACGCACACGCACGCAGGGGGCCTTGGTGGCACCCACGAGCTCGACGTCGACGATGTCGACATCGTGCTGGGGAGCGACGGCCTCGAGCGCGTCGATGATCGCCTGCTCGGTCTTGGTCTTGACCATTGCGGCACCTCCATCCATACAAAAAAGAAGCGGGGCCGAAACCCCACTTCTTTCAATTACAACTTCATTTGCAAGCAAACTATACCAATACCTGCGGAAACACGCAAGTGCCACAGAAACCCGCAGGTCAGCGTGCCCACAGCATCTCCACAAGAATAAGACAATTGACCGCGGTCTCGAGTGAACGACAATAAGACGAGGGACGACCCAACCGGATCGTCCCTCGTCTTTTACACGTCAGCTGCGCATGCGGCGTTTACTTGACCACCAGGTTGACCAGCTTGCCGGGCACGCAGACGGCCTTGATGACCGTCTTGCCCTCAAGCCACTTGGCGACGGCGGCCTCGGCGGCAGCCTGCATCTCCTCGTTGGAGGCATCGCGGGCCACGTCGATGCGGCCACGGACCTTGCCGAGTACCTGGACGACGATCTGCACCGTGTCCTCGATGGACTCGACCAGGTCGAACTCGGGCCAGGCGGCGGTGTAGGCGTTGCCCTCGCAGCCGAGTGCCTCGTGCCATAGCTCGTCGGCCCAGAAGGGGCAGATAGGAGCAAGGACGCTCACGATGTCCTTAGCCACGCCGTAGCACAGGGCCTTATCGCGCGCGGCACCCTCGGTGGCGTTGAGGTAGGCGCTCGCCGCGTTGACGAGCTCCATGACGGCCGAGATCGCGGTGTTGAACTGGCCGCGGTCAAAGTCCTCGGTGCACTTGGCGATGGTGCGGTGACGCTCGCGATAGAGCTTGAGCGCGGTCTCGTCGAGCACGGACTTGTCAAAGGCCACGTTGGCATCGCCGGACTGGACGAGCTGCCACACGATACGCCAAGCACGCTTGATAAAGCGGTTGGCGCCCTCGACGGCCTTGGGATCCCAGTCGAAGTCCTTCTCGGGCGGGGCGATAAACAGGATTGCCAGACGCATGGTGTCGGCGCCGTAGGGCTCGATAACCGAGCTCGGGGGCACGACGTTGCCCTTGGACTTGGACATGGTGTCGCCGTTCTCGTCCTTGACCATGCCCTGGCACAGCAAGTTGGTGAAGGGCTCGTCCACGCTCAGCAGGCCCAGGTCGCGCAGCGCCTTGGTAAAGAAGCGGCTGTAGAGCAGATGCAAAATGGCGTGCTCAATGCCGCCGATGTAGTTATCGACGGGCATCCAACGGACGGCAGCTTCCTTAGAGAAGGGCAGCTCGGTGTTGTGCGGGTCGGTATAGCGCAGGTAATACCAGCTGGAGCAGGTGAAGGTGTCCATGGTATCGGTCTCGCGCTTGGCCGGGCGACCGCAGACCGGGCAGGTGGTCTCGTAGAAGTCCTTGCACTCGGCGAGAGTCTCGCCGGCGCCCAGGTCCAGGTTCTCGGGCAGCGTCACCGGCAGCTGATCCTCGGGCACGGGCACGATGCCGCAGTGCTCGCAGTGGATGGCCGGGATGGGGTTGCCCCAATAGCGCTGACGGCTGATGAGCCAGTCGCGCAGGCGGAACTCGACCTTGCGACGGCCGCAGCCCATGGCCTCAAGGTCGGCAACGATGGCAGACTCGCCCTCGGAGTGCTTACCGCCGCGCATGCCGGTGTACTTGCCCGACTGCACCAGCGTGCCCTCGGCGGCATGGGCGCAATCCCAGTCGACGGTCTCGGCATGGAAGGTGTCGATGGTCTCGCCGCTGGCCTCGACGGCAGCGCGATCCTCATCGTCCAGAATGATCGGCACGATCGGCAGGTCGTACTTGCGGGCGAACTCAAAATCGCGCTGGTCGCCGCAGGGAACGGCCATGACGGCACCGGTGCCGTAGTCGGCCACGACGTAGTCGGCAACCCATACGGGGATCTTCTCGCCGTTGACGGGGTTCACCACGTAGCGACCCGTAAAGGCGCCGTGCTTCTCGAGGGTGCCCTGGGCGCGCTCGACGGCAGAGATATGCTTGGAGTCCTCGACGATCTTGGTGACGGCTTCCTCGTACTGAGTGCCCTCGACGAGCTCGTGCAGACGAGCGTACTCGGGAGCGAGGACAAAGAAGGAAACGCCAAAGAGCGTGTCGGCGCGCGTAGTGAAGACGGTGATCTTGCCCTCGTCGCCCTCAATGGGCTCGCCATCGGCATCGCACAGGGTAAAGTCGACCTCGGCGCCCTCGGAGCGGCCGATCCAGTTGGCCTGCATCTGCTTGACGCGCTCGGGCCAGCCGGGAAGCTTCTCCAGGTCGTCGAGCAGCTCCTGGGAGTACTCGGTGATCTTGTAGTACCACTGCTCGAGGTCGCGCTTCTCGGGCTCGGTGCCGCAGCGCCAGCACTTGCCCTCGGTCACCTGCTCGTTAGCCAAAACGGTCTTGCAGGTGGGGCACCAGTTAACCGGGTTCTTCTTGCGGTAGACCAGGCCCTTTTCCCACATCTTCTCAAAGATCCACTGACCCCAGCGATAGTAGTCGGGGCTGCAGGTTTTAACGGTACGATCCAGATCGTAGGAGAAGCCCATGCGCCTCATCGTGGCGAGCGCCTGGTCCATGTTCTTATACGTCCAGGCGGCAGCCTGCGTGTTGTGCTTGATGGCGGCGTTCTCGGCGGGCAGACCAAAGGCGTCAAAGCCGATGGGATGCAGCACGTCAAAGCCGCGCATGCGGGCCTGACGGGCCATGGCATCGCCGATGGTGTAGTTGCGCGCGTGGCCCATGTGCAGGTCGCCCGACGGATACGGGAACATCTCGAGCACATACTTCTTGGGCTTGGTGGCATCGGTGTCGACGGCAAAGAGGTTCTCGTCGTCCCACGCCTTCATCCACCGGGACTCAATGGCCTGCGCGTCGTAGGCAGGGATCTCGTCCTTATGATCTGTGCAATCGCACATATCAGCTCCTTTAATCTTAGCTGGGGTCGGACGGCTTAGCTTTGTTCGCTACTGCGGACAGTCCTGCGCAAGACGAAGAGCACATTAAGTGCTCTTCTTTGCGTGCGGAACTTGTAGCGAACAAAGCTAAGCCGACCGACCCTAAGGTTAACTCGCATGATGATAGCAAATACAACAAGCGAGATGTCTGCGACTTGCAGGCATCTCGCTTTATCTAAATAACGTGGTTGGAACTCAACCTTTATGTGCAGCTCTTATCCTATCGATAAGACACAGACTGCTGGGAGTCTTTCACGACAACGTCGTGGGCTCCGCCTTCGACGATCGAGGTCGAGCTTACCAGCGTCAGGCGTGCCTTTTCCTGGAGCTCGGGGATCGAGAGGGCGCCGCAGTTGCACATCGTGGACTTGACCTTGTAGAGCGTGCCGCCTACGCCGTCCTTGAGGGAGCCGGCGTAGGGAACGTAGGAGTCGACGCCCTCGACGAAGCTGAGCTTCGCGGCGCCGCCCAGGTCGTAGCGCTGCCAGTTGCGGGCACGCGCAGAACCCTCGCCCCAGTACTCCTTCATGTACTGGCCGTTGACGTTGACGCGCTCGGTCGGGCTCTCGTCAAAGCGGGCGAAGTAGCGGCCCAGCATCATAAAGTCGGCACCCATGGCAAGGGCGAGCGTCATGTGGTAGTCGTAGACGATACCGCCGTCGGAGCACACGGGCACGTAGACGCCGGTCTCCTCGTAGTACTCGTCGCGAGCGCGGCAGACGTCGATCAGCGCGGTGGCCTGGCCACGGCCGATGCCCTTGGTCTCGCGGGTAATGCAGATGGAACCGCCGCCGATACCGACCTTGATGAAGTCGGCACCGCAGTCGGCCAAGAAGCGGAAGCCTTCGGCGTCGACGACGTTGCCGGCACCGACCTTGACGTCCTCGCCGTAGTTGGCACGAATCCACTCGATGGTACGCTTCTGCCACTCGCTGAAGCCCTCGGAGGAGTCGATGCACAGGACATCGGCACCGGCCTCGATAAGCAACGGCACGCGCTCGGCATAGTCGCGGGTGTTGATACCGGCGCCGACCATGTAGCGCTTATCGCCGTCGAGCAGCTCGTTGGGGTTGGTCTTGTGGCTGTCGTAGTCCTTGCGAAAGACGATGCCCATGAGGTGATCGTTGTCGTCGACGATCGGCAGGGCGTTGAGTTTGTTGTCCCAGATGACGTCGTTGGCAACCTTGAGGCTGATGTTCTTGTCGCCCACGATGAGCTGCTCACGCGGGGTCATGAACTCGGAGACCTTCTTTTGGTGATCATCGCGGCTGGGGCGATAGTCACGGCTGGTGACGATACCCACGAGCTTGCCCTTGGGGGTGCCATCGTCGGTAACCGGCATAGTGGAGTGACCGGTCTTCTCCTTGAGCTCGATGACCTGCTCCATGGTCATGTCGGGGGTCAGCGTGGAATCGGACTGAACAAAGCCGGCCTTGTGATCCTTGACGGCCTTGACCATAGCGGCCTCGGACTCGGGGGTCTGGGAACCGTAAATGAAGGACAGGCCACCCTCGGTAGCGAGCGCGACACCCATGTCGACGCCCGAGACGGACTGCATGATGGCGGAAACCATGGGGATGTTCAGGGTGATTGCCGGCTTCTCACCGCGCTTAAAACGGGTCAGCGGCGTCTTAAGAGAGACGTTGTTGGGGATGCACTGCGAGGACGAGTAACCAGGGACCAGCAGATACTCCGAAAACGTGTGGGACTCACCGGGAAAGAACGTAGCCATGTTTCTCCTTTTTCCATGCGACCGGTCGGCTGCAGGCCTCGTAGGACCCAGCCCAACCTTGGGCGCCCAATACTGGGGAAGTATCTTAACGCACTTTGACTGCTACAAAGCATGAATTAAGAAGAGCACACGAGGGCTTGACGCAGGCTTTGTGTTTGCCCAGCAAACACTTTAGCGGGGAGACGTGGAGCATATGGAGTACAAGACTACGGCGCGACTGGTCATTCAATCGTGCGACAACGATCTGCCGGGCGTGTTCGGCCACGGCTGCGTCTTGCTGCTGCAGGGTATCGCCCGCGAGCACTCGCTCAACCGCGCCGCCAAAAGCATGGGCATAGCGTATTCCAAGGCCTGGCGCATCATAAATGAGGCCGAAGGACAGCTGGGTTGCAAGCTCATCGAGCGCGACGGCGCCCGCGGATCCACGCTCACCCCCGCCGGCGAGCGAGCCGTAGCGGTCTACGAGGGCCTGCAAGCAGAAATCAACCAAGTGATCGCCACCAAGGCCAACAACCTCATCGCCAGCATCAAAGAGTAGCTAATTTGGGACGGGGCTTTTTTAGCTACCCATCCAGAGCATTCTTGACTCATAGCCAAAAATAGACATTGGGTAGCTAAAAAAGCCCCGTCCCAAATTAGCTACTTGCGGAGGGCGTGGTCTAGGGTGGCCGCTACTGCCAGAGGATCGTCGGTGCCGGCGAAAAGGCGGATGGTACTCCCCTGCTTGCCGCGTGGAGCAGAAAGGCGCGTCGCGGCGCCGCCGGCGGGCGATGTGCGAAACTCCCCCGGCAAAGCCTCGAACAGCTCACCTGCGCTGCGCTCGATAAGGTCAAACTCAACTACCGGACCAAAGCCGTGCTCGAGGATTCCCGTTGCAACTGCATGATCGGGATGCGAACTCAGCCCGGGGTAACGCACATTGCGCACCATCTCGTTCGCAGCCAAATACTCGGCCAGCGCACGGGCGCGATCGAAGTGAGCCTGAATGCGAGCGTCGAGCGAGGAAAGCCCACGCTCCAGCACATCGGCCTCGTCAGCAGGCAAATCAAGCTTAGCCAAGCCGCAGCCCTCAAGCAGGGCATGTGCGCACTCGGCAGCAGCATCCACACGATGGCGCTTGAGCTGCGAACGCGCCACCGAAGCGGCAACTAGCTTGCGCGGAGCTTTGCCGGCGCACACGCGATCGAGCGCCTCGAGCGACAGCGCAGCACCCAGCCGCAGCGGATCGCAGCCAAAAGCAGACGCCACGGTGTTATCTACAACAAGCAGCGCGCGGGCTTCGCGAGCCACGCGACCCAGAGCGCGAAGATCGGGGACGCGCAGACCAAACCCGCCGATAGAGTTGACGAACCACCACAGGTGCGGCCCCTCGGCATCAAACGAAGCATCAAAACCCTCGGACGCGGCGGCAAATGCCTCGGCGCACGGATCCCCCACCAGCACAACGTCGCGGCCATCAAAGCCGTGCGCAAACGCATCGACAAAGTCATCGGCAAACGCAACTAGGCGGTCACCGGGGCGCACAATCCCCAATTGCGACAACGCTGCTGGCACATGCGAGGCCGTGAGCAACCGCGCTTCACGCGCGCCGGTCCTCAAAACCCAAGCCTCTTCTAGCTGCTGTACGCTCATACGGCACCGTCCCCTCAAAACAAAAACCCACGCTGCGGGTGTTCCCCGCATCGTGGGCAACGGCTGCAGTATAGCGCCGATATGAGACGAATCACCTAGATGATGAGCGTGTGATAGTTCACGCTCGCACCCGGAGCGTCAACGGTCACGCCATAGGCCTCGGGATAGATGCGTGTCGAAAACACGAGCGCGCCATCGTTCACAAACACCTCGACCGACGAGACATCGCCAACAACGCGCACGTTACGAACCTCGTCGACGGGCTCCCAGCGCACGGTACGACCGCAGCCGGCAGAAGCGCGGCCTTCATCGGCAAATCGCATCTCAAAGCGCGCGGGCAGCTCGCCCTCGGCGGGCACAAACGCCAGCTTCAGCTCGTCATAAACGGTCGCGGTAAACGCGTCGTTGACACCGTCGACAACAACGTCAAAGCAGGTATCGCCGGCAACCTCCAACGAGCCCACCCCCACACGCACCGAGGCATAATGGCGCTCGATCTCGCGCGCCGGCTGCTGCAGCACCACGCCGCCGGCACCGGCTGTAAGCTCACGCGGCACCGTCATGCAGTGCTGCCAGCCGCACACCACGGTGGGCGCGTTGCCATAGGTCGGCTCATCGGGCATGCCCATCCAGCCGATCAGCATGTGGCGACCGTCCTCGGCCGTGAACTCCTGCGGAGCATAGAAGTCAAAACCGGCGTCCCACAGGCGGAACTCGCCCAGCTCATAGGCACCGTCGCCGCCGGTAATGTCGCCTGTTACAGGCATGTAGCCAGCAGCGTATACGTTGCCGCGGTCCCAACGACCGCCTTCGAGCCCCTGGGGAGAGAAGGACAGCCACTTCGCCGGCGCACCGCCATCCGCCTCAAGCTCAAGGTATCCCGGGCACTCCCACATAAAGCCAAAACGCTCGGGCGTAGACACACGGCTCTCGAGTTCCCAGCTCAACATATCGGCCGAGCCATACACCAAGATCTCACCCACATCGCGCCCGGCACCCTCGCCGTGCATCGCACAAAAATGGCTTTCGATATGCGGTCCATCCACGCGACGACGGGCGCCCAGCACCATGTGATAACGCCCGTCCGCGTCACGCCACACCTTGGGATCGCGCACGTGGCAGGTCAAATCCTCGGGATAATCATCGGACGCCAGCACCACGCGCTTTTGGCTGAACTCCCGACCGGCAAGACCATCAATGCTCTCGACATAAACAGTATCGGCTCGTCGACCGGTATTGACGTAGTCGTACGTGCCGTCTGCATCGGAAAGCTTAACGTTGCCCGTGTACAGCACGCGAATGCGGCCGTCCTCAGCAAGCGCGGAGCCCGAATACACGCCATGGCAATCGAACGGCTCGTCGGGCAGCAGCGGGGCGCCAACGTAGTCCCACGTCATAAGGTCGCGGCTCGTCGCATGACCCCAGACCTTAACGCCACCCTCGACATCAAACGGCGCATATTGAAAATAAGCGTGGAACACGCCGCCCGCTTGGCAAAGACCGTTGGGGTCATTGAGCCAACCCGCCGGCGGCATAATATGGAAGTGCTGGCCATACGCGCCATGACCGCACTCAGAGGCGGCAGCGTCAACAGCGGCAACCAGCTTTACAAGGTCGCGACCAAGTGCATTAGACATATCAAAGTCCTAACGGATCGAAAGTTACTAGGCACCAGATATCGGCACCAGATACGGGAAACGCCCGCGAGCATACAACCCGCGGGCACCCCCTCAATCAAAAGCCCTTAGGCCTGCTCGGAAGCCTTGGGCTCGTCCTTGTACAGGACAAACGAGACGCCAAAGGAAACCAGCGCGGCGACCGCAAACATGATCGCGTACTGCACGGGCTGGGCCAGGCACAGCAGGATACCGAAGATACCGGTAACGCCCGTGCCGGAGGCAGCCAGCGAGGTGAGCGCGCAAACCAGGGCACCGCAGCCGGCGCCGATGCAGCCGGCGATGAAGGGCTTAAAGAAGCGCAGGTTCACACCAAAGATGGCAGGCTCGGTAATGCCCATAAAGGCGGACAGAGCCGAAGGAAGCGCCAGGCCCTTGATCTTGGCATCGCGGGTCTTAAAGGCAACGGCAAGCGCGGCGCCACCCTGGGCGATATTGGCAGCGCTAGCGATGGGCAGCCAGTAGGTCACGCCGTACTGGGCGAGCTGGCCCAGGTCGATGGCGGTGTACATCTGGTGGATACCGGTAACGACCGTGGGGGCATAGAACAGGCCGACGATAAAGGAACCAATGCCGAAGGGCAGGGTCAGCAGGGTCTGGATCAGACCGAGGATGGCGTTCTCGGCCCAAACAAAGATGGGGCCGACGGCAACGAGCGTCACGAGCACGGTCACGAACACCGAGACAAGCGGGGTCACAAAGAGGTCGAACATCTCGGGGACAACCTTGTGGAGACGCTTCTCGAGGAAGGCGAGAATGGCGCAGGCGATAACGATGGGAATCACATGGCCCTGATAGCCGACCCACTCAAAGCTGTACACGCCGGGGATGACGGTGACCATGGTCTGCACGCCCTCGGAGGCAACCGTGTAGGCGCTCTGCAGCGAGGAGTTGATGAACGCACCGCCGACGACGGCACCCAGGTACGGGTTGGCGCCAAAGGCCTTGGCGGCGGAGTAGCCGATCAGGATCTGCAGAATGCCGAAGGACGTTCCCGAGACCAGGTCGGCGATCTTGTAGATAAAGTTATTGGTGTCGAGCGCGATAAAGCCGTTGGAGGCCATAAAGTTGAGGGCGCTCATGATTCCCAGCAGCAGGCCCGAAGCCACGATGGCGGGGATGATGGGGACAAAGACGTCGCCGAGTACCTTAATGGCGCGCATAAAGATGTTCTGCTGCTGCGCCGCGGCCTCCTTGACCTCGGCCTTGGTGGCAGCCTCGACGCCACTAAGCGCGATGAACTCCTCGTAGACCTTGTTGACAGTGCCGGTGCCAAAAATAATCTGAAGCTGGCCCTGAGCCTCAAAGACGCCCTTGGCGCCGTCGACGTTCTCGATGGCCCCCTTGTTAACCTTGGCGTTATCGGCGATCACCAGGCGAAGACGCGTAGCGCAGTGCGCGGCCGAAACAACGTTGTCGGCGCCACCGACGTTGTCGAGCACCTCTTGGGCTGATTTGCGGTAGTCCATGACTTCCCTTTCCTCCAACGGGTGCATTCGCACCCGGCCATCTTTGACACTTATACTGTAATCGTTTTCAGTTTCATAATTCTGTAATCGTTTTCATAATAGGGTGAACGGTAGGAAAAAGCCGGCGAAAGGTAGTTTTAAGGCAAAAACAGGCGACTCAGAGGCAGACAGACGTGCCCAAAACCTAGACATTCATAAGCTGATGGCCGAGCTTGAGCGTCTTGAGACCGCTCTCCCCCTCCACGCCATCGAGCGTGTTGAGCAACATATTGGTCGCCTCGACGCCACTGGTCAGGTAGCCATAGTGCACGGTGGGAATGCCGCCCGTCAGCGCGCGCAAAAACGCGTTGTCACCAAAACCGCTTACGCGGTGCATGCCCTCGCCCACGCCGCGAACCTCATCGATGGCACGCAGCGCACCCGCCGCCATGGTGTCGGTCGCGCAGGCGATAAACGAAACATCGGGAGCGGCGGAAAGCAGTTCACGCGCCGCACCATAGCCCGAGTCGAGCGTAAAAGACCCCTGGCGAATCAGGCTCGGATCAAGCGCCACGCCCGCGGCGCGCAAGCCAGCCTCAAAAC
Organism: Collinsella sp. TF09-1AT; assembly: GCF_003436895.1. Classification (NCBI taxonomy): domain Bacteria; kingdom Bacillati; phylum Actinomycetota; class Coriobacteriia; order Coriobacteriales; family Coriobacteriaceae; genus Collinsella; species Collinsella sp. TF09-1AT. The sequence continues at coordinate 127,485 of NZ_QSRC01000004.1, read as the reverse complement.
CGCGACGGCGGTCATAGCCAGCAGCGCGGTCCTCCTCGGTAACTCCAATGTAGGCAATCTTGCCATCCACGCAACCCGCAAGCGCATGACCCAGCTCAAAGGCGGCCTCGTAATCGTCGTGATAGACGCACGCCGCGCCCTCAACATTCTGACCGATCAGCACGATGGGCACGCGGCACGACTCAATCGCCCGGCGATGCTCGTCGGTAATCATGGTTGCCACCAGCACAATGCCATCGACCGGGTGGTTTTGGAATAAATCGAGGTATTCGAGCTCGCGATCGGCCGCGTTGTCGGTATTGGCAAGCAGCATCTGGTAGCCACGGCGACCGAGCACCTGGCCAATGCCGGCGGTAATGCGGCTCACGGATTCCGAGTTAATCTTAGGTACGATGACGCCGATGAGCTTGGTGGAACCGGTGCGCAGCGCGCGAGCCTGGCTGGACCGCACGTATCCGGTCAGCTCAATCGCCTGCTTAATGCGCTCGGCCTTGTCCGTCGATATGTAGCCACCGTTGAGGTAGCGCGAGACGGCGGCGCTCGAAACGCCGGCCAGCTCGGCCACATCTTTCATCTTTACCACGAGTACCCCTGTCGTTGAAATCGCTTTCACCATGATACCCGTGAAGACGGCATGCGAACCAAATCGGCCCACTCAGGTCGAGCAAACGTCAGCGAGCGGGCAGCTGCCGTGGCGAGGTGCCGCGAAAGAGGAGCGAAGCGTACTTTATGTACGCGAGCGACGGTTTGAGCGGCAGATCGCCCGGCAGATGTTCGCGCAGCGTCGACCGGTCCGGCGTTCGGTAGAACGCCGGAAATAGTTAGCCGTGGTACTCGCCGTTGTACTGGATGAGCGTCAGGTCTTCCACGCCGTCGAGCGCGCGGATGGCGTCGGCATAGGGCATATCAACGCCGTCCGAGAACACCTCGACGGCCGTCTCGACCTTGTCACCGCGCATGGTCTTGGACTTGACGGTGAACTTGGTGCGGCCAAAGGCGCGCACAATGTCGTCGCCGGCGGTCTGGCCCGTGTAGTGGATGACCATCATGTACACGCGCGCCTTGTCCTGGTGGCTCGCAAAGCCGGCAATCATCACCACAATCACCACCGCCGTGAGCCCCACGAGCGCATACATGCCGGCACCCGCCGTAATGCCCGTGGTAATGGCCCAAAACAGATACAGCAGGTCGAGCGGGTCCTTGACCGCCGTGCGGTAGCAGACAATAGACAGAGCACCGACCATACCGAGCGAGATAACCACGTTCGTCGAGATCGCGAGCGTGACCATGCAGGTGAGCACGCACATGCCCACGAGCGTCACGGCGAAGCTGCGCGAATACACCACACCGGTAAAAAAGCGCTTGTACACGTAATAAATCAAGATGCCCATGGCGAGCGCCACGAGCAGCGACAGGCCAATCTTGGCAGGATAGACCTGACCAAACCCACGCTCAGCGGCACCATATCACGCACCAGCTGTGGGCAAAACTCGGTAAACTTGACCTCCATCACCAGTTTGCCGGGCTCCAGTACGGGCAATGCGGACAGCGTTGCATCAAAAATGTCAAAGCTTCCCACCGCCGCGTGCATGTTCATGTCAAACGAAATGCGCACGGTACCTTCGTCCATCACCCACGGCTCACGCTCATAGTCCACGATGGCCCACGGGCGCATCATGTTGTAGATGCACTCGATGTAGAGCTCGCGACAGAGCGGATAGGGGCTCCTCAGCAAAAAGCCGTAGTCGCCAGCCAGAATCTGCTCAAACTCACCGCGTGTAAGTGGCGCGTCCTCCTTGTAGATCCAGCTGCCGTACTTCTTTTTGCGCTCGAGCTTAATCACCTTGTCGCTGCCGTTATAGATTTAGAACAAACGAATACCCAAACCCCTCTTAATCGCCTTATTCAAAACGTCGTTAAGTCGCTTAGGCCAATTCGAAATAAAGAATAGACAAGTGCAGCATGCGCAAAATGAATCATTGTTCAGACGATCAATCTCGTTGAGCAAAAGTTCAGAATGATTGATGTCCGCCACAGTCGCAGCTAAGTCAGCCATACACTCGTTTGCATTTTGCGTCGCCTGTTCATTAGTTAACCATAGCGACCTCAGGGCATGAACGGCAATAATGCAAGCAAATGTATAGCCATCAATACGCCCAATATCCGCAAGCGAATCTCCCCTCCTGGCAACCCAGTCCTTGTAAGATCGCTGGCCAAAAATCACATCTGAAGGAACAAGGGCATCATCCAGAGAGAAAAACTTCGAGGGATCAAAATCACGATATGCTTCAACCGATGGATAGCTTAGATATAGCTGACCCATATCAGTGCTGTCGCAGTAATAGTCTTGCATTAGCTCAAGCCGCTTAAAATCGAGCCGATTGTCCTGAGGATCTAAGTCAAATATAAGCAAGGTGTCTGTAAAACTGGATTCGAGAAGCTGGGCCGCATCATCTTTATCCGAAAGAAGCTCTGCGACAAAGGATTTAAGATCAATGGACTCGAAATCGCAACCGCATTCTTGAAAGAGCTTGTCTAGAAAGTCATGAACATTAATCTCGACAGGAACAATTTGATGATCATCTGCGAGGCTAAAAGAATCAAACATGCGCTCCATCAGCTGAGGCTCGCGTTTAGCACCTTCGACAATGAGCAGGACGTTCTTTACGGACGCATTGTTCATGACTAGTCAAACTCTCCGGCACGGAGGAGCTTCTCAATGTTGTTGCCAAGCCTCAACTCGCGATCGGTGGAATCGGCCAAAGTTCGAATGCCCCCTTTTGCAGAGATTTGATAAACGCAGTCAGGCCTCATTACGCCATTCTTAACAAGCGAGGTATTGTGGGTCGAGCACAGTATCTGACACGATGCCTTTGAAGCAAAGAGCTTCAAAAGGCTCTCTGCCATCTCAAAGTGACAAAAAGCGTCAAACTCATCTATGAACAAAAAGCTGGCCGACTCGTTAAGCTCAAGCTCAGAGAACAACTTAACCAGAGTTCTTGTACCGCTAGAACATGCCTCGACAAACGGGATGCATCGCATGGGATGATTGAAATACAGAACAGGTAAGCCGTCGGACTCTTTAATAACGATCAGGGACTCATCGACTCCAAAATTGCGAATAAATGACTCGAATTCCGCGACCTTGTTCTCGCGTATGATCTTGTCGATTACCTTTCTTGTTTCAAACCCTTTCAATCGAAAACTGTCCATGCGAATCAGTCTCATGCGCGAGACAAATCGGCGCAACTCCGCCAAGACGCCTAAAACATTAGTTGGAAGACTGCTCGTTATGTATGAAAGAAGGCTCAACGAGGTATCGGAGAATTCAAAATTGATCCCAGCAGCACCGATTCGTTCAAGATGGTTCTCTTCGAAAACGCCGCTTGCATTATTGAATTCGAAAATTCGTTCCCCATCAATCAATAGGGTCTCGTGAAGCCAAGTAGTCGGAGAAGTCTTCTCATAGCAGTAATTGATTTCGCGACCGTCAAATTCAAAGACATAGGTGAACTGTGCCGTACCTCGCCCGCAGTCAGCACTCAAAAACAGACGATCATCCTGGTCAGAATAATCGAATGCCTTTGGAAAGCCGAGTGTAATGTCGAATAAAGCTGAACCGAAATTCGATTTACCAGACGCATTTCTGCCGATCAAAAGTGCAATTTTCACGGTTCCGTTTTTAACGTTATTTTCTGCAAACTGGTAATCACGAGAAGCTGCGAAATTAAATGAAACCGGAGTCGAAAAATTCCTATAGCCATCAACAGTAAAACGCTTAAGCATGAGAGTCTCCTATCTCTTGCCGTAATTATATTACGGCAAGAGATAGGAGACCTGCATCAATTACGTAACTACGGGAAACGTCATGTAACCAAAGCCAATCCGAACCATGAAAACCTACTGAGAGAGCCACTCAAACCTGTAGTATGCGGCAAATTCCAGACATTTCAACCACACTGGATAGTGACAAAGCTTCTACCTGCGGTTTCGTTTCTTGAAAAGGGCGGCGTGCTCGAGAGTTCCGAAATTTGTCGCATACTTCCATCGAGCGGTTCCGGAAGTGCGGTGAAAAACAGAGAGCTGTCGACCACACCCCGGTTTTGGGCATCAGCGACCTGCGGTTTTGTTGGTAAAAATCCGGGTGTGCTCGGAGGTTTCCGATTTTTCCCCGCACTTCCGGAAAACACGACAACACCAAGCACCCTAAAACTGAAGACGCGATAAGAGACCCCTCAGAAAACAACCTTTTGAGCAGATCGACCTAAATCTCCCGAACGACAAGTCGGCCTTCGAGCATGAGCTTGTGTGCAAGGTTGTTGCTACGTCCGGCAATACCAAGCGAAGCGCCATAGTAATCGAGAAGGGCAAGTACCTTGGCCACCTCTGAGTCGCGAACACCCTTGGCGTAGCTTGAGTATAGGAAGACCAGGCTGGTATGCCCGTTATACAAATCCACCGTGCTAAAAATAGACTCAAAATACGAATAATCGGCTCGCGAAAGCGAATGGCCAAAAAAGACTATCGAAGATGTCTTAAGACCATCCCCTCCCCTTTGCGAAGGATAAGCAATCGAGCCACTTGGAACCCCTCGGGCAGACTTCAATACACGATATGTCTTGGTAAATGGGAGGATATCCCGATTATCCAAATTGCCGGAACCGTCGATTCCAAAAATGCATTCACCATCAAGCGTGCCGTGGATATTGACAAGATCGGCATCCCCAAACCGCTGTTTAAGCCACCGATATGGAGACGTATAGTTAAAGTTGAGAACAGTCACCGCATCATCGGGCACACCATCGGGCACCACGGTATGCTCAATCAGCTTGCGCATTAAGTTATCCGAACAATCTGAATAGCCATCGTTGCGAGCAACCTCATCTTTGAGATAGCAATTGAAGTAGTGTTCCATACGCTCGAGTTCCGACATGAGGATGGAAGAAAACTGCCCCTCGGGATCCTCAAGGACCCGAGGGAACGCATGGGCGAGGTAATGCCCCACACGCTCGGTCCAAGGATTGGGCTCGTGTCCCAAAAGGCGAGCACCCTCTCTCAATAGAGCAGAATATACCTCTGAGTCATCCGAACTCTCCGAATCTTCAATGCTCAGCTCAGAAAGAACCCCTTGATTACCATCGTCAATGCCGTCTCCAAGCCGTTCGATCTCGTCGACCCGATTCTCGATGTAGTCACTTACATTGAGAGCGTTCGCTTCATTTGCTATATAAAAGTAGTCCTGCAGAGAACCGAACGAGACGGCATAGTCGGATATCATTACGCCCTCATCGTCGATGCCGTCCTCGGGCAGGTTGATGCCAAACACATTGGCAATAGCCGTCTCGACATCGCACCAGTTCACGTTGAAGGCTCTTGCCTCCATGTCCTTCCGGCTTCTAAGGATTAGATCCCAAGCAGTCAGGCCTCTCGCTTTGATGGCTCCGTAATCACAAGCGCCCTCTTCCGAGACAAGAGAATCTATGACCTTCATTCGAGGCTCAAAGAAATCCTTAAACGAAGACGCCAGGCCACAGGAAAGATCGAAACCGTTGCCAACCACTATAAGATGATGATTGCGGCATCTCTTCCCATCATCCTCACCGGTAAACCTGATATCTTCTGCACTCACATTAGTCCTTAATACACCGTTTAGACTCATTCTCAGTCAGATAACGCTCAGGCATCCAAACCATTCGGATGTAATTAACGATTTTATGTCCGCCAACCTTGGCGTAATAAGCCCTCACAATAAGCATAATGAAGAAAGACGGCCATCCAAAAGAACGGCCGCCTCTCCGCAGGACGTAGGCCCGTAGGTTGACTACGTCAATACCAACTATTTACTCTATCGTCTAGGCTCCAAGGGGTCAATTCAATTTAAAGAGCGGCACCGTAAACATCGCTGTCCTGACTACCAGACGATTGATCGAGGAGTTCAGGTACGCCGACGGCTGAATCGGCATCGTGAGGTATGCCTGCTTTGAGCGGCCGCTGGATCGCAGGGGCAATTCTGGAGATGACATTATCCAGAACGATTCCATGCAGCCATCTCACGCATGCTGTAAAGAAATCGACAAAAAAAGAGGGCCGACGCATCAACCCTCTTCAGGTGTCGCCCGAAGGCTTCCACCGCAATTGGCTATATTTTAGTCGATATCCTATGTTTGTCTACGGGCCCAGCACCAAAGAATGTCATCTCCATCTTTAACCTCCATCTTTAGCTACCGCTTCTTAAGAAGCAGCTATATAGCTACGAAGTGCATCCATCTTGCTCCTGGCCCCAGTCTTTACTATTTTATGAAAATCTGAGGAAGACAGGGAGCCGTGCAAGTCTTCCAGCACGCTAGAGTAGTTCCGAATTAACTGATAGCACTCAGTTTTGGAAACCATCATCTTTCTGAGCAGATAGACAATTAGGACGACATAATCAGTAATAGTTGAAAAGTCTATCGAAGGAACGCCAACCTCGGATGACAGCATCTGGCCAAGCTGATTTCCCACTTTTGCCCTCTTAAACCTAACGTCATAAATGGCACTGTTATGAGCAATCGCGTTACGGAGATCTTTGAGCACAAAGATAGTACGTTCGAGAAGCCCGGGGCCGTCGTAATTGTTCGGAAGCTTTAGGTCATCAGATATGCTCTGTCTAACCGAGCCCTTTAAGCACGAATAGAAAACACCGAAGTTTCCTAGAGTCATGACCTCGAATAGCGCCCAAATAGGCAAGGGTTTATCGCTGTCATAAAAATGCCTAACAACAGGGTTCTTGGAATAATTGTACTGAATCAACCTATTGATTTCCGCACGCAGGCCTAAGCGCTTTTTCATGGCATCGCTATAGTTGCTACTTTTTCTAGGGTAATCACGATATGCCACGAGCGTTCGAGAGAAAATATCCTCCAGCGCGAACGAGCGAGAATCTTCAAGCACGGCCTCCAGCGTATAGTTCTTTAGCGCAGTTTCAATAAACATTACGCTTGGATACAAGAGCGCCTTAACCGCCATATCAAACTCATTTAAAGCAATTACTTCATCAAAGCTTGTTAAACCCAAACAGTTGGAAGAATTGCCCACAAAACGATGGCCCTTATAGCCATGGTAATAACCGTAATTCTTCATCTTTCTTTTATGGACAGAGCCATGCGTCTCTATCCCTTTATCCCTAAGATGTTTCATGAGGCCATTGAGAGTTTTCATTATGGGTCCTTAAGCGCGGAGCCGAAATTGAATTAATTATATCCGCTACCGGGCAAACCTAGGATATCGGTACAAATGGCCCAGCCCCACTTCCCTAAAGCCGTAGAATAAAAAGCTATACAGCGTCGCGCATCCTCAGAAGAATGCCCTCAATATACTTAAACCCGCAATTAGGCAAACACCAAACCCATAATCCGGACAACAGAGGTGAGCCATATGCATAGCCCCATTGATAGCGAAAGCTACGTAAAGCCCATCCTTGGCAGGACCAAAATCGATATCTGGGAGTGTTATGCGAGACATATTCTGCAATTTATCGATAGCGACAAATACGGCAATTTGGCTTACAGCGATAAACCGGATCTGATCGATCGGGCACATTCCCTGGGCATCGAGGTAACAGCTTCCCAATCACAAGACAGCAGAAAGGCAGAATCCCTCTATTCCAAACTCCTATACGAGAATGATTCCTCTCAAGAAAAACGCCGAATCGAACTTATTGAGCAATGTGGAGCACATTTCGAAAAAGGAGTCCTGTTTGGTCCAAATGGTACGGATTCATTCAAGCAGGTTATTGAAGCTCTTCGCAAAAAGCTGGACAGACTCGACTCTAATGACTACGAACTCTTTAGGAGAAACGAGTTGTTTATCAGATCCAACATTCTTGCTGACGAGGAAATGCTTCGCGAAGCGCTCTCCAACATGAAAAAAGAATCCAGTGGCCACTCATGCCACTTCGCATCTGTTATCGTCTCGGTCCCTGGATACAATTATGTTTTCGATCTCGATGCATCGACATGCGTATCTCTTGAATTCGGATACGAAGACCAGCATCGTATTGCTCGCGAAGCAAACAAGGAAGTGAACATCGCACAGTCAAGCTGAACCGAGCTGCTATAACCGATCTACTAGCAGACCATTTCTTAGCGGGTCGGAAAAAAGCCCCCGGAGCTCTTTGCTGCGCAAGCCTCAACGTCCTAATGAGCCAGCACGCTCAAGCGGCGCAGATTCACGCCAATCCGGCACGAAGGTTCTTAAAATTTCCCTTATCTTGGCAGTGAGAAACCGGAATGCACAAGGCGACCCGGGCACCTCCACCCAAGAAAGGATCTTATATGCTCAAAGACGGCATCGCATATCTACTCAAGTTCGCCCCCAAGGAGGCATACATCGTCGACCTGCTGAATGGTCACCTCTACATGAACGCGGCCGGCTACTACCATGGTCTGCCTGGTGAGCAGGGCGATCCGCTCGAGGCTTCCATGGCTCCCGGGGTGTGCCTCTACGGATATACTTGCTTGCCCATCTACTGCATGTACACGGTCCGCGAGAACGATATCGTCGACAACGCCGTGAAAATCCCGATGCGCATGATCCAGGAGTTCGGGTGCGCGGACGGGTGGATCGGCATCGTGCAGTACGACAGCTTCGCGCGCCTCGCCGACAGACACATAGCCGACGACGGAAGCATCTACGCTCACGGCCCCATCTCCTACGGCGTCCCCGGGCCAGAACTGATCCGCGAGATCTTTGAGGGCATCCCGCACAATCTCGTTATCAAAACGCCCAAGTACGCATATCAGAAGGAGTATCGAATCATCGGGTCGCGTCCGGTCGAATGTCGCCTTTTACCAGACGAGAATCGCCCGGGCTGCAAAATTGAAAAATACGACCACGCAGAACTTGACCTAAGCAGCAGCCTCGCGGACTTTTCCTGTAAGGTCTCGGTGGCGAGTCTCGAAGAAGCGCAAGACGGCCTCATGCTGGAGCTCCCGCATCGCGTATAGGCAACGAAGCGCGGGCGGGACGCCACCAATGGGCAACGTCCCGCCCGCTCTGCGCGATCTCATGCGCATCCAACTTGTAGGGTAAATTCATCACTCGCGTCGATTACGACCCCAATATTTCCTTAGGAAACACGCTCGGCAAATCGTTAACGCCCATAGCGAAAAGCACCTTTGCGCTGGCATCGTTGCTGAGCTCGTCACTCAACTTAAGTGCATCAAGCAGTATGTTTCGGCGTAACATCTTATAGTCATCCTCAGTCAGCACTAGCTCAAGATCGCTTAAAACCCCTACTAGATTGACATCGCGAGACGGAGACACCTTCGCGCAGAACAGACGCTCGTCATGCGCGCAGATGTTTCGAAAATCTTTGATGTGATCGTATGCGAGCCTTAGCCTTCGGGGGCTGATGCGCTTATCGACTTCATGCGTCTCGGAATAGAGATCGGAAAACGACTTGGCAATGGAATTTCTCATGCTTTCTGGTTGAAACTCGTAAAACTTGAACGCCTGACCAAGCATCAAATAATTCATAAGAATCCATACCGGCGTATTGTCATGATTATTCTCATAATGCCGAATGTAGTCCCTTTTATAATCGCTTTTCCATTTTTGAGACCTACATAGCACCTTCTCGAAATCACAAATAAGCGTGTCGATCTTTTTTCGATAACTAGCATCGGCACGGTAGGATCTTCTATCCAGATATGCTTCCGGGCTATCTTTATGGGCCATCGCGAAACGATAAGAACAGACGGTTTTAAGCACTGCTTCCGCCTTGTTAAAGTACTCAAACATGAGCAGACGCAATGAACGGTCAAATTCGAATAAACGATATATATCAGAAAACTTCGTACCTTTTACGAATAGCTCGTGGCAAGAATCTCCACGCTGGTCGAGAAACAAATCCTTGTAGCCGTTAATAACCGGATAGTATCCCTCGCGTTCCAAAACTAAACGAGTATTGTTATCGCATTCGAGTCCACGGCTTTCAAGAATAGCAATCTGCTCATCAATAGATTTAAATGGTTTATCCATTTGGGCCCCTTAAACGCGAAAACCGCCTTTCGGCGGTTCCCACGGACCAAGCCGGACGTACCGTCGCAAGGCCTCATCACAACGATTACTTTAAGGGAGAACTCGGGGTTCGTCAATCTGATATCGCCAATCTGAGCGGGACCGACATATGTCAGCGCTGAAAGGTCGTTATTAGCTGACAGCAGCCGACACTCCCCTGCCCGGAAACAGCCCCCGGAACGCTCCACAGACATGCAACCCCGGCGCCGAGGGCGATCACAACCCCAGCAAACGCCAGGCGCGCACCATTCCCGCACGAGGGCCCCGCCTGACACCCTTACCTTGGTAGCAAGCAACCCGGACACACAAAGCGACCCAGAGCATCACTACCCAAGAAAGGAAACACCATGTCCAACAACAACATCGCCTACCTACTAAAGTTCGCATCCAAGGAGGTGTACATCGACGACCTGCTGAACGGACATCTCTATATGAATGCAGCCGGCTACTATCATGGCCTGCCTGGCGAACAGGGCGATCCGCTCGAGGCGTCCATGGTCCTCCCGGCATGCATCTACGGCAATTACCGTCTGCCCATCTACTGCATGTACACGGTCCGCGAGAACGACATCGTCGACGGTTCTGTCCAAATCCCGAAGCGCATGATCCGGGAGTTCGGATGTGCAGACGGATGGATCGGCATCCTGCGGTACGACAGCTTCGCGCGCCTTATAGACAGCCACACCACCGGCGGCGAGGAGGTATACGCCCACGGCGCCATCTCCTATGGCATCCCCGGACCAAAGCGGATCGAGGAAATTTTCCAAGGCACGATCTGCAACCTACTTATCAAAACGCCCAAGTACGCTTACCAGCAGGAATATCGAATCATCGGGTCGAACCCGGTCGAGTGCCGCCTGAGGACCGATACCAAGCACCCTGGATGCAAAATCGAAGAATATGGCCACGCAGAGCTGGATCTGGGTAGCCAACTCACAGGCTTTTCTTGGAAGACGCCCGTGTCGAGCCTCACGGAGGAACAACACAGACTCGCACTGAAGCTTCCGCAGCACGCATAGACAACCCAACGCATGCCGCATAGCCGCCAGATGGGGAAACAGAAAGCCACCGCCCCTCCCCTCCCCAACATCCCCCAAAAAGTTCGCTGATGTAGACTGGGGTTCCCGTAAAATAAACTCAACAAAATATGTGCGGAGTGCTGGCCTGGAGCTGCCTTCGGACCCTATTGGCTGCTCACCGAGAGGCTCCGCTATGAAACGACCCCTTTACTACCTGCTCTGCGCGATCGCGTGTACGTCCATGGTCGGCGCGACGATGCCTATGGCAGCCATTGCGGAGGCGATTCAGCCTCAGGAAACCGTCGAGCAGCAGGCGCGAGCCGACGCCACGAGCAGCGACACAGGCAAGGTTGAAGACGGCACCAACAAAAATGCGACAGCAGATACCGTAGAGGACGGCACCGCAACATCCACCGGCACCAGCGCAGCCGACACGGAAAACGCTGACGACACCGCTGCCGCAACCACCACCCCCGCCCCATCCCTCCGCGCCCAGACCACCCCCCACGCCCGAGGCGATCTCCATCACGGCGGAAACCGGCTACTCCCACTCCGTCACCGCAAGCCAAAACGGCGTCACCTTCACCGTCTCGTGGAACGACGCCCCCGCGGGCACCGTGACGACCTTCCACGTAACCCAGGCCAACGGCTCGTCCCAGGCCAAGGCGCGCATGGACGTGCCCACCTATTGGGACGGCGACAGCCAGGAAAGCGTCTGCGACCCGTCGCGCCAGGCATGGGCCGGCTACCACAGCCTGGGCACCGCCGGCCACGACTTTGCCTTTGACTTCACGGCATCGGGCACGTACCGCATCTACTTCTACTTTATGGACAACGACAGAAACGACCCCCAAAACGACAAGGGGATCTACTACCTGCGCACCACGGCGGAGGTGACCGTAAACGACGCCGCCCGCCCAAGCGTCACGCAGATCGTCAACGACGCCGTGGACCTGTGCAGGCAAGAGACAAACGGCTCGGAATACGACATGGCGCTGTGGCTCCACGACTGGACGATCGACCAGCTGGAGTACGACCACGGCCTCAACTGGTGCTCGGCCGAAAGCGGCCTCACGCGCCACCAGGGCACCTGCGAGAGCTACCAGCGCATCTACTCCAAGCTCCTTGACGCCGCGGGCATCGCCAACGGCCGCATCACCGGCAACGGCCACACCTGGAACGCCGTAAAGATCGACGGCAAATGGTGCCAGATGGACCTAACCTGGGACGACACCAGCGACAACTGGTACGGGGACCTGGACCAGCGCCATCTGTACTTTGGCCTGACCGACGAGCTCATGGCAATCGCCCACTCCGACCACACGGCCAACTACCAAAAGGCCGACTACGCCTACCGCTCGACCGACCTTTCCAACAATTACTTTGTGCGGGATGGCAAGGCCGATGAATGGGCCGAGAAGTATGCCGACCGCATTCAGCAGCACCTGGATGCCAAAGAAGAGAGCTTTTCCATCGATGCCGACAATCAATCCTTACCGCCGAGCATCTCGGGGATTCAAAATGGGATCGTTGCCTATGCGATGAACCAGAGAGAATGGAAGACCGATGGATACAAGGCCAACCTGACGGCCACGTCAAAGGTCGAGATGACGTCGAGTAAAAGCTGGACAGCGAAGTATATGTTCAAAGCGAAACACGCCGAGTCGGTCGAACCATCGCAAACAAACTATTCAAATACTCCCGAAGGCTATGCGCGGATGCTATATGCAGAGTGCTTTAACACGCCAGAGCCAACAACGCATCAAATAAGTTACTGGACAGGCGTACTCAAGCAGGAGGATGGGCCGCAAAGAGCAGTAAAGGAGTTCTTTACCAGCAGCGTTATAAAACAAAAGAATGCAGTGGAAATTACTCGTTTACTATATCGAGTAGTCGCCGGAATCAATAACCCTACAGAAGCGCAGCTTGCATACTGGACGCAACACATCAAAGCAAATGGGGTTAACGGAGCGATTGCCGAGTTTAGCAACAGCAAGTTCTTTATATCTCAATGCATGAACTATGGGCTATGCAACAAAAACAGCCAAGGTTCGCAATCACCCTCTGTCTATGCCTGGCTACTCTACGAAAAGTGTCTCGATACTCCCGATCCAGGACAATGGAGAATTGATTATTGGGCAAACGTGCTAGCTAATAACGGTGGATCGGAAAAGGCAATCAAGGAGTTCTTTACCTCAAGCACATTTAGGGCAAAGAAACCAGAAGCGCAGGCGAGGCTCCTTTACAACATTGTCGCAGGCGTTTCCAATCCAACGGAATTCCAAATCGCCTATTGGACAAATATCATCAACTCAAATGGACTCATTTGCGCGATAGAAAATTTCCTAAATAGCGACCTATTTACCAAACAAAAGCTTGCCTACAACATTCTTTAAGCAAATATTCCCAACGATTTGACAACGGGCCTACCGATGAATCCTCAATCGATAGGCCCGCCTGATATTTACTTAAGCACCCTTCTTACCAGGTACTTAGAAGCGCCCACGAATCCTGAAGTCGCTGCAACAGCGGCAAAAGACGGGACGCCTCCGGTAAGGCGATCAAGCTTCCCCTGAAATCCCGGTCTACTGGGAAGCGAAGGCTCAGAAGCAAGATAAAGCGCAAGCTCTTCGGGCAATGTTTCGCGCATTCCCTTCAAGCCTTCCTGCGTCATCCCCGTAACAGATAGGATTTTCGAATTATCAATAACCCTATTAAACATACGGTCATAGCGAATCTGATAGACACCGCCTCTATGACGTTCAAACTCACTAAGTTCACAAGGAACAACTTCAAGCGACGGTAAAACCTCCCGATACGCATCGGCAACTTGGCTCCACGTCATATGGTCAGATCCAGAGACAGTAAAGACCTCGCCTAGCGCCATAGAGTTACCAACGAGACGAGAAATCATCTCGGCAACATCGCCGCCCCAACTCATAGTCGATTGCTTCTCAAGCATTGCCGCGGGAAGCGGAACGGAAATCTGATGAAGGGCCCTCCAGAGCCATTCATCAGATTCCAAGACCGCAAGCTGCAATCTGCCAACCGCGCCATCGTAAGTTACCGCAGGGCGAATAATTGTCCAGTTACAGCCGGGCTCAGCCAAAAGGAGGTTTTCGCAACGTGCTTTGGAAAGCGCGTACTCATCGGTCGCAAGATATTCATCATCGTCAACGGCATCAAGCAAGCGAGGAGACTCTTCTGTAATAACGGAGGAGTCAGCATAAACGCGATATGAAGAAGTAAAAACGTATTGCTCAGCCGCCGAAAGAAGCTTTTTATATCTCTCGCTGAATTCAGCAGTCGACCAAACCATGAAATCAACAATGGCGTCCCATTTAGAATCAAGTAAGCAGTCCAAAAATACCTGATCATGCGCATTGCCGACAGCAAAAGAGATGTGCGGGCTACCGGACTCCCTCGGTCGCCGTGTGGTAACAGTGATGTCCCAACCACGATTCGCTAGCTTTTCGCACACATGAGAGCCCATGGCCCCCGTGCCTCCCAAGACAAGCGCCTTCAACGTCTACCTCCCCAGCAATTTTTTGACTGCCGAGACGCCTTTGTCTCCAAGGGCGCCTTTGATTGCCGCCTTAGCAGCATGTTTTACATCAACCTCGATTTGCGAGACAGCCTTAAGAGCATCGCTCTCGGCTTGGCTGTCGGTAAAAACCTCCAAAAGAAGCGGGCGGTCGTGCATCTCAGAATCCGTAAAACGATCAACAACCGACGCAAACTCTTCCTTGTTTGATGCGCTTAGATACTCAAAACCTAGATCCTCGGCATAATGATGCATGAGATCGGGAGATTGGGCACCAAAATGACCGCGCGCAGCCATAAAGGCATCGGCGTCTTCGCCAAACTGCGCAGCCTTGTGGCTATAGTTTTTAAACTCTGTGCCAACACCGTTATTAATCAGCATGATGCGCAAGTTTGAACCGACATGACGATTGCCCATGGAGTTAAGGTCGTAGAAGCACGCGAGGTCTCCCACAACGCCAAAGAACAACTTTTCAGGCGAAGCAAGCGAAGCGCCTATCAAAGTGGAAACGCAGCCATCGATACCAAATCCGCCCGTGTTGCAAAAACAAGAAACGCTGTCTGGCGTCTCAAAGAAATTCCAGCTCCGCAGCGTGTTAAGAATGCCAAGATGAAGCACCGAATTCTCCGGAAGCCTAGGCGCCATCTGTTCAGCGCACCAGATGTTGGAAAAAGGAAACTCCGGCATACGTTCACGAAGAGATGCGTCTGCAGCGTTCCATTCATCAGAAACGTTGAAGGTTGCCACCGAATCGACCTTCGCGGCATAAGACTCAAAGAACTCTTGCTCGTTCATCTCGAAGACATAGCGCAGGGTGCCAAAGGGCTCACGAATCCGCCCATCAGGGTTAACACGCCACACTTCACAGGCGGGAAGATTGAGATATGCACCAGAGATATCGCCGATGTAGACAATCACATCGGCATGGTTGCAGGCAATCTGGCCGCATTCTTGCTTTGAAACAAGCGCTGCAAGAACACGATAAGCGCCACGATAGTTACTCGTTTGATCGCATAGCACAGCAGCGCCATACGTAGCGCAGAACGAATCAACAGCAGCGGCCAACTTTTCGCTCCACGGGCGATGGGCGCCAACAAATACCTCTACCCGCTTGCCCTCGAGTGACGGAAGGGCATCGCCCGGGAAGATACGATCGATTTTGCGTGCAACAGGCAAACCGTCAGCAGAAAAACCATCGCTATAGGTAGTGACCAAATCGATATGAACCGGTCCACCTCCGTGGCGCGTGAGCTCCAGAAGAGCCTCATTGGTGCAAAGTTCGCACTCAAGACGATCGTCCGCAGATGCGATAGAACGCGACTGGAAGCTATAAACACACACATCGTTAAGCGGGCTGCGTCGATCCATCACCTGGGGAACGTTGCGTCCGATACGGCCAGGATGCTGAGTAGACGTAACAGCTAGAACGGGAAGTTTGCGGTAAAAGGCCTCAGTCAAACCAGGCAGGTAATTACGAGAAGCGGTGGCTCCCGTGCATGAAAGAACGACGGGTTCTCCGCTCTCCGCGGCCATGCCGCAGGCCATATAAGCAGCAGATCGTTCGTCAACGGATGAAAACACTTCAAAGAACGGGTCGCTCTGAAGACACTCGACAAAAGTAATGTTAGTAGTGCCGGGGCTTGCGATAATCCGTTTAATGCCATACTGCTTTAATAGCGAAACAAGAATTTGAACATTACGTTCATCGGTGTATATATTTTTCATTATCAACCTTCCTTTATTGGCGATGCAAATAGGGCAATCTCGCAAAAACGGCTTTGCGCTCTCGAGAATCGAGAAGGAACTTCCAGAAACAAACGACCATTGCAAAACTATATAGCGCACCCCAGAGCAAAAAAGATAGCCAGCTGGATACCGGCACCAAGGATGTTCCCGCAAGGCAAACAACAACAACAAGCACAGTGACAAACACAACCGGAAGGATCCTCTTCCAAAACTTGAACATATCAAGCCCGATACAGCGTTGGTAATACCAGTTCATAAATACACCGCAGCCAAGAAATATGTAAGTCACATAACCAATAGCGGGCGCCCAATAGCCAAAAGATCCAGCTAGCACCGCTGTCAAACCGAGATTTATGGCCGCCATACAGAGGTAGGCAACGCTTCTGGCCTTGTGTCTGTTTTTAGCTCGTTGAATCTCGATTCCTGTATTCTGAGTCAAAGGGATAATCAACGGCGCAACCATAAGCATGATGAGCCAATATGCATCGGAGAAACCCTCTCCAGCCCATTTAACGATAAAAAACCGCCCCAATAGGACAAAACCGCCAAAGACGTAACAAAACAACAACGCCTGGTATCTACCGACACGCGTCATAAGAGAAGTTAGCTGATTGTTATCGTCACTTTCCGCAACGATACGGTTGATAAGCGGAACAAACACGTTAGACATGGTGGTAGATAAAGAATAAAAAACTTGCCTTATCTGCAAAGAAACGGCAAAGACGGCAACAGTGCTTGCGCCCGACAGCGCGCCGAGCAGCATGTTTGGAACACTCTGATTAATGAGTTCACAGACCTGATTAGAAAAAATCCAAGCACTAAAAACTGCAATAGCAGCAAATAGTGAAAAGTCAAAGCGACGAACATCAAATCTCATGTCAAGCTTAAAGATGGCAAATCTCGCATTGAGCACTAGCAACGTCAAAGTAACGCCCAGCTGGGCAAAAGCAACGCCAACTGCACCCAGACCAAGATTAAGAAGGACGAATGCCACACCGGGCGTAGCTAATGAAGTAAACATCTGTCGCGTCTGCTGAAACTTAAACTGCTCATGGGCGAGAATATAGGCGTCGAAGACCGTGGAGAAAAGGGTGGCCGTAACATTGAACGCCATAATCCCCATAAGCTGCCCAGCAAGGCCAACCTGCTCGGACGTAAAGCTCCCGGAGAAGAAGAAATCAACGTTACCTGCAAATAGAAGTCCGAGAAACAGAGCAATAGCGCTGACTATAACGTAAAGAATTAGATACATGCCGTTAAGCCTGCGAATATCAGACTCATCCCCAGTCGCACGCCTTTGGGTATAGAAGCGAATATACGCCTCGGAAAAACCAAAGGTCAAAAGCGTCAGCGAAAATACAAACGAGTTAGACGTTTGGTAAACGCCATAGTCAGCCTGACCGACAAATGCCAGGAGCATGGGCGTATAGACCAGGTTGACGAGGTTTTTAACAACAATATTGAGGTAACCGAGCATTACGCCGGCCTTGCGCTGGCTAGCCACGAGTCTCCACCTTAGACATAGAATTTTTAAGCCAGTTAAGCGAATCCTCACGCAGCAAGGTTAAACGAGACTCAAAATCATCCCAATCAGTTCCAAAAATGGTCCCTTCGCTAAAAATGTCCTCAGACGAACGATGCCCAACCAAGCCAAAAGACGTGCACAGGGCATCAAAACGAGAAGACATATCAGCATCAGAGCTAACACGCTCAAAGATTGCCAGCGGTTTATGATGAAGAAGGGCAAATACACTTGCATGGAACGAATCGGTGCATACAAGCTCACCATGGGCAGCAAGCCAAACAAATTCTGCTGGGCCGAGAACAAGCGATTCGTCCATCACATCGACTATCGCAAGCCCATGATAATCCGCAAGTTTCTGGATTTTTGCCTCGTTAACGTCGTTGCCAAGGACATATTTGAAAACAAAAGGAGCATCGCAGTTAATCTCCTTGGGTTTCTTAGCAACCTTGGACCAATCTGAAGCAGTAAGGAGCATAGTCGGATCGAGCACGACAGGGACATCTCGACCAGTAAGGTCTTTTACGATTTGTGCGCCCGCATACTCGCGCACAGAGATAAACGGAATGTCATTTAACAATTCGGCCGTACGACAGCGATTAACCGTAATCTCAGAAATGCCAAAACTAGCGGCATAAGCGATTTTCTTATGGTTGGGCACCATTGGTAAATATTCAAGCTCACTATTAAAATCGAAATCTGGATTCCAGACTTGATCGGAACCGATTACAAACAGGTCATACTTAGAAAGATCGTTAGAAACATATTCTTTGGACACAGTGGAACTGGAAAAGATAATATTCTCCCGATCAAAACGATCGAAAGCTCCGATACTGTCATTACGGTGTTTTACCCGGCCGAATTGATGTTTAACAGCCCTCAAGCGAGATTTTAAAGGGCCATTAAAACTGTAACCTCGCCGAAGAGACTCAACATTATTATTAAGACCACTCAATACCGTTTGCAGAGCATAATTCTGAAGACGATTTCCGTAGTTAATGCTCTGAATTGTCATTATTGCTGAATTCATAAGGAATCTATCCAATCAATATAGCTCAGGGGAAAGCCGGAGATGATTAAACATAACTCAATGCGGGTCTTCACAATGGAAACCCCCTGCAGATTTTCAGAGCAGCAATACATTAATGCAGCAAGGAACAATAAGCAGGACAAGCATAAGTATGATTTGGCCGGCAATTAGACAATAAGAGTCGATGACATAGACTCGGCAGTCATAGTTCTCACCCCACAGCAGAATTATTAACGTTTCAAAAGGTGCAACACGCGACACGAAGTTATGAAAATGCTCTCACTGGCATAGAGGAGCATGTATTTTATTAGAACAGCACCACGTAAGCAATGGCGTAAGGAGTCATAACGTAAGACGCGTTTCCTTAGATCCTGAAACAAGCCGCACGAACACCCCTCGTTCACAATCCTCGCAAGCAGACTAATCGAACGCTGAATAAAAATTACATAAGCCTCGGTAGGACGATTTAATTCGATTTCCTTTTTAAGGATATACTCATGAACACTAAGGGAGGCAATATCATCAGCCAGACTTAATGTATTTACAGCCGAATCAGATCGGGTAAATAAATAGCGGTAATAAAAATCACCTGATACTAAAATGTTGTCTGACGAAACGTCAAAAACCCGGTAAGCAAACAAGCGATCTTCACACATGTTTAGAGACACATCAAATCTGATATCGCCAATTTTGCTACGCTTAAATACATGAGAGAACAGGTACAGCTCATCACCGCACTGAATGGGACCACGGGAAGCAGAAAAATTATCCGAAGGCGACGAAATTACACCAATCTCAAAATCATTTTTATCAACTTTTATAGCACCAAAACATAAGATATCTGGAGAACAGTTTTCGAGCGTCTTACAGATAGCTGTTGTAGCTCCGCTTACGACACAATCGTCACTATCGCAAAACCAAAGATAATCCCCTTGTGAATTATTAATACCCGTATTGCGAGCGCTAGATACGCCTTGGTTTTTTTGATGGTAGCATCTGACTCTCGAATCGCTCAAAACCCATTGATCACATTTTATTGAAGACGAATCAGTTGATCCGTCGTCAATAAGAATGATTTCAATATTTGATTCACTGCCGTCCAATATACTCTCAAGACACTGATCAATATAACCAGCTGTGTTGAATACAGGAATAATTATTGAGAGCAACGGACGAGATCTATGATTTGCTATTTTTTCAGACAAGCTAGAATCCTTTTCCCAAAACCTGTGCGCCTCAATAGGAGCTTAATTGACATAATCAAATTCTTAGAAAAATTTATTGCTCGAAGATTAAACAGATTGTTAAATTCTGCTTCTAGCTCTTTGCGTATGGCAAGAGATTCTTCCGTGGGGTCAAGCTTATTCACAAGACGAATGAGAGAATATAAGATCGAGAGAACATAGAAGAGCTGAGCATCAGACATACCCAGGCCCTGCATTGATATATGCACTTCGCGATAACTCGCATAAAAATCCTCAACATTTTTAAGGCTAAAAGTACGCGAGATTCCGCTTAAATTTTGCCTATAAAAGTAGAAAGGATATTCGGTATATGAAATATGATTTGCATTCAGCATCAACTTATAAGTTGTTGCTACATCTTCATATGCGCGGCCTACGGGAAACCGAATAGCGTTATCTTCAAACAGTGAGCGTTTATACAGCTTCGCACAACTGTGGTTCGATACAATTTGATAGTAGAAATCATTAATAGTTAAGTGTTTAAATCCATTAAAGACACGTTTACGTTTAAATTCGATCCATTCGTTTTCAGAGAAAAAAGAGCCGTAACTCGAGACAACGATGTCGGATGAAGATTGAATAGACTCACGAACCAGCTCCTCAATTGTTTCAGAGGAAATCAGGTCATCAGAATCAAGGAAGAATACATAGTCCCCGCGAGCACAATCTAGCCCCGCATTTCGAGCAGCAGATAATCCTGCATTGCTTTGATTAATAATCTGGGCACGGACATCTGAAGATAAAAGATGATTGGCAATATCAGCACTCTTATCAGTGGAGCCGTCATTCACACAGATAATCTCAAGATTTCTATAAGATTGATGAAGCACACTTTCTATTGCGCTTGCTACATAATTCTCTACATTGTAAATAGGGATTATGACAGAAACGACTGTATTCTGCATATCAGTTCCACCAATACAGCTTGTGAACGTAACGATAATCGAATCCCGAATAGGGACTGGGATTACGACCGACAATGGTCGAATATGGAATAACCTGGTGATCCTTAAGGACAGATATGTCATAAAAGGAATAAATTGTAAAAATTATCAATATTGCAGATACAGCAACCAATCGAAAAGATTGAGAATCAATCTTTTCGATAACTAGCGGCAAACCTATCATTGAATGAAATGAAAAACTCCAGTAAATTCGCTCAGCATTCGGAATAAACGGCAAGAAAAACGTAACACCCACAGCCGCAATCTGTAGATACAGAAAGCATCTATACCACCACTCATTTTTACATTTGAGATAATTTTGATAATAGAGACTGAGGATGAATAGATTTAGACAGATTGTTCCAATAATAAACAAACTTCCTGCCGTGCTAAAGCCATTCAAAATTGCAGCGTATTTAGATGATCCCGGGAGTAGCTTTGCCACAACTGGAAAAGAAACGGTGCCAATTGCAGCCATTAAAACCAACAGCCCTGTCGCTCGTTTTGGATTCCATTCAATATTCATCAGCCAATATGTGGGAAACAAGACAATAGAAGAATAGTGGAAAGAAAAAGCAAGAAAACAAAGTAAAAGATATGGACGCAGCTCACGTTTAATTGCGAAATAAATCGCAAGAGAAAAAATTGAGCATGCAAGCATCTGTCGAATTGCATTCATGCTAATAAAATAATAACGAAATAAAAACAAGAGAAGAATACTGAAAGGAATATTAGGCGACATCTTCTTGAATGAAGCAAATACAAAAAAGATAAAAATTGCACTTGTCACGAAAAATAAAAGAAAGACGTTTGTAGAAAAAAATTGAATAAATTTATTTAATAAAACATATCCAAACTCAAAGCCATCGAAGTAGTTATTTTCGTAAATTCGATAAAATCCCGAATAGTACGTCGTGAAATAATCAGTACCGACGTTGTATCGAATTCCAGACACAATAATAAGGGGAATAGCCGAAAGAAAAAAAGGAAGAACTGAACGGGCCCTATCACCTGAAACCAGGACAAGATCGGATGATGCATGAACTCCGCGGCTAAAAACCAAATACAATCCAATTGACAGGCCAAAAGCTAATACGTAGACAAGCATCCCTAACCCACCTTTAAACACTTTATAAAGTTATCTAAATAAACGCATGAATCAAACTGTTTAGCTCTCAATTGAGCATTGGCCCCTAAATCAGAACGAAGAACGTCGTCATCAAAGAGTAATGACATTGCCCTTGCAATCGACTCGACAATATTCTCATCGCGTTCAACAAAAATCGAAGTTGAATTACTTGCATATTCCGGCATTCCGCCTGAATTTGTAACAATAGTAGCCTTACCTGCAGCCATAGCCTCTAATAATGAGAGGCATGCAGGTTCTTCCCAAATTGAGGGAATTACGCAAACATCAGCTATACCGTATATGTATTGAATTGCATCATGGGGGATAAATCCCGTGAATACAACCTTGTCACCAAGCAATGCGGCAAGGTCTTTAACCTTTGCCTCGTATTCGCTAGTAATATCGGAATCAAAAAATGCTGAACCGGCAATAAGCAGTTTTGACTTTGGCACGACATCTTTTATTAACGAAAAGGCTTCAAGTAGCTCCAATACACCCTTTTCGGGAGTAATCCTTCCATTAAACAAATACACAAAAGAGTCTACTTCGACCCCAAGATCATCTTTAATTTTAGATTTATCCGCATCTGATAATCGCGCGTCAAGAGCACTACAGTCAACACAATTCTTAAAAACAGAAATCTGGCCGGCTTTTAGCCCTTTAACCTGATTCACATATGAATCGGCAACAAATTCAGAAATGCAGAGAGCTGAGTTTACATTTGCGGCAATTTTTTCACATCCGTATAGCTCAGAAAAGACATTATGGAGATGATAGTAGTATCTACCGCGATACTTTCCAGCATTTCCGTAGCTTTTAAGCGCTAAAAAAATACTAGGATGATTCTCAACAATGAGAGTGCCAAAATCATCAGAATGAAGCAAATGACCCATTCGCTTCAAAAACCACATGCGTTGAAAAACAAAACGACATGAAGAAATATTTCGACTAAGCGTTAGCTTTTTTGCAATAGCAAATACAGCCTTATCCAATTCTTCGATCATCTTAGGAGGTTTAAGAAATATGCAATTACAATGCTTATAAGAAACGGACTTGCGATATGCCGATTCACTCCAAATTGAAATGACATTAAACTCAAAACATGGGTTTAATTCATTATTTTCAATTAAAGTTTCAACAAGTGCCTCTACAGCACCGCCTTCAGTTGCTGGAACAGGCAAAATTCCCGTTGTAAGGAAGGTCACCTTCTTTAGCTTTTTCAACCTACGCTCCTCTCCAAGCTAAAGCGACTCATAAAAAGCAGATAGTGCTTTTGCCGCAAATTCGATGTCATAATTCCTAAATCTAGACAAGTCAATAGACCTATCAACTTTTGGATGAATAGCAGAAATTTCTTTAACCCAGACATCCGACTTCTCTATTGACAGGAATTTGCTTTCGCCTGTAACATCAACCTCACGTGTGATCGCATCACTAAACAGGCATGGCAAACCCGCCACCTGTGCCTCGACGCCGACGAGGCCCAGGCCTTCGTAAAGGCTTGGCAGAACGAACGCATCAAACGCCTGGTACAAACGACTGACATCACTTCTCTGTCCCAGAAATTTAACGCGATCCGTGAGACCGCGTTCGTCCACCAAGGCCTTTACGGAGGCCCCGGCTTCGCCGGTACCGACAAGCAACAGGACGGCGTCGTCGCGGCGCTTCGCGACCTCAGAAAAAACATCAATCAAAAACGAATGGTTCTTCTGGGCAGTAAAGCGCCCCACATGTCCAATGGCAAACTGGTTGCCGACGAGGCCCAGGTCGGCTCGCGCCTTCGCGCGAGCCTCCGCATTGAAGCTGAAGCGAACCAAATCAATTGCGTTATATACAACCTCGAAGTTTGCATCTTTACCGAAAAGCCATTCACCGGCGAATTTACTGCATGCAAAACGATGCGTTGGATAACGATTTGACTGCGTTTTTAGCACGGCCTTCAGAATATTCTTGGCATACTCGCCCTTACCACTCGTAGAGTGGCTATGGGCAATCCGCACTGGAACACCCGCCTTCTTTGCCGCACGGAGCGGAAAAACTGAAAGCGCGTTAATGTGACTGTGCACAACCTTCCAACCCTCTTGTTTAAAGAGGCGCTGAAGCTCTCGCTGGTATTCAACTACATGCTGATAGGGCGGTATTTCAAAGACCCTGCCACCGAGCGATTCGATTTCTTCTCGCGGAATAAGCGTCGAATCTGAGTCGACAAGGAAATCGAACTGCACCTTGCTACGGTCAATATGACGGTAGTAGTTCATAACAACAGCCTCGACGCCGCCGCCATTCATTTTTCCGACTATCTGAGCGACACGAATCGAATTAGCCATTTATCGCCCCGTCCTCTTCTTGCCGAACATGGCACCAAAAGTGCCGGTGAAACATTTCCAGTCCATGCGGAAGCAGCGATTACGCACATAGCGAAGCTCAATCTTCTGTCGTAAGCCACTGTTGAAGGTTGCCTCGTTACGGTCAGTCGCCTGCCACAGGCCAGTAATACCGGGCTGGACAGAGAGCAGCTCAGCTTTTTCCTCGTAGGAAAAATGCTGCTCAAGCTCATCCCTTGTAATGGGACGGGGGCCAATGACTGAAAGATCGCCGTTCAGCACATTGAGAAACTGAGGCATCTCATCGATGGAGCATTTACGAATGAATTGACCAATCTTGGTAATGCGGGGGTCGTCGTCAACCTTGCGCTCGACTTCCCACTGATGCAGCTGCTCAGGACTCAAATACTTCTGCACATCACCCGCATCGGCGACCATACTGCGAAGCTTAAAAATCCTGATTGTCTTTCCGCCCTTACCAACGCGCTCTTGCGTATACATAGGACTGCCAGGCGATTCAAGGCTAATGAGCGCACACACGATGGCGATAGGGATAAGCAGCAGCACGCTCATCAAAAGACTGAATACAAGGTCAAACAGTCTCTTAATAAAGCGGTAGCCAAGCGTACCGCTCGGTTTAATCTCTTTAATAGCCAGTGCATCCCCCACAGATACACAGCTCTCTGTTACTTCTTTAGCAGCCACAATAAAACTTACGTCCCTGTCCCCAGGAACCCCCCCCCGTCTATGAATCCAAAATGCGAACGAATAGCTGGCGCAACGTCTCCCTTACGTTTTGCTGGGAACGTCGAGCGCAAGCAGCTCCCTAAATGTGGAGTCACCCTCGCCCACGTCTACCAGGCACCAGCGCTTATGACGGTCGATCTTTTTTACGCGGGCCTCTTGCCCCACCAAGGGCCCCTGTTCTATGTGCAACACGCCGTCTTCTATGCGCGCAACGCTGTTGCGCACCACGCCGTCGTCGTCCAGCACGCTGCGGTACCAATCCTGCGCATCGTCCGGCATGGGCATGTACGCCCGGTCCCTACTACCGGCGATGCGACAGCCAAAGCTCAACTGGGCCAGGGCCCTATCGAGCGCGGCGGCATCGTGCGTGGCGACGAAGAAATATTCCTTGTACATGGGTTTGGTTTGGAGCGACCAAGCGCCGTCCCGCTTAAACCAGAACTCCTTTTGCATTACAAAAGCGTCCTGCATAAGGTTGTGCGGGATAATGCGGCGGACCTTTTCGCAGGTCTCGCGCTCTTTTCCATTGGGGGTGTGGACCAGATACCAGCGGACGCGGCCGTGCTGGCTGTTGGTGGTGGCGCCGTTAAATGCGCCCGGCAGTTGCTCTTGGCGCCGTGCCGTCTGTTCCAAGTTCTCGCCCCCTCTTTTGGCTTTGCGATGCACGCAAATGCAGGGGCGTTTAGAACAGGCTTCTCGCTCGCAGCTAGGCGCAGTCGCAAAAGTACAGGTTTTTATAGAGGGGTATGGAGATGTACCTACTAGCAGTACATTTTGCGTAATCTGGGCAAACGCTGATTAATTGCTCGTATAATATCGTCTGTCGAAAGATACAAAAACCTGTACCTTTTTGTGCAACAAAAAAAGCCGCTCAACCAGCGGCTTTTCTTATTTCGGTATGAAAAAAGGCAACCGCCCATTGTGGACGGTCGCCTTTGTAAGTAGTTGTGAAGTTTGCCTTAGGCGCGAGTCTTGATCTCCTCGAACACCTTGGCAACAAACTCGTCAACGCTCATCTGAACGGTCTCGTTGGAGCGATCGCGGACGGAGATGTTGCCGGCCTCGACCTCCTTCTCGCCCAAGATAAGCATGTAGGGTACGCGATCGATGCTGCGGGCCTCGCGGATCTTGTAGCCGATCTTCTCGTCGCGATCGTCGCAGACCACGCGAATGCCGGCCTCCTCCAGCTTGGCGCACACCTCGTGGGCGTAGTCGCGGCTCTTCTCAGAGACGGGAAGTGCCTTGACCTGCACGGGAGCCAACCAGGTGGGGAATTTGCCCGCAAAGTGCTCAATCAGAATACCGATGAAGCGCTCGATGGAGCCAAAGCATACGCGGTGCAGCATAATGGGGCGCTTCTTGGTGCCGTCGGCGTCCACGTACTCCAGGTCAAAGTTGAGCGGCATCTGGAAGTCGAGCTGAACAGTACCGCACTGCCAGGTACGACCGAGCGAATCCTCCAGGTGGAAGTCGATCTTGGGGCCGTAGAAGGCGCCGTCGCCCTCGTTGACCTCGTAGTCCATGCCCAGCTTCTCCAGAGCGGTGCGCAGGCCCTCCTCGGCGCGCGCCCAGTCCTCGTCCGAACCCATGGAGTCCTCGGGGCGGGTGGAAAGCTCAACGTGGTACTTAAAGCCAAACTTCTGGTACACGGAGTCGATGAGGTTGACCACGCCCACGATCTCGTCGGTCAGCTGGTCGGGGCGCACAAACAGGTGGGCGTCGTCCTGGTTAAAGCAGCGCACGCGGAACAAGCCGTGCAGGGCGCCGCGCAGCTCGTGGCGGTGCACCAGGCCAATCTCGCCGGCGCGGATGGGCAGCTCGCGGTAGGAGTGCGGCTTGGAGGCATACACCAGCACGCCGCCCGGGCAGTTCATGGGCTTAATGCAGTACTCTTCGTCGTCAATGACGGTGGAGTACATGTTGTCCTTGTAGTGGTCCCAGTGGCCCGAGGTCTTCCACAGCTGTTTATTCATGATGAGCGGCGTGGAGATCTCCACGTAGCCGGCCTTGTGGTGGATCTCGCGCCAGTAGTCCAGCAGCGTATTCTTAAGAATCATGCCGTTGGGCAGGAAGAACGGGAAGCCGGGAGCCTCGTCGCGCATCATAAAGAGGTCCATCTCGCGGCCGATCTTGCGGTGGTCGCGCTTCTTGGCTTCCTCCAGCATGTGCATGTGCTCGTCGAGCTCTTCCTTGGTGGCAAAGGCGACGCCGTTGATGCGGGTGAGCATCTTGTTGTCCTTGTCGCCCTTCCAGTAAGCGCCCGAGACGCCGGTGAGCTTAAAGGCCTTGAGCGCCTTGGTGTAGCAGATGTGGGGGCCGACGCACATGTCGATGTAGTCGCCCTGCTGGTAGAAGGTGATACGGGCGTCGTCGTCCAGGTCGCCGATGTGCTCGACCTTGTACTTCTCGCCGCGCTCCTCCATAAGGGCGATGGCCTCGGCGCGGGGCTTCTCGTACACGGAGAACTTGAGGTTCTCCTTGACGATCTTCTTCATCTCGGCCTCGATCGCGGGGAAGTCGTCCTCGCTGATCTTGACGCCCTCTGGCAGGTCGACGTCGTAGTAGAAGCCGTTGTCGGTCGCGGGACCGTAGGCAAAGTCGGCCTGGGGGTACAGGCGCTTGATGGCCTGCGCCATGATATGCGCGGCAGAGTGGCGGATGACGTGCGTGACCTCGTCCTGCGGGAGCTCGGCCACCGAACCGTCATTGTAGAGTGCCTTCATGGGTATGTTTTCTCCTCTCGGATGCCTGATGCAAGTGCGTGCGATGCGCTCGGCGTTTTAACTTGCATCATTATAGGCAGGTTGCCATGGTATACAAGCGCCCGCCGCACCTTAATGGTACGGCGGGCGATTTTCTACGCATGCTTCATCGTGTGGGGGCGGGGTGCGCGTGTTTGCGGCGTGCCCGTGGCTTGCGGCCGGCCCTGCGATGGATGCGTTACTGGATGCGAGTTCGGCAGTAGGGGCAGACCTTCCAGTGCGCATCGAGCGGGCGATGGCAGCTGGGGCAGACGTTGCGAACCTGAGTGTCGCACACCGGGCAGACAACGAAGTCCTTCTCGATGGGCGCGCCGCACTGCGGACAGGTGCCGTACTGGGCAAGCTGGCGCTCGCGCAGAGCCATGTCCAGCTCCTGCTCCTCGCGGTCGGACGCATAGGAGTGCGGGCGCAGAACCAGGTAGGCGATGAGGCCTACAAACGGGATGAGGGCGATGATGCCCCATGCCACGTAGGCGCTGGCGCCGCGGCGGCGAGCGTCGATGAACACATAGACGACCGACAGCACATACAGGGCGATGATAAAGCCAACGAAGGCATAGACGACGCCCATAAGCTGCGGCGACATGAGTTCGGAGATGTACTTGGACATTACGGGTACCTTTCGGGATATTAACACTCCGGTCAAGTTTACCACGGGGTTTGTTTATATGGGACTACGGCTGGGTACGGGGCCGGCGCGGACACAAACATCTCAATCTGTAACAGGTGGGAGCGGAATCCGGGTCTAGATGTTACAGAACGAGACACAGGGGGCCCTCCCCGACTTCAATCTCGATCTGTAACATCTTGGGCCCCAAAACCCCTCTTACTGTTACAGATCGAGACATTCAAAATCCGCCGGAAGGTTTGTCTTGATCTGTAACATCTAAAACCCAAATCATCAGCTAACTGTTACAGATCGAGACGTAGAAAACCGTCCGAACCGAATATCTCAATCTGTAACAGTTACTCGGCAAAAACAGTCCCAGGTGTTACAGAACGAGACAAACCTCTGACGCCAGGGGCGGCAGACGAGGTTATCGACGTTACTGGGTCTCCCCTCGCCTGCCGTTGGCGGGTGTTGCGGGGCTGTTCGCCGCATTGCCGCCGCACTGGGGGTGTGTAGACCATAGGATAGTCCTATTGACAGCCTGTCAACTCGTCTGGGAGGCACTGTGGCAGAAACGTTTGATATCGCGATTGTCGGCGCGGGCATCACCGGATGCGCTATCGCGCGGCAGCTCGCGAGGTTTGACCTTTCCATTTGCGTGGTCGAGGCGGCTAACGACATCGCGCTGGGCGCGTCGAAGGCCAACGGCGGCCTGGTGCACGCCGGCTACGATCCGGCGCCGGGCACGGTAAAGGCGCAGGTCAACGCCCGTGGCTGCGAGTTGTACAGTACATGGGCGCAGGAGCTGGACTTTCTGTTCTGCCGCACCGGGTCGATGGTATTGGGCTTTAACGACGAGGACCGCGCGCATCTGGAGCAGCTGCGGTGCAACGGCCATGTCAACGGTGTGCCCGAGCTGTCGATCGTCGGACCCGACCGCATCCACGAATTAGAGCCGCGCGCCAGCGCCGATGCAACGTGCGCGTTGTGGTGCCCCTCGACTGGATTTGTCGACCCGTTTGAGGTTGCCATCGCCGCGCTGGAAAACGCCGTGGCCAACGGGGTGACGTTTATGCGCTCCGCCCCGGTGGAAGCGATTGAAGTCGCGGGCTCGGGCGACGACACGTGCTTTACGCTGGCGACCCCCGCTGGCAACGTGCGCTGCCGCTACCTGATTAACGCCGCGGGCAACGGCGCCGCGAACATCTCGCATATGGCAGGCGCCGAGGAGTTCCAGATGGTCTGGCGTCAGGGCAACATCGTGGTGCTGGATAAGGAACCGCGCACGCTCATGCCGCTCTACCCTGTTCCCACGCCAGTGTCCAAGGGCGTTATCGTCACGGGTACCGTACATGGCAACACCGTGATTACCGCGACGGCTGCCGTGCGCGAGCCAGGCGACACGCAGACCTACGCGACCGATGTCAACGCGCTCTTGACCGGTGCGCACAAGCTGGTGCCCGATCTGGACACGCGTCGCGTGGTGCGCGCGTTTGCCGGCGGTCGACCGGTCATTAAGGGAACGAACGACTTCTTTATTGGGCAGTCGGCCGTGGTGCCGGGGCTGTTCCAGGCGGCAGGTATTCAGTCGCCGGGCGTGGCGAGCGCGCCGGCCATTGCCGAGCGCATGGAGCGCGTGATGCGCGAGGCGGGCGTTGCTTTGCGCGAAAGGGCCGATTGGGACCCGATTCGCCGCGCGCCGGACGACTTTGACCGCGTGCCGCTTGCGCGCAAGGAAGAGCTCATTGAATCCGACCCCGCTTGGGGGCAAATCGTCTGCCGCTGCGAAACGGTGCCCGAGGCCGAGATTGTTGCCGCGATCCGACGCCACCCGGGCGCGGTTTCGGTCGAGGGCGTCAAGCGCCGCTGCCGCGCCGGCATGGGTCGGTGCCAGAGCGGCTTTTGCCAGAGCCGCGTGGTAGCGATCCTGGCGCACGAACTGGGCTGCGACCCCAGCGAGGTGTTGTTGGAGGATGCCGGATCTTGGCTGGTCCAGGGACCGCTGAAGGGGGTACGTTAGGATGGCGACGTTTGATATGCGCGACGAACGCGCGGAGGCTCGAACCGCAGAGGTCGGAGCCTCAGCGCCCGTGCAAACGCAGGCGTTCGACGTGGTCGTTATCGGCGGCGGACCTGCCGGCATGGCGGCCGCGCTTGCCGCTCATAAGGCCAGAGCACGCGTGGCCATCGTGGAGCGCGAGCAGCACCTGGGCGGCATCCTCCGCCAGTGCATCCACCCCGGCTTTGGCCTGTCGCACTTTAAGCAGGAGCTCACCGGTCCCGAGTACGCGCAGCGCTTTATCGACCAGGTTCGCGCGACCGACATTGCGCTGTTCCTGAACAGCATGGTGCTTGGGATTGATTCAGGCGAGCCTGCGGAAGACACCGCGGTCCATACCGTCACGCTCATGAGCCGTGCAGGTATGCTACAGCTCACCGCACGCGCGGTCGTCCTTGCTATGGGATGCCGCGAGCGCACACGCAGCGAGATCAAGATCCCCGGCAGCCGTCCCGCCGGCGTGTTTACGGCGGGCCTGGCGCAGCGATACATCAATATCGAAAACCTCAAGCCCGGCTCGCGCGCTGTCATTTTGGGCTCGGGCGACATCGGTCTTATCATGGCGCGCCGCTGCACGCTTGAGGGGATTTCCGTCGAGGGCGTGTACGAGCTCATGCCGTACGCCAACGGTCTGCGCCGCAACGTCAAGAACTGCCTGGACGACTTTGGAATTCCGCTGCACCTGTCCACCACGGTCACGCGCGTGATCGGGCACGACCGCGTGAAAGCCGTCGAGGTAAGCCAGGTCGACGAGCGCCTGGCGCCCATTCCGGGGACCGAGCGCATTGTTCCGTGCGACACGCTGCTGCTTTCGGTGGGATTGATTCCCGAGAACGAGCTTTCGGTTGCCGCAGGCGTAGAGCTTGACCCGCGCACGCGCGGTGCCGTAGTTGACCAGAGCCTCCAGACAGGCGTGCCGGGCATCTTTGCCTGTGGCAACGTGCTGCACGTGCACGACCTGGCCGACAACGTGACGACCGAGTCCGAGCGCGCCGGTGCAGCCGCGGCGGCGTACGCGCTGGGTGGCGGAGCCGAAACGAACGCGGTCGCGGACACGAGCTGCGAGCTCACGGTCTCCCCTGCCGGCATTGCGGGCTACGCGCTGCCGGGACGCATTACGGCTGTGGCGCTCACCAAGCTCAACTTCCGCGTACGCCGACCGGTCGATACCGCTCGAGTACGCATCTTGGCCAACGGCGAAGAAGTGTTTGCGGGCAAAGTCCGCGCGTTTAAACCGAGCGTCATGGAAAGCTTCCCGCTGCCGGCAAAGGTGATTCAGCAAGCGCTCGACCTAGGTGTAAGCGAAATTATCCTGTCCGTCGACCCCGTTGAGGAGGCGTAAAGCCATGAGCATGAACGCGATCGAGACGCTCAAGTTCAACTGCACCACCTGCCCATCCGAATGCCTTCTGACCGTAGAAATCGAGCGCGACGCCAATGGCGCCGTGGTGGAAGTGCGCTCCGTAACCGGCAACAACTGCCCACGCGGTGATAAATTCGCACATCAGGAGCTCACCTGTCCCATGCGCGTGCTCACGACGACCGTGGCCGTCTCCGGCGGCGACGAAGCCCTGCTCCCCGTGCGCACCGCCGAAGCCATCCCGCTAGAACTCCACGCCCAGGCCATGGACCTCATCCGCGGCGTGGTCGTCGAGGCCCCCATCCGCATGGGCGACATCGTTCTGAAGAACCTCCTCAACACCAACATCGACCTCATCGCCAGCATAGACATCGAGTAGCTAATTTGGGACGGGCTCTTTTATCTGGCCCTTCCCTTCCCCTCGCTAGCGAAAATGCTCTCTCGGCCACTATCGGATTTGTGCCATTTCAAAACTACCCCGGATTACGGGGCTGATTCGGAGGCCCCCATCCATACCGGCAATTTTCGATTTTTGATAAGCCGTCTACCTGCGGTTTTAATTTCGCGATTTTTCCCATGGTCAAGTAATACAGGTCCAGCCCCGTAATCCGCCATACTATTGAAACCAGCCCATTTGGGGCGGGCCTCTTATGACTACTTTTGCCAGAACGTCCGCTAGACTGGCCATACCATGGAGTGTCCCGAAGTGTCGGCATAAAAGGAACGTCCCTATGTGCCGGGCTTGGGATACCATGGTGGCAGCCTAGCGAAAGGATGTTTCATGGCACATGTCGATGACCAGCGTGTGGCGCGCGTGCTCGATGCGCTCGAGGCTCAGCACCCCGGCGCACAGCTGCTCGTAAACGACCCGTGGTCGATCTATTACCTGACCGGCTTTTATGCAGATATGTTCGAGCGTTTTTGCAGTGTGCTGCTCGCGCGCGATTGCGAGCCAGTGATCTTGGTCAACGCGCTGCATCAGCTGCCCGAGTATGACAATGCCCGCGTCGCCTATCACACCGATACCGATGTCGTGACCGACGCCATCGCGCGCGAGGTCAATCCGACCAAGCCGCTTGGCATCGACACCGTCATGCGCTCCGGCTTTTTGATGCCGCTTATGGAGTGCCACGCCGCCAGCGAGTTTTTCCTGGGTGACTTTGCCGTCACCGCCGCGCGCACCTACAAGGATGCCGCCGAGCAAGAGCTCATGCGCGCGTCCTCGGCCGCTAACGACGCTGTGATGGCCGACGCCATCACGCACGTCCACGAAGGTGTGACGGAGCGCGAAATTGCTGACCAGATGCTCGGCCTGTACCGCAAGCACGGCTGCGAGGGCTTTAGCTTTCCGCCCATCGTGAGCTTTGGCGCCAACGCCGGCGACCCGCACCACGAGCCCGACGGCACCGTGCTCAAGCGCGGCGACGTGGTGCTATTCGACATTGGCGGACGCCATCGCAACTACTGCTCGGATATGACGCGCACGTTCTTTTGGGGCGAGCCGGACGAGGAGACGGCACACATCTACGAAATCGTGCGCCGCGCTAACGAAGCCGCCGAGGCGCTGATCGCACCGGGCGTTCGCATGTGCGACCTGGACCGTGCCGCGCGCGACGTTATTGAGGATGCGGGCTACGGTAAGTACTTTACGCATCGCTTGGGCCACTCGATTGGTCTGCAGGACCACGAGCCGGGCGACGTCTCACTGGTCAACGAGCAGGTCGTAGAGCCGGGCATGACGTTCTCCATCGAGCCGGGCATCTACCTCCCCGGCCGCACCGGCGTCCGCATCGAGGACCTGGCCCTGGTGACCGAGAACGGCGTCGAGATTCTCAACGCCTACCCCCACGACGCCATGCGCCTGGACTAGGCTCATCCCCAACTGAAGAGGAAACTTGGGTAGCTAATTTGGGACGGGGCTTTTTTAGCTGCCCTATGTCAAATGTGGTTTCCTGCTTCGAAGACTCCGGGTAGGGTAGCTAAATTAGCCCCGTCCCAAATTAGCTACCCTCCAGGATGGGTTAACGGAGCAGACCGGCTACTTCGCCGGCTAGGGTGATGGTGCCGGCTGCTACGAAGGACTCGCCCGCGGCATCGAGGGCCGCGAGGGCCTCAGGCACGCTCGCGTACACGCCCGCGAGCTTATCGGCGTCCACCAGGGCGGCAAGCTCCTCCGCCGGCAGGGCGCGATCGGAATCGGTCTGGGTCACGACCACGCGGGGGAACGCCGGAACCAGAACGTCAACGATGCCCGCCACGTCCTTATCGGCCAGCGCGGCACACAGCAGCGTGGGGCGGTTCTCCACGCACGGATCGATCTCGTCCAGCGCGCTCACAAAGTTCTCGCAGCTCTGGGGATTATGGCAGGCATCAATCAGCTTGAGCGGATCGGTTCCCAGCACATCAAAGCGACCCGGTGTGGGGCAACCCATAAGCGACGCATCAAGCGCATCGTGGTCAAGCTCGCGGCCCAGATAGCCCTCGCACAGCATAATCGCGCACGCGGCATTCTGCGGCTGGTATGCCGGCTTGACCATAGTCGACGTATAGATCGCACGCGGCGTGGTGCAGCTGAACTCCACTGTATCGCCAACGTGCGCCGGCACCTTAGTCGTGGCGTGGCTCACCACGAGCGGCACGATGCCGCACTCGCGGCAACGGGCATCCATCACGCGCTGAACGCTCGCCTCGTGCGTGCCCTCGCCCAAAACAACCAAGCGCCCGGGTTTGATAACCGCAGCCTTCTCACCCGCAATGGCCTCAAGCGTATCGCCCAGAATGCGTGTATGGTCGAGCCCAATGCCCGTAATGGCAACGGCGACGGGATCGGTCGCACTCGTGGCGTCCCAACGTCCGCCCATGCCGACCTCGAGCACGGCAACATCCACCGCGGCCTCGGCAAACACCACAAGCGCAGCAGCCGTCAGCAGGTCAAACGGCGTGATGGTATAGGCGCGCTCCCCCGCCGCCACACGGTGCGCATTCACCCGACGCCCCGCCTCGACAGCCGCCGAAACGCCACGGGCAAAGGCCTCGTCGCTCACAACGCGCCCGTCAACCTCCATGCGCTCGGGATAGCGAATAAGCTGCGGCGACGTATACAGTGCGGTTTTAAGCCCTTCGCCACGAAGAATAGCAGCCGAAAAACGCGTGGTCGAAGTCTTGCCATTGGTACCAGCAACCTGAATGCAATCGTAATACTCATCCGGACGCCCCAACTCATCGAGCATATCGATGACCGTCTCGAGCAACGGACCAGCATCCCCCGAAATCCGCCCTGTATCAGCAGCCAGCCCAACAGCCTCACCAAACGAAAGCAACTCAAACGAGAAAGGAACGACATACGACCCAGAACGCTTAGCCATAACCCAAAGTCCCCCATAACAGAAAAAGAGGCTCATCAAAAAGAATGAGCCCCTCGCGTTGACAATTTCAGCCTTTACCCGCTTGCAGCAAGATCAAGGCCACAACCAAGTGACCTCACCAGGCAGCGGACGCCCCCGTAACCGCTATGGGAGCGGTTTGGGGCTTTGCTCGATACAAGTTCCGCACGCAAAGGACAGCACTTAATGTGCTGTCCGTCTTGCGCAGGACTGTCCGCAGTAGCGAGCAAAGCCCCAAACCGCGTCCCCCAGTACCGCCTACGAGAAGTCAGCAACCTGAGCAGTCAGCGCCGCCAGGGTCTCCTTGAGCTCAGCTGCACGGTCCCTCTTCTTCTGGACCACCGCAGGCGCGGCCTTAGCCACAAAGCCCTCGTTGGCGAGCGTCTTCTCGCAGCCAGCGAGCTCCTTCTGCGCCGCGGCGATCTCCTTCTCCAGGCGTGCCTTCTCGGCCGAAAGGTCAACCTTGCCCTCGAGCACCACAAAGACCTCGACGCCGCTATCGACCACGGCGATGCTCGCGGCCGGCTTCTCAACGTCGGTACCCATGACCAGCGAGGTGGTGTTGGCCAGCGGCTCGATGGTCGAGCGCAGGCTCTCGAGCTTCTCGATATCCTCGGCACCGGCGCGCACGACCACGTCGAGCTCGGCCTTGGGGCTCAAGCGATAACGCGAACGGGTGGCGCGGGCGGCGGAAACGACGGTACGGCACAGCTCAAACGCGCGCTCGGCAGGCTCGTCGACGTACTTGGCGTAGTCGGCGGGCTCCGGCCACTTGGCGATCATGAGCGCCTCGGCGCGGTTCACATTGCCCTCGGCGTCCAGATCGAGCACGCTCGCCGGCATGTTGCCCCAAATCTCCTCGGTGACAAACGGCATAAGCGGGTGCATCAGGCGAATGGAGGTGTCGAGCACAAAGATCAGGTTGCGCTGGGCCTGCAGACGGCCTTCGCCCTTCAGGCGGGCCTTGGTGACCTCGACGTACCAGTCGCAGACCTCGTTCCAGAAGAACTGCTGCACGCCGCGGGCCATATCACCAAAGGTGTAGTTCTCAATACCCTCGGTGACCATCTTCACGGCCTTTGCCAAGCGACTGAACATCCAGGCGTCGGCCGGCGTCTCAACGACGGGCTCGCCGGGCGTGTAGCCCTCCATGTTCATGAGCAGGAAGCGGCTGGCGTTCCAGATCTTGGTCACAAACGACTTGGCCTGGTCGGTACGCGGGCTGTCGATAAGCTGCTTGGTCTTCTTGTCGATGTTCGCGTCGAACTTGACGTCCTGATTGTTGGTGCACAGCGTGAGCAGGTTGTAGCGCATGGCGTCGGCGCCGTACATGCCAATAAGGTCCATGGGGTCAACGCCGTTGCCCTTGGACTTGGACATGCGGCTGCCGTCCTTGGCAAGAATCGTCGGGTAGATGACGACGTCCTTAAACGGCACCTCGTCCAGGAAGTACAGCGAGCTCATGACCATGCGGGCAACCCACAGCGCGATGATGTCGCGTGCAGTGACGAGCGCTGTCGTGGGGTGATGGCCCTCGAGCAGCTCCGGCTTTTGCGGCCAGCCCTGCGTGGCGAAGGTCCACAGCTGCGAGCTGAACCAGGTGTCCAGCACGTTCTCGTCCTGATGCACGTGATGGCCGCCGCACTTGGGGCACACATCGGTGTCCTCGGTGAGGGCGTCCTCCCAGCCGCAGTCCTCGCAGTAGAACACGGGGATGCGGTGGCCCCACCACAGCTGGCGGCTGATGCACCAGTCCTTGAGGTTCTCCATCCAGGTAGTGTAGGTCTGCGTCCAGCGCGCGGGGTGGAAGGTGACCTTGCCGGAGTTGACGGCGTCGAGCGCCGGTCCCTTGAGCTTGTCGACGGCGACGAACCACTGCTCGGACAGCCACGGCTCCAGGGCGGAGTCGCAACGGTAGCAGTGCATGACGGAGTGATCGTGCTCGTCGACGTGGTCGAGCAGGCCGTGCTCGTCGAACCACTTGATGACGGCCTCGCGGCACTCGTCGCGGTTCATGCCGGTGAACTCGCCGTAGCCCTCGACGACCACCGCGTGCTCGTCGAAGATATTGATCTGCGGCAGGTCGTGGGCCTGACCCATGGCGTAGTCGTTGGGGTCGTGGGCCGGGGTGACCTTAACGAAGCCGGAGCCAAAGTTGGCGTCGACGTGCCAATCCTCAAAGATGGGGATCTCGCGGTCGACGATGGGGAGCTTGACGGTCTTGCCCACAAAGGCGGCCTTCTCGGGGTCCTTCGGGGAGACGGCAACGCCCGTGTCGCCGAGCATGGTCTCGGGGCGCGTGGTGGCGACGACGATGTAGTCCTGGCCGTTGACCGGCTCGGTCAGCGGGTAGCGCAGGTGCCACAGGTGGCCCTTCTCGTCCTTGTACTCGGCCTCGTCGTCCGAAATAGCGGTGGTGCAGTTGGGGCACCAGTTGACGATGCGCTTGCCGCGGTAGATCAGGCCGTCGTGGTACCAGTCGCAGAACACCTTGCGCACGGCCTGGGCGTAGTCCTCGTCCATGGTAAAGCGCTCGTTGTCGAAGTCGACGGAGCAACCCATGCGCTTGATCTGCTCGACGATGATGCCGCCGTACTCGTGGGTCCAGTCCCAGCAGGCGTCGACAAACTTGTCGCGGCCAATCTCCAGGCGGCTAATGCCCTCGCTCTTGAGCTTTTTGTCAACCTTGGTCTGCGTGGCGATACCGGCGTGGTCGGTACCCAGCACCCAGCGCGTGGACTTGCCGCGCATGCGGGCCATACGGATGATGGCGTCCTGGATGGAGTCGTCGGTAGCGTGGCCCATGTGGAGCTTGCCGGTCACGTTGGGAGGCGGAATGGTGACGGTACAGTCGCCCACGCCCTCGCGGCGCTTGTAGTAGCCGCCGTCGAGCCACTTCTGCAGGATCGCCGGCTCGTTGGTCGACGGATCGTAGTTCTTGGGCATCTCTTCCATATATCTCTCCCTGTCCCGCCGGGGAGGAATGTAGGCCCGATTTTCGTTCGGTCAGGTCCTGGGCTCGCTCGAAGACCACATTAAGTGGTCTTCGGCTCGTGCGGAATCTACGAAAAACGGGCCTACATTCCTCCCCTTAGGTATCGATTACTTCAGTCTGAATTGACTTCGCTTTGGCTTAAACAAACACACAGAATAGCACAGGTAGTTGGGGTTATTGCGTATATATAAAATAGCCTCCGACCGCGGGTGGTCGGAGGCTATTTGCAAGCACGTATTTGGCTGGTTTAGCCGTAGATGCGCTGGGGTTGCTCTTCGCCCTTTACGGAGGCTTCGGTCACGATGACCTTGGAAACGCCCTCCTCGCTGGGCAGGTCGAACATCGTCTGCTGCAGCACGTCCTCGCAGATGGAGCGCAGGCCGCGGGCGCCGGTCTTGCGGGCGAGCGCCATGCGGGCGATCTCATGCAGGGCCGCATCCTCAAACTCAAGCTCAACGTCCTCGAGCTGAAACATCTTGCGGTACTGACGCACCACGGCGTTCTTGGGCTCGGTCAGGATCGACACCAAGTCGTCCTCGTCAAGCGCCTGCGTCTGGGTGACGACGGGCGTACGTCCCACAAACTCGGGGATCATGCCAAAGGCGTTGAGGTCCTGCGGGAGCACCTGACGCAGCAGGTCATTCTCGTCGACCGAAGTGGGGCCGGCGATCTCGGAGTTGAAGCCCACGCCCTTGTTGCCCACGCGATCGGCGATGATCTTATCCAGACCCACAAAGGCACCGCCGCAGATGAACAGGATGTTGGTCGTGTCGATCTGCAACAGCTCCTGCTGGGGATGCTTGCGGCCGCCGGTGGGCGGAACGCTGGCCACCGTGCCCTCAAGGATCTTCAGCAGCGCCTGCTGAACACCCTCGCCCGAAACATCGCGGGTGATGGACAGGTTCTCGGCCTTGCGGGCGATCTTGTCGATCTCGTCCACATAGATGATGCCCACCTGTGCGCGCTCGATATCGCCATCGGCAGCGTTGATGAGCTTGAGCAGGATGTTCTCCACGTCCTCGCCCACATAGCCGGCCTCGGTGAGCGCGGTGGCGTCGGCGATGGCAAACGGCACCTCGAGAATACGCGCGAGCGTCTGGGCAAGCAGGGTCTTACCGGTACCGGTGGGACCGAGCAGCAAAATGTTGGACTTGGCGAGCTCCACCTCGTCCATATCGTCGTCGAGCTGCGCGTCCGAGCCGTCGTCATAGGCCGAAAGCGCAGCGCCGCCCTCAATCACGCGGCGGTAGTGGTTGTACACGGCAACCGACATGGCGCGCTTGGCGTCTTCCTGGCCCATGACATAAGCCGAAAGCTCGGCATAGATCTCGTGCGGCGTCGGCACGCGCGTAATGACCTGACGCATATCGTCCTCGAGCTCAAAGCCCTCGGCCTCGGTATCCACAGCGGGCTGAGACGCAGCCTGGCCGTGGTCGTTGAGGAAGCCCGGCAGCTTGCCGTTGCGGGCGGCGTCCATAAAGTCCGAAGCCAGCGACTCCTCCAAAATCTCGGAGCAGGCGGCAACGCACTCGTCGCAGATAAAGATGTTGGTCGGACCCTTAACAAGTCGGCGAACCTGACCCTGCTCTTTTCCACAGAAGGAGCAGCGGATGGGGTTTCCGTTCTCGTCGAAGTTATCCTGCATGTTACCTGCCATCCTAGGCATCCTTCGCGGCGAGATCGCGCGAGGTGACGATACGATCGATCAGACCGTAGTCGAGGGCCTCGGCAGCGGTCAGGTAGTTGTCGCGCTCGGTATCGGCCTGGACCTTCTCGATGGGCTGGCCCGAGGCATCGGACAGGATCTGGTTGAGCTCGCGACGGGTCTTCTTGATCTCCTCGGCAACGATCTCAATCTCGGTCTGCTGGCCCTGGGCGCCACCGCTGGGCTGGTGAATCATGACCTTGGAGTGCGGCAAGCAGAAGCGCTTGCCCTTGGCGCCGGCAGAAAGAAGCACGGCGGCCATAGACGCGGCCATACCGACACAGATGGTGGAAACCTGCGGCTTGATAAAGTTCATGGTGTCAAGAATCGCCAGGCCGGAGTATACCTCGCCACCGGGCGAATTGATGTAGAGCGAGATATCCTTCTCGGCATCCTGGCTCTCAAGATGCAGCAGCTGGGCAACGACCAGGTTGGCACTGACAGAGTTGATCTCCTCGCCCAAGAAGATGATGCGGTCGTTGAGCAGGCGCGAATAGATATCGTAGCTGCGCTCACCGCGCGGCGTCTGCTCGATAACGTATGGCACGAGGGCGGAATCGAACTTAGCGATCATACGCATCTCCATTTCTCTCTTGCGGACCAAATTGGTTCTAGATAAACGTACGGTGCCCGCATGCTATGCATTGGCTGGCACCGTACGAAGCAACCGGATAACCGGTGTATAACTTTACCCCATCACGGGCACACGCATGCGCTCGCGGACAAGGTGGCGAGAATTACTCGGCGTCCTTGGCGGTCTCGTCGACCTCGGTCACCTTGGCGTTCTCGACCAGGTGATCGACGGCCTTGGAGCGACGGATGGACTCGCGGACGGCGGGCATGCGGCCATCGGCGATGAACTCGGCCTTGGAAGCCTCGACGTCCTTGACGCCAGCCTTCTCGAACTCGGCGTTGATGTCGTCCTCGGTGACCTCGATCTTGAGCTCACGGGCGAGGGCGTCGAGCGCCAGGGACTCACGGGCAACGTCGTTGGCCTGCTTGTGCAGGTCGCCGATGAACTGCTCCATGGTCAGACCGGAAGCGGGCAGCCAGGTGTCCAGGGTCATGCCGCGGGCAGCGAGGTTGGACAGGAAGTTCTGGCCAAGCTCCTCAAAGACGGATTGCTCGTAGTCGGCGTCCATCTCCTCGAGCTGCAGACGCTCGGCGAGAGCGGAGACGCAACGGTTCTCCTTCTCGGCCGGGAGGCGGGAAGCCTTGTCCTGCTCGATCTCGATCTTGATGGCGTCGTGCATGGCGTCGATGCTGTCGAAGCCAAAGTCGGACTTGACGAGCTCGTCGGTGAGCTCGGGGGTGTTGCGGACCTTGATGCCCTTGACGGTGACCTCGACGGTGTGGGTCTCGGCCTCCTCGCCCTCCTCGACCTCGTCGGTCCAGGTGACGGTCTTGACGTCGTCAACGTTAGCGCCGATCAGGGCCTCGTTGAACTCCTTGGGATTGCTGTCGCTACCGGCGATGAGCATACGGCCCTCGGCGGCGAAGTTATCAGCGTTCTCGACGGCCTTGAGGTCGACGGTCACATAGTCGTCAGCCTCGACGGCGCGGCCCTCGACGTCCTCGAAGGTGGCGCGGTAGTTGAGGAGCATCTCGACCTGGTTGTTGATCTCGGACTCGGTGACCTCCGCGGGAGGCATCTCGATCTCGACGGCATCGAAGGAGGAGAGCTCAGCGGCAGGACGCAGGGAGAACTCGACAGTGTAGGTGTAGTCCTCGTGATCCTTGGCGAGGTCGAGCTCCTTGTAGTCACCGTTCTTGGTGGGGACGATGTCCAGCTCGTTGAGGACGGCGGGCTCGTTGGCGGCGATCAGGTCGTTAGTGGCCTGAGCGAGGGTAGCCTCGGCGCCAAGAGCGGAGTCGATAACCGGACGGGGAGCCTTGCCGGCACGGAAGCCCGGGAAGCGGTACTTCTTGGCGGTGTCCTTGTAGGCCTTCTTGATCGCGGCGTCGACGTCGGCGGCCGGGATGGTGACCGTAGCGGTGAGCTTGGCGTCCTTGACGTCAGAAGCGGTGATGTTCAACACGTTCCTCCTCATACTGCCCAGCTTATCTGAGGTGCTGGTACCTTTTATGCAACAAAGAGTCGCGACGGCGGGAGCCGACGCAGGTACGTTGGTGCGGGCGAAAGGACTCGAACCTTCACGGGAATCCCACCAGAACCTAAATCTGGCGCGTCTACCAATTCCGCCACGCCCGCATGAACGCACAGACTAGGAATGATAGCAGATACGAACGGCAAGCGCACGCACACGTTTTACAGGCTCACGACCTCACCACGAGTTGCCGATGGCTCAGGGTAGCTAATTTGGGACGGGGCTATTTTAGCTACCCCACCAAGGCGTTCGAGCTCGGAGCCGAATTCGAAGTGTGGGTAGCTAAAGCGTAAGGCCTCGTAGCTCGCGCGGTAGTCGTGTTTGACGACCACGATGTGCTCGATCACGTCGCGCAC
The DNA here is from genome assembly GCF_003436895.1 of Collinsella sp. TF09-1AT. Classification (NCBI taxonomy): domain Bacteria; kingdom Bacillati; phylum Actinomycetota; class Coriobacteriia; order Coriobacteriales; family Coriobacteriaceae; genus Collinsella; species Collinsella sp. TF09-1AT. Next base: position 84,839 of record NZ_QSRC01000004.1, on the reverse strand, counting down.
GTAACCCATGTCCACGAACTCGGCGAGCGGCACGCGGCCGGCACCCGTCAGCTCAACATAGGAATCGAGCGCGAGGAAGGCGGAGAGCACGTCCGAGAAGCCAAAGCGGCCGTAGATGCTGCCACCCACCGTGGCGGTATTGCGCAGCTGCACGCCCACAATGTCGTGGACGGCAAACTCAAACACATTGTTGACGAGCGCGTTGAGCTCGGCATGGCGCTCGAGCTGGCGCAGGGTGCACATGGCACCGATGCGAAACTCGGTCTCGGTCTCCTCGATCTGGTCGAATCCGCAGGCCGAAAGGTCAATCGCCGTCGCCACGTGACGCGATCCCAGGCGCATCCAGATGCCGCCGCCCACAATCTTGTTGTTGCGGTTTTACTGCAAGAGCTCATAGGCTTCGGCCGCGTTTCCAACACGGACGTAGGTACCGAACTTGAGCAAGTTCTCCCCCATCTCTTTACTTGTCCAGTACCTCTAAGTGTACCAAACGAGGGCGCACGACCCTCGCCACCATAGAAAAAGGCTCCCGGCCGATATGGTCGAGAGCCTTAGGTGCATCAGCTGGTGCTGAACGGAGCTATGTTGAGCTGGATTTAGCAGACGCCCTGAGCGAGCATGGCGTCGGCGACCTTCAGGAAGCCGGCGATGTTGGCGCCCATGACAAAGTTGCCCTCCTGGCCATACTCCTTGGCGGTGTCGTCCACGTTGTGGAACATGCCGCGCATGAGCTGCTCGAGCTTACCGTCGACCTCCTCGAAGGTCCAGGACAGGTGCTCGGCGTTCTGGCTCATCTCCAGGCCGGACACGAGCACGCCACCGGCGTTGGCAGCCTTACCAGGCATAAAGGCGACGCCGTTCTCCTGGAAGTAGGTCGTGGCCTCGATGGTCGTGGGCATGTTTGCGCCCTCGCCGACCACCTTGCAGCCGTTGGCGACGAGCGCCTGGGCGTCCTCGAGCAGCAGCGTGTTCTCGCGAGCGCAGGGCAGCGCGATGTCGCAGGGCAGCTGCCACACGCCGCGGCCGTCGCCCTCGTGCCACACGGCGTTGGGCTTCTCGTCAACATACATGGCGAGCGTGACGCCCTTATCGTGACCGGAACGCTTCTGGTTGTAGACGTGCTCGAGCACGGAGTAGTCGATGCCGTCGGGATCCTCGACCCAGCCGTGAGTATCGGAGCAGGCCAGCACCTTGCCGCCGAGCTGGGAAACCTTCTGGACGGCGTAGATAGCGACGTTGCCGGAGCCGTGAACGACGACGTTCTTGCCCTCGAAGGAGTCGCCGCGGCTCTTGAGGTACTCGTCCACAAAGTAGACCAGGCCGTAGCCGGTGGCCTCGGTACGGGCGAGCGAGCCGCCAAAGGAGAGGCCCTTGCCGGTGAGGACGCCGGTCCACTCGTTGGTCAGGCGCTTGTACTGACCGAACATGTAGGCAACCTCGCGGCCGCCAACGCCCAGGTCGCCGGCGGGAACGTCGGTGTTGGGGCCGATGTGGCGATAGAGCTCGGTCATGAAGGACTGGCAGAAGTGCATGATCTCGTTGTTGGACTTGCCCTTGGGGTCAAAGTCGGAGCCGCCCTTGCCGCCGCCCATGGGAAGGGTGGTCAGGCTGTTCTTGAGGATCTGCTCCAGACCCAGGAACTTGAGCATGCCCAGGGTGACCGTGGGGTTAAAGCGCAGGCCGCCCTTGTAGGGTCCAATGGCAGAGTTGAACTCGACGCGGTAACCGCGGTTGACCTGAACCTTGCCCTGGTCGTCGACCCAGGGAACACGGAACATGACGATGCGCTCGGGCTCGACAAGGCGCTCAAGCAGGGCGGCCTCCTCGTACTCGGGGTGGGCGTCGAGCGCCGGCTGGATGGTGCCGAGGATCTCGGTCGCGGCCTGGATGAACTCAGGCTGCTCGGGATAGCTGGCCTTGAGCTCTTCGAGAACTTTCTGCGTGTAGCTCATGCTTCCTCCAATGATGGGAAACGAAAAGTGTCGGTCGCGGCACCCTATGCGCCGCGAGCTTTATCGTGTATGGATAATATCGCACTGTTGCGGCAAAGTTACGAATAAGACCGCGGGCGGATGTTTCATTTTGATTACGATGCAGGTAGATGGGTTTTTGACCGCCTGACGTGCAAATCGCGTGTTTCAAAGCTGTTTCTCGCACGTTTCGAAACCACCACAAAGGGGACAGGCACCTTTGTGGTGGTTTTGGCCCGATGCGTTGGCGGGAACGTATGTGAATCGAACACATCCAAGACGTTTTGCACGCCTCGCAACGGTTTTGAGGACCGCGGGGCCCACCGGGGGCACATCCGTTCCCAAGCGTGGCGGTATTTTACCAAACCGAACAGACCATAACCGAAAAGAGCGATGCGGAGGCCGCTAGCGCAGCGATCTCAGACCGCCGGCCTCCTTGTCGAGCACTGTAAAGCGCACGGCATCCAGATGCTCCAAGATGCTGATGGTTCGCTTGCGAGACACGCCCAGAGCTTCACGCAGCACACTCGTGGTGGCGGCACCGCCAGCAGCCTCGATAGCCGTCGCAACAACCTCACGCGCATGAGCCTCGGCGGCGGCGGACAAGGCAACGTCACGCTCGACCTTAACGATCGAGCGGTTGAGCGAAAGCTCGCGCAGGGCGCGCGTCATGGTGTCGCGATCGAGCTGAAGCTGCTCGCCCACCTCGGGAAGCGTCGGCGCATTAAGACCAGCCTCGTCCAGCAGGGCAACGATACGCTGGCCAGCCTCGCGTACCACGCGTATCGCCGCAGCAGCGGAATGCGGGTCGAACACCTCGGCGCCGTCGACGGCGCACACGCCGCGCGCTCCCCCGCCGACAGAGCCCGCGCGCGGCGACAGTGCGAAAGCAGGACGCGTCCGCCACCAAGCAGCGAAACTGGCGAATACGACAGAATGACGGCCTGATCGCCGACGCGCAACGGCAGCGGCCGTTCCAGGCGCACCTGCACCACACGCGTCTCGCCGACCGCGAGGGGCGGCTCGTCGTCCAAAAGCATAATGCGGCCGAGCACCTCGGCCGTGCCCGCCATGACGTGCATGCGCGTACCCGAAGCAAGAACGCCGGATCGCACGCCATCGCGCCCCACATATGTCAGTTGCATCAAAAAGCGCAGCGTCTGGCCCACGCGACCCTCGACGCCGAGCATCTCGCCGCGCTTGAGGCCCGCCACGCCATCGCCCACCAGGTTCAGGGCGACGCGCTGGCCGGGAACCGCGCACTGGGTATCCCCGTGAACCTGCCCCCGCGCACGCGACAGCGCGTTTGCGACGGCAGCGCAACGAGCTCATCGCCAACCGAAACGGGACCGTCGTGCAGCGTACCCGTCACGACGGTTCCGATGCCGCGGATGCTAAAGCAACGGTCGATGGGAAGACGGGGCGCGGCGCCCGAGCCAGTGGTCGCCTCCAGGCGATCCGACCAGCACGAGCAAACCGCGTTATCGAGCGCCGTAAGCAGCTCGTCCAGGCCCTCGCCCGTCTTGGAGGACACCGGCACTATCAACGCCCCCGCAAACACGGTCCCGTCCAGAAACGCCTCGACATCGAGCTCCGCCAGCGTGGCAATCTCGTCGTCGGCCAAATCGCGCATCGTGAGCGCGACGACCATGCGCGTCACACCCAACAGCTCCAGAACCCGAACGTGCTCGCGGGTCTGCGGCATCACGCCCTCAACGGCCGAAACCACCAGCAACGCTACGTCCACGCCGGTGGCGCCCTGCACCATGGCGCGCAGATAGTGCGCATGCCCGGGCACGTCGACCAGGCCGACAATCTTGCCACCGGGAAGCTCGAGCTCGCCAAAACCGAGCTCTGTAGTCATGCCTCGGCGGCGTTCGACCTCCAGACGGTCGGGATTTTTGCCGGTCAGTGCCTCGATAAGGGCCGACTTTCCGTGGTCGACGTGTCCTGCTGTTCCAACGACAACGGGACACTCGACAAGCTCGCTCGCAGTCATCGACGCAAACCTGCCCGCACGGCATCCACCAACGCAGACGCACACAGATCAAGGTCGGTGTCGCGCAAAAGCGTGCGAACGTCAAACAGCACCTGGTCGTGGCGCACGCGCGTCACAACCGGCGTATCGGGCTCCTGAACCAAGGCGCGCTTTAGGCCATCGGCGGATAGGCGCCCATCGACAGGGCAGACGGCAACGCAAAATGTTGGGGGCTCGACAGTCGGCAGCGATCCGCCGCCGGGAGTAGAGGCGCCCTCGACAACCTGCAGCTCCACGGCCTCTTCGCACTGAGACTCGCGAAGCTTGCGCAGCAGACGCGCGGTGCTCTTTGCGGCCCCCACGGGCACAGGTCGCGACGTCATACTCAAGCGTGCTGTAGCCTCGTCCAAAACCTGCCAAAATAAACCTGTCCCTTTTTGGTCGGTTATGGCTTGGGTCCTTTAGGCCTCTTTATTGGCGTAAATAAACCAGTAGCCCAGCGCCACGATCAGGGCGCCGCCCACGATATTGCCCAGCGTGGCGACCGAAAGGTTGAGCGCCAGCCCAGCGGCGTTGAGGGCATCGGCGCCGGCGACATCGGCTCCATAGCCGCAGGAATGCATCAAAATGCCCATGGGCAAAAAGTACATGTTGGCAACGCAGTGCTCAAAACCGCAGGCCACAAAGGCAGCGATAGGCAGCAAAATGCCCACGACCTTATCGACCACGGTCTTGCCGGCAGTGCCGATCCATACGGCCAGGCAGACAAAGATGTTGCACAGAATGCCGCGGAAGAAGATGGTAACGGCGTCGATCGTAACCTTACCGGCGGCGACGCTCACCATGGTGTTGGCGACGGCCTCGCCGTTGAGCTTATAAATAGCTGCCATGTAGATCAAAAAGACAACGAACAGGGCGCCGGCAAAGTTGCCGATCCACACAATAGCCCAAGCCTTGAGCATCTGGACGAGCGTGATCTTTTTGCTCTTAAGCGCGCAGACCATAAGCGAGTTACCGGTAAACAGCTCCGCGCCGCAAATGAGCACGAGCACCAGTCCCAGGCAAAAAGCAAGACCGCCCACGAAGCGCTGGGCGCCCCAGCCAAGCGTGGGGTCGCTCAGAAAGACCGTGAAGAACAGGCCGCCGAAGGCGATAAACGCGCCGGCGAACATGGCGAGCAAAATGGCCTTCGAGACCGGCAGGCTGGCCTTGGCAACACCGGCAGCCTCGGTCTTGGCCTCGATCGCGGCGGGCGCCAGGCAGTCGGGAGTGGGATATTCTGCCTTACTTTGTGCCATGGCAATCACTACTTTCGTACGATGTGGGACAAACGCTCCTGGTTCATTTGCCCCGCGAGGTCGGACGGTATAAAAATAAACGCGAGCCAAATTAGCATATTGGCCTGCGATTATATAGCTTGGAGCGGGCGACGGGAAGTCCAAGGATTTGCTTCGCAAATCCTTGTTTCGCTGCGGGCCTTCGGCCCTTGCGTGCTGCGCTGGAAAATGCTCACGCATTTTCTCAGCTCCGCACCCTGACGGGTTCGATTCCCGTCGCCCGGCGCGTAAACGAAAACAGCTCTGATTCCCAAAGGAAACCAAAGCCGTTAAAACAATTCTTATGGAGCGGGCGACGGGAATCGAACCCGCGTCATCAGCTTGGAAGGCTGGGGTTCTACCATTGAACTACGCCCGCAAGATATGGTCGGGACGACAGGATTTGAACCTGCGACATCCTGCTCCCAAAGCAGGCGCGCTACCAAACTGCGCCACGTCCCGAAGGTGTTGAGCAGCTAAGGTCTAAACCTTGCGTGTCCCAAAGCGAAGGAAATTATAGGGGAGACTCCCCGCCTGTGCAAGTGACGATACCCTAGCTCCTCGAATGTGCGACAAACCGGCTGTGGAGCAGGCCGATCACAAACGCCACCACGGCAACCGGCGTCCACGCGGCTCCAATGTCTGCCAGCGGCAGCGCATCGAACGGCAGCCACGCGCCCGTAAAGAACGCATCGCGGACCGAGGTGATCACGCTCTGGACCGCGACAACGCCGCCGACCCAGACCCACACCTGCGGATGCGCGTCGCAAAAACCGTGCACCAGACCCATAAGCACCAGCACGATGGCGACGGGGTACAGGGCGTTGAACATGGGCACCGAGAACATGAGGATCATGTCGAGACCCACGTTGGAGAGCACGCACGAAAACGCCGCGAACACAAAGGCGAGAACCGCAAAGGGACGGCGCATGGCCTCCTCGGAAGCCTCCGCTCCCCCTTTGACCACATACGTCTCGCAGAAATAGCGCGAACAGCAGCTGATGAGCCCGATGCACACGTTCATGCAAGCGAGGAAGAAGATCGCAAAGACCACGACCGTGCCGGCAAGGCCAAAATGCATGGAGGCAGAGCGAGCGAGGATGGCGGCGCCATTGGTGGCATCGGGCATCACGGTGCTGAGTTGCGTGCCGGCAAGTGCTAGGCCGCAGTAGATGATGGCCATGAGCACACCGGCGATCACGCCGGAGCGCGAAATCTCGAAGGCAACGCGCTTGTCATCGGTAACGCCCAGCTCGTGGATAGTCTCGGCGATGATGATGCCAAAGGCGAGCGAGGCGAGCAGGTCCATGGTCTGGTAGCCGGTCAAAAAGCCCTGCACGGCAGCGCCGGCATTATAGGGAGCCTGCGGCGCGGCAGCGGGACCCAGCGGCGAGACCACGGCAGCACCCACGACCAACACGATAAGGGCGATGAGCGCGGGGCCCGTAATGCGGCCGAGCACGCGCGTGATGACGCCGGGACGCAGCGTGAGCGCAAATGCGACGATAAAGAATCCGACGGCGAACACCAGGCGAGCCGTGGCGAGCGAGACGCCCTCGGGCAGCAGCGGCACCAGCATCTCGAAGGCTGTTGAGCTCGTGCGCGGAATGGCCAAGCACGGGCCGATGGCCAGATACACCGCCGCGACAAAGAATTCGCCAAACTTGGGGTGCACGCGGCCGGCAAGCTCGCGCGCCGTTCCGGCAAGTGCCACGGCGATAAAGCCCATGACGGGCAGGCCGATGGCGGCGATGAGAAAGCCGAGCATGGCGACCGGCGTGGCAGAACCTGCCTGTAGCGCCAGCAGCGGCGGAATAATGAGGTTGCCGGCACCAAAGAGCATCGAGAACAGGGCAATGCCGACAGTGAGGACATGGTCGGAGCGCAGGCCGCGGGGAGCGGATGAGGCCATGGGACCACCTTTCGAGTCGAGACAAAAACGGGACGGGCAAAAGACCCGTCCCGCAAGTATATATGCTTTAGCAGACTAAATCGTGAAAAGCTTCAATCTAGCCACCCCTTTTGAGCCGTTACGCGTCCGAGCGACGACGACGCAGCAGCTCGAGCGCTATTGCGATAAGCGCAACGGCGCCCGCAGCCACGGCGGCTGCCAATGGCGCGTGATCGCCCGTATCGGCGAGCTGCTGAGCGCCCGACTTGGACGAAGCCTTCTGTCCGGGGTTTTCCGCACCATCGCCCCTTGCCTTATCGGCTGCGGAGTCAGCCGAACTACCTGGTTTTGCCGGATCCCCAGAATCCGACTGGTCGGAATCGGGCGTCCCGGGCTTATCCGGGTCCGGGTTGCCGGGCCCCGGCTTCTTCTTCACCGTCAGCGTACCGGGCTCAACCGTGACATCAAAGTTCGGGTCGATGACCGTCGCCTCGATCTGGCACTCGCCCGCCGGAGAACTCTCATCGGCGACGCAGGAGTACTCGACCTTCACGCCCGAAGTGTCAACCGCACTCTCCAGGCTCGAGGTAAACGCTGGGTTCGTCTCTCCCTCGAAGCGCTCGGTGTCGTCAACCTTCACCGTTACTAGATTATGCTTTCGCGCGAATAATGTTTATGATAAATATCTCTCGCCTGATAATTTTCTTTTACCAATAACCACGAGACGGCCCGCACTGTCGCTGCATAAAAAGGCGGAGCAGCCCGTAAGGTTACTCCGCCGCAGGTGAGCACGACATTGGCGTGGCACTCATCGGCGGCTTCCACAATGGCATCACCGATTTCGCTGACGTCGTCGCGCACGACCACATGTGAGGCGACCGTCCATCCCTGCGCCTCGATAAGCTCCTCGAGTGCGGCACCTGCCTCGTCCTGGGCAAGGTCGCGCGTATCCGAGCACGTCACGATCGATATCTTCAACTCCATAGCATTCCTCCTATAGCACCGTTCCCTCGGGCAGGTCGACGCGCACAACGTCCACAACATCTCCCGCCTTGAGCTCACACGGCCCTTCGTCAATACGCAGCAGGCAGTTGGCCCGCTGCATCGTGCCGAGTAGCGCCGAATTCTGCGTCTTGGCCTCGGTCACCAGCAGCTCACCGGTCTCGGGGCCGCGCAAAACCGTGGCGCGATCGAAGAAGCGTCGGTCCTGGCGCTTCTTCACGCCGTGCGTCAATATCGCCTGCTGCACGGGACGCGTACCCTCGGCAAAGCCGCGCATCTTGCGGATCGCGGGGCGGGCGAGCATCTCAAAGCCCGCATACGCCGCCGCGGGATTACCCGAAAGCCCAAAAACGGCTTGTCCCCAAGCAGGCCAAACGTGATGGCCTTGCCGGGACGCATCGAGATGCGATCTTACATGCCACGGCGCGCAACGGCGGCGCCGATTCTTAATGTTTGGTTCAGTATAATCCCCCGCTGCCCGCTCAAGACATGGCCCGCAACGGCAAATACACCTGTCGGCTACGCGCCTCTCGTAACAGATCCGAAACCTGCCAATCGCCTTGAGACTGAGGGCGCCGTCCTATAATGCATGCATCACAACAAAAAAGAGGACGTTATGGCTTTTATCGATAAACGTGAAAATACACTCGACCCGTCTGATGACGCCCGTCAGGACAAAGACGGCAGAACCTTCTCTCCGGCCGACTTGATCATCAGCGGTCGCAACCAGCTCACCCGCTCTGAGCAGCTCTTGGCCGCCGACACGCGCCGCAATGCCCGCAACATGCTCGCGAGCGCCAAGTTGCTCGTGCTCGTCGTCATCGTCTCGCTCGCCATGGGCGTTGCCGCTTGGGCGTTTTTAGCCTCGCTGAATATCGCGACTGACTATCGCGAGCACCATGAGTGGATTTACGCGCTGCTTCCCGTTGTGGGCCTTGCCACCGCATGGGTGTACAAAAACCACGGTCTCGCCGCCAAGCGTGGCAACAACCTGGTCATCGACTCCGCTCTGGGCACACGCCTCATCCATATGCGCATGGCCGTCCTCACCTTCGTCTGCTCCACGCTCACGCACCTAACGGGCGGATCGGCCGGTCGCGAGGGAGCCGCAGTGCAGATTGGCGGCACCATCGCCAGCAACATCTCGAGCCTCGCCCACCTCAAAAAGCATGACCACCACGACCTCATGCTCGCCGGCATCTCGTCGGCCTTTGGCGCCGTATTCGGTTCGCCCCTTGCCGGAGCTTTCTTTGGCATGGAGATGTGCTTTATCGGCAAGATCGACTACACCGCGGGCATCTACTGCCTGGTCGCCTCGTTTACCGGCTACTTTACGTCACTCGCTATGGGCACCCAGTACGAGAGCAACGTCATCGCCAGCGTTCCCAACATGACGCCCAGAACGGTTGCCATCGTCGTTATCGGAGGCATTATCTTTGGCCTGACGGCACGTCTCTTTGCCTGGTCGGTTCGAACCGTCAAAAGCCTGTACGGTCGCTTTATCACCAACTACCTTGCTCGCGCACTCGTGGGCGCGCTCGTGGTGCTCGCGGCCTACGCGATACTCGACGCCTGGAAGTATGCCGGCCTTGCCACCTGGCTCTCGGGCGCCGGTTTCGCCGGCAACACGACCCTTGCCGATGCGGCCATCAAACTCGTCGTGACGGCGCTCACCCTGGGTGCCGGCTTCCAAGGCGGCGAGGTCACGCCCCTGTTTGGCATCGGTGCGGCACTCGGTGGCTGGATCGGTTGCCTCGCTGGACTCGACCCGAGCTTTATGGCGGCCCTCGGCATGCTCGGCGTCTTCTGCGCCGGCCTCAACGTGCCCATCACCACCTGCATGATGGCTATCGACCTGTTCCATGGAACGGCCGCAGGCTTCTTTGTCATCGTGGCCTTTATCAGCTACCTAACCGGCGGCCACCGTGGCGTGTATCCCGCCCAGCGCATTGTGTCCCCTAAGTGCCGCTCGCTTATCGTGGACGAGGGTCACACGGTGGCAGAGGCTATCGAGCGCCACAACGACCTGATAGAGTAGACGTTAGTATTCGCCGTGCAGCCACAATCGGGGGCAATTCGACCCGAGCGCGGCAGCACCGTCACGCCACACGCTGGGAGTCGCCCCATGCACGCAACTGATTTTGGTCGCACGCTCATCATCGCCAACCCCGCTGCCCAGTCGGGCGCGGCGCGCGAGGTTGCCGAGCGCCTGCAACGCTTTTTGGACATGACGGCGCGCGCGTCCCAGTTTGACTTGGTGCTGACCGAGCGCACGGGGCATGCCAAGGAACTTGCCGCACAGGCCCAGGGCTACCGCACGGTTATCGCACTCGGCGGCGACGGCGTGATCCACGAGGTTGTCAATGGGCTCATGGCGCAGGAAGAGGCCATCCGTCCCGCCCTTGCCGTCCTGCCCGTGGGCTCCGGCAACGATTTTGCCCAGACACTCGGAATCGACGATTTCTCCGGTAAGGATTTTGGCGCGCTGCTCACCTGTGAGCTGCAACGTCAGGACATCGGGCGTATTCGCTCATGGAATCCCGCAAGCGGAAGCGGCGAGGCCTCGGTGGAGTACTACGACCAGACGCTCTCGGTCGGCATCGATGCCGCCATCGGCCTGGGCACCACCGAGTTGCGCAAGAAGACCGGCTTGACGGGTGCTCCGCTCTACACTCTCTCAGGGCTTGAACAGTTTGGCCTGCGCTATCGCAACTACCCCATGACGGTCACCTTTGACGGCGCCCCCGCCGAGCGCGTGCGGGCGATTATCATGGCGATTCAGCTGGGCCCCACCTATGGCTCGGGCTATCGCATCTGTCCCGATGCCGACCCCTGCGACGGCATACTCGACGTATGCTACGCCTGCGGCCCCGTCCCCCGCGCGGTTGCCCTACCCATGTTCCTTTCGGCCAAGGACGGCCACCACACCAAGTTGCCGCCGGTTCGTATGCGCCGCTGCCGCCATGCCGAGCTCACCTTCGAGCAGCCCGATTACCCCATCCAAGCTGACGGCGAGCCCGTTGTCGCCTCGCGCATCGAGGTCGATGTCCTCGGCAGCGCCCTCCAAGTTTGGCACCCCACCCGCTAGCAAGGCCAGTGGGGCAATCGACTACTCGTCGCTGCCCGGCTTGCGTCGGTTGGCCTTTTTAATGGCATTGAAATGCTTATCGTTGAGCCTGCGCTGGCGAGAGCGCTGGGGCACCTTGGTCTTTACGCGTCGGCGCGGTGGACGCCCGCGACGCTCAAGCTCGGCGCGCAGCTTGCGCAGGCAGCTCGCGCGATTTTGGAACTGACTACGGCTTTCGCGCGCCGTCACGGTAATCCCTGTGGGCACATGCTTCATGCGCACCGCCGAGTCCGTCGTGTTCACGCCCTGACCGCCCGGACCTGTCGCGCGAAACACCTGCACCTCGCAATCGCGCGCCAACTCCTCAGCCGACATCGCGGCATAGCCCGCATACTCGCGCCATCCCATCTTGTTCTCATCCATATCAACACCTCCCCTCATACAAAAAAATGTGACAAAGGGACAGTCCCTTTGTCACATCGCATACCAATCGCTTGTGTTGCGCGCTTAGGCGAAGGTGATCTCGCCGGTCTCGCAGTCCATATCGGCGATACGGGCCAGGCTCTCAACGCGGAAGCCACGCTCGCGGAGCTTATCGCCACCGCCCTGGAAGCCCTTCTCCACCGCAATGCCAATGCCGGATACCTCGGCACCCGCAGCCTCGCAGATCTTGATAAGACCCTCAAGCGCGCAGCCGTTGGCCAAGAAGTCGTCGATGATCAGGACCTTGTCGCCCTCGGACAGGAAACGCTTACCAACGATGACCGGGTACTCCTTTTGCTTGGTAAAGGAGTAGATGGTCGTGGCATACTGCTCGCCGTCGAGGTTGATGGACTGCGCCTTCTTGGCAAAGACCACCGGCACACCGCCAAAATGCTGAGCCGCGATGCAGGCCATGCCAATGCCCGAAGCCTCAATCGTCAGGATCTTGTTGATCTCGACGCCCTCGAACAGACGGGCCCACTCGGCGCCCATGTGGTCAAACAGCTCAACGTCGCACTGGTGATTGAGGAAGGCATCAACCTTAAGGACGTTACCGGCCTTTACGATGCCGTCATGGCGAATACGATCCTCAAGCTCCTGCATGAGGCAACCCCTTCTCGCGGCAAGGATGCCGCGCGATTAATAAACGTTGTTCGGTAGTCTACCACGGACCGACCCCCGCCCGCCCCACAAGCCACATCGCACCACAAACCAGTCTTTTGGGACGGCGCGAATCGTGGCAGACAGCCCCTCAACACACTAATGGCGGGCGCGTATCCTCACCAAACGCACCATGGCGAGCACAAAGCCCGCTGCCGCCACAGCCATGAGCACGTAGAATACCGAGCGAAAACCAAACAGGAACACATCCGGACGACCTGCAACAATACTGGTCACGGCCTCGCCCATCGCCACGCTCATCTGCCCATACAGGATATGCGATGCCGCTGTAATGCCCACTGCCATACCCGCATAGCGCGCCAGGCTACCCAGGCTGCCCGCAAAGCCGAGCGCTTCGCGCGGAGCCGAGCCCATATACAGCGAGTTATTGGGGCTCTGGAAAATCGACGTACCGCACGACATAAACGCGACGCAACACACGATCACAGGGATGGAAGAGTGCTCGTCGAGCGTGCTTACCGCAAAAAGACCGCATACGTACACGCCTAGGCCGACCGCCGTGGGACCCTCGCAGCCAACACGGTCCGAAACCGTACCCGAAAGCGGGCCGATAAAGGCATTACCATCGGCAGCGCCAAAAAGAGCAATCCGGAAATGTCGGAACCAAAGCCGTGGGCGTCCTGAAAATAGAACGGCAGGATAAACTCTGATGCGCCAATACCAACGAACACGATGAGCATGCAGGCGAGGTTGATGGTGAAGGCCGAATTTGCAAAGCAACGACAAGCGGCCTCGATCAGGGACATGGGGCGCTCGCCAGCCTCCGGCTTAACATGCGGCAGCGTATAGAGCCCCACGATAAATGAGATGACGCCAATGGGCAGGTTGATGAGGAAGATACTCTCCCAGGGAAAGCTTGCCACCAGAATGCCGCCGAGCACGGGGCCACACATCATGCCGAGGGCCACGAAGGTCGCGAGAATACCCATGGCACGACCGCGCTCGCGCGCCGGAAACGACTCGGTGATGATACCCATGTTGTTGGCCATTGCCGCCGCGCAGCCGACGCCCTGCACAATGCGTGCCAGAATAAGAACTTCGAGCGAACTCGAAAGGCCGCAAAGCAGCGAGCCGGCCGTAAAAACGATTACACCCAGCTGGAATACGCCCACCTTGCCGCGCACGTCGCCCAAGCGGCCAAACGGCAGCATAGCCACGCATGTCGCAAGCAGGTACACCGAGCTCACCAACTGGATGTGGTCGAGGCCCACGCCCAGCTCCTTTTGCATCACGGGCAACGCCACGGTCACGACGGTCGAATCCAGACACGACATAAACGTCATGATGAGCACGGTAAACAGAATCGCCCATTTGTTCTTGCCATGGGTGTCGCCTTCTAGGGCAATGTGCTCGCGGCGCAGCTGCCCTGCAGTTTTCTCCATATCCATCCTTTCGAGTGGCCCAACGCAAAAAACGGGGCCCCGATCGCCTGCAAACAGCCGCGATTGGGGTCCCGCCTACGGAATCGGAACGAAAGGTCGCCGAAGCTTTCTGCCAGTATCGGCGACTTATGCGAACGCTAGCCTAGCACTGCTCGAGCGCCTGCTCAAGGTCGGCAATCAGATCCGCCGTGTCCTCGAGGCCGCACGAAAGGCGCACCATGTCGGCGGAGATGCCACAGGCGATGAGCTCCTCATCGTTCATCTGACGATGCGTGGCGTTAGCGGGATGCAGGCAGCAAGTGCGGGCGTCGGCCACGTGCGTGGCAATCTGGGCGAGCTTGAGGCTCTTCATAAAGGTCTCGGCCGCCGCGCGACCACCGTTAAAGCCAAAGCTCACGACGCCACAAGTACCGTTGGGCATGTACTTCTGAGCCAGGTCATAGTACTTGTCGCCCTCCAGACCCGGATAGCTCACAAAGCGCACCTTGGGATGGCTCTGCAGGAACTTAGCGACCGCTAGGCCGTTCTCGCAATGACGCGGCATGCGCACATGCAGGCTCTCGAGCGAGCTGTTCAAGAAGAACGCCGCTTGCGGGTTCTGCATGGGGCCAAGGTCGCGCATGAGCTGCGCGGTGGCCTTGGTAATGAAGGCACCCTCGCGACCGAACTTCTCGGCATACGTCACGCCGTGGTAACTCTCGTCGGGCGTGGTGAGACCCGGGAACTTGTCCGCATGGGCCAACCAGTCAAACTGGCCGTGGTCGACGATCACGCCGCCCAGGTAGGCAGCGTGTCCATCCATGTACTTGGTGGTAGAGTGCGTAACGATGTCAGCGCCCCACTCAAAGGGACGGCACATCACGGGCGTCGGAAAGGTGTTGTCGACCATCAGCGGCACGCCATGGTCATGCGCAGCCTTGGCAAAGCGCTCAATATCGAGCACGGCAAGGGCGGGGTTGGCGATCGTCTCGCCAAAGACGAGCTTGGTGTTGGGCTCAAAAGCAGCCTCGAGCTCCTCGTCGGTGCAATCGGGAGCGACGAAGGTGCAGGTGACACCCATACGACCCATGGTATGGGCGAGCAGGTTGTAGGTACCGCCGTAGATGGCAGAACTGGCGACCACGTGATCGCCGGCGCCGGCCACGTTAAAAATCGCAAGGAAGTTAGCAGCCATGCCCGAGCTCGTGAGCATCGCGGCGGTACCGCCCTCCATCTCGCAAATCTTGGCGGCAACCAGATCGCACGTGGGATTCTGCAGACGGCTGTAGAAGTAGCCCGACTCCTCCAGGTCAAACAGCTTGCCCATGTGCTCGGACGTGTCGTACTTCCACGTGGTTGACTGGTAGATAGGCACCTGACGCGGCTCCGCATCACCCGGGCGATAACCGCCCTGAACACATGTAGTACCGATGGTCTGCTCGCTCATATCCGACTCCCTTACTTGGGTTTTGTTTTATTCGGTTCACGATACCGCTACCCCGCACCCCTCTCAACCCATCCCGCCGATAGGTTATGGGACAAATTAATCAGGTTTATTTGTCCCAAATCTTAAGAAAGCGTTCGATGGCGAAAAACAATAAGATATGCGCTGGGGTCTCGATGAGTGCGTGCGCCAGCAAGGGTACCATAGGCAGGTACACCGTGATCAAGGAGACAACGATGAAGCAAATCGATACTGCCCAGCTCGACGCCGCCGCCTGCCAAGCTCAGGCTGCCGAATACCACGCCCGCGGTTTTAACTGCGCACAGGCCGTCGCCTGCACGCTCGCGCCTGCCGTCGGACTCGACCCCCAGGTCGCCTTTACCCTCACCGAGGGCTTTGGCGCCGGCATGGGCGGTATGACCGAAACCTGCGGCGCCATCTCGGGCGCCGTGGCCATCATGGGCTTTGTAATGAGCGACGGCATGGAAAACCCCAAGTCCAAGGGCAAGACCTACAAGCTGTCGCGCGAGATCGCCAAGCGTTTTGGCGAGAAGAACACGACGACCGTCTGCGGCACGCTCAAGGGCATCGGATCGGATAAGGGTCCGCTCCGCAGCTGCCCCGGCTGCATCGACGATGCCGTCGAGATCGCCTGCGATATGCTAAAGCAGCTCGCCGAGTAAACGGCAGCGACATAAAACGACAGCCGGCGCGCTTGGGATTCATCCAAATGCACGCCGGCCGTCGTCGTTAGAACTCAGCAAACTCGGGAGCGCTGACCTCAATCTCCTCGCGCCCCGCCATAAGCTCGCGCATCTTAGCGCAAAACGGCTCTTGCTCCCCCGCTTTAAACACCAAGTGAAGTGTCACAGCATCCGCGTAATCGGTATCCGAAACCTTGGCACCCGAATCCTGCGCCAAGCGAAGCACCTGCTCATACTGTGGATAGGCCACATGCACATCAACCGGCACGACGCTCGTCATCTCGACGATCTGCCCGGCCTCCTGAGCCGCGGCCACCGCCGCCTGCGTCGCCGCGGTATAGGCGCGCACCAAACCACCAGGCCCCAACAGCGTGCCACCAAAATAGCGTGTCACTACGCAGCAAACATTTTTGAGCCCCGCACCGCGCAGCACCTCGAGCGTCGGCATACCACTCGTGCGGCTCGGTTCACCATCATCGCTCTGGCGCTCGCGTCCATCGACCAAAATCCACGCGGGAACATTGTGTCGAGCGTCATAATGACGCTTGCGAACCATCTCGATAAAGGCATTCGCCTCGTCCTCGGACTCAATATGGACCAGCTGGGCAATAAACCGGCTCTTGCGGTCCACAAACTCGCCCGAAACCTCAATATTCGATTGCAGAGTAAAATAGCTGTCCAACAAAGCCCCTCAACAAAATAAAGCGCAGCAACAAACAGCCTCAATAATACGGCAAAGGCCGTACCGATTGTCAGGGTAACAAAAATGCCAAGTGGGCCTGTAAGCCGGGTTCTGTCGTGAACGGTCATTTATCTTGCCTGCACGTTACCGTGCAGCTCCACGCACGCTACCCGAACGCGGACCGGGCCGGCCCATAGCGTTCCTATTCGCGCTTGCTCCGGATGGGGCTTGCCAAGCCGCCGTGTTGCCACGACGCTGGTGGTCTCTTACACCACCGTTTCAGCTTTTCCCTTTACGCCTTGCGGCGCAGGTGGGAGTCTTCTTTTCTGCGGCGCTTTCCGTCGGATCACTCCGCCCGGCCGTTAGCCGGCATCCCGCCCTCTGGAGCCCGGACTTTCCTCACGCGTGCTGCAAGCAGCACATCGCGCGACCGTCTGGCCCACTCAGCAGTGCAAGAGTGTAGCACACCGTCAGCATAGGCAGCGGCACAACACAAGCGCTCGACACGATAAACCAAGAACCATGTCATGCAGTACAATAGGAACGCCGATGGGCAACGTCGTCAGTCGAGACGCGACCGCGCTCCGCACCCCTCCGTCTACTCGGTGCGTTCCCGCCTCCTCCCCGAGGCGGGATGTCGGCGTTTTTTCATGCACCGACAACTCAATAGCAAGCGAATAGCCCAAGCAGCGTTACGCGCAGGCACTACCGAACATCTCGGCAGTAAATGCAAAAAGGGACCCGTCCATTACGGACGGATCCCTTAAAACAAGTGATCGTCAAACCGATTTACTCGGCGTCGGTCTCCTCGTCCTTCTTCTCGGAAGGCAGCGGGGTAACCTCGATCTCAACACCCAGAGTCTCAGCAGCGGACTTCATGGACAGGGAGATACGACGACGGTCGAGGTCGATCTCCATGACCTTGACCTGAACCTTGTCGCCCACGTGGGTGACCTGAGAAGGCTGATCGACGTGCTTGTTGGCCATCTCGGAGATATGCACCAGGCCCTCGATGCCCTCGCCCAGGTCGACGAAAGCGCCGAACGGAACAAGCTTGGTCACCGTGCCCTCGACGATAGCGCCGACGGGGTACTTCTTGACCAGTGCGCGCCACGGATCCTCGGTGGTCTGCTTGAGACCCAGGGAGATGCGCTCGCGGTTGAGATCGACGTCGAGAACCTCGACCTCGACCTCCTGGCCGACCTTGACAACCTCGGAAGGATGGTTGACGTGGTTCCAGGAGAGCTCGGAGATGTGGATGAGGCCGTCGATACCGCCGAGGTCGACGAAGGCGCCGAAGTCGACGATGGAGGAAACGGTGCCCTGGAGACGCATGCCAGACTTGAGCTTGGACAGGATCTCGGAGCGCTCGGCCTTACGGGACTCCTCGAGCACGACGCGACGGGAGAGGACGACGTTGTTGCGGTTGCGGTCCATCTCGATGACGCGGGCCTCGATGCGGGTGCCCATGTAGGAGGTGAGGTCCTTGACGCGACGGAGGTCGACGAGGGAAGCGGGCAGGAAGCCGCGCAGGCCGATGTCGAGGATCAGGCCGCCCTTGACAACCTCGATAACCTCGCCCTCGACGTTCTCGCCGGAGTTGAACTTCTCCTCGATGCGGTTCCAAGCACGCTCGTACTCGGCACGCTTCTTGGACAGGACCAGACGACCGTCCTTGTCCTCCTTCTGGAGAACCAGGGCCTCGATGGGATCACCGAGTGCAACGATGTCTGCAGGGTTAGCGTCCTTGCGGATGGACAGCTCGCGGACCGGGATAACGCCCTCGGACTTGAATCCGATGTCAACGAGCACCTCGTCATGCTCGATCTTAACGACAGTGCCGTTAACGAGATCGCCCTCATCAAAGTCGGTAATCGTACCGTCGATGAGGTTGTTCATCTCCTCCTCGTTGACATCGTCAAGAGAGAAAATGGACGAGTTCTGAATCTCACTCAAAGGTGGACCCCTTTCGAACTACGGGGCCCCGATTGCTAGGACCTACAGATGGGTGCGACAAGCACACAACGTTTAGGAACACTCGGGAGCCGACAGATACTGATGTGACGCTTATGCAATCACGTCCGTATAGATTACGGGGAAATCGCTTCGATTTCAAGCGTGAACTGCGATTTTTTACTCGTATGGAGACTTTTTCGCAATCTTGTGAACGACTGTCTCCACAAGTTGACGATGAGCAGCTAGGCACACTGCTTTGGGGTAAAGTATCCCAGACATACGATTCTGGAACGATTTTTCGAGAAAGGTGCCCGCGTGCTCAAAGCAGTCGTTTTCGATATGGACGAGACGCTTCTTAGCATCAACCTCAACGCGTTCATCCTTCGCTATTTTAAGGATGTCTCGTCGATGCTCGCGGATATCGGACGTCGCAGCCGCGGGGGCACGATGGCGCGCCTCGGCACCATCCTGGTCGACCTCAACGCCAATCGCCGCAACAGCACGGACAATCGCACCAATCTTGAGTTTTACCAGACCGAGGTCGAGCGCCGGTGCGGCATTTGCCTCTCGGACCCACTTATCTACGAGGCGTTTACCTGCTACGATCACGAAGTTCTACCGTACAAGAACGATGACATGATCAACGCAAAAGCCATGCCGGGTGCGCACGCCGCGCTTCAAGCCGTACAGGACGCAGGGCTGCGCTGCGCGCTCTTCACCAACCCCAGCTTTCCTCAAGGCGCCATCGAGTGCCGTATGGGCTGGGGCGAGCTGACAGACGCGCCCTTCGAGCTCGTAACGCACATGGGCAACGCCACGCGCTGCAAGCCCGATGCCACATATTATCTAGAGCAGCTGCAGGTCATGGGGCTCGAGCCACATGAGGTCCTCATGGTGGGCAACGACCCCAAGCGCGATTTCCCCAGCCCCGACTGCGGCATTCAAACCGCCTATGTGGGCCAAGGAAAGCCCGGCCGAGCCACCTGGCGTGGAACCATGGAAGACTTCGCCCGCGACTTTAACGCCGTAGTAGAAGCCTTCTACGAGCACCAAATAGCCGACGAACTAAGCTAGTCCCCAAATCAGGAATGGGGCGCACGTTTGCCCCACGCTTCGTTACGTGGGCAACGGCTTGAGGGCAAGATGCGATGCCCCAGTGTCCTAGGCCGTGATCATTTTGACGCGTTCGCCGATTTTGGCGTCGCGCTTGTCGGAAATAACAGTAAAGCCCTCCAGGTCGCACACCTTTACATTTGAAAACACGTGGAACTTGGAGCTATCGGCGAGTACGTAACTCGCTTGGGAATTCTGCATCACGATACGTTTTTTGATAGCCTCGGGATAACCTGGCGTCATGATGCCGCGGTCCTCGTCCACCGCGTTGACACCTATAAACGCCCGGTCAAAGTACAGCTCGCGCAGCGCGCTCTCAACCATAGGACCGGTGAGCGAGCAGGTAACGGGGTTGAAGTCGCCGCCAATTACCACCACCTTAGCAGCAAGCTCGCCCGTAAACCGACATGCATAGCCGTTGGTGGTGTAGATAGTCACCGGCTTGTCGACGAGCAGGCTCAGGAGCGCCGTCGCGGTGGTACCGGAGTCGACAGCGAGATGAGACCGTCACGCCCGAAGACCCCGCTTTCGCCGCCGAGGAACGCGCGGCGCACGTGGCCCATGAGGAGCGGCTCGAGCATATCGAGGGGCTCCTTCCCAAGAAGGGAAACGACCCTGCGGGACGACACGGCGAAAACCATCGTTGATTCCGGCAAGAGACGCCGTTTCTCTGGTAGCTTCATCTTCAACCAAGACCGACAATGCCGGCCAGGCACTCAGCCCAAAAGGAGACAGCATGCCCAACGAGCTCAGCTATGAGGTCAGCCTCGAGCGCAGCAACCAGATCCGCGCCGACCTGCCGCAGCACCCCGAGAAGTTCACCATGCTCACCGGCGACCGCTCCACCGGCCGCCTGCACCTCGGCCACTACTTCGGCACGCTCAAGAGCCGTGTCGAGCTGCAGGACATGGGCGTGCACACCAACGTGCTCATCGCCGACTACCAGGTCATCACCGACCGCGACAGCACCGATAACATCCAGGACAACGTCTACAACATGGTCATCGACTACCTGGCCTGCGGCCTGGACCCCGACAAGACGATGATCTACACGCACTCCGCCGTGCCCGCGGCAAACCAGCTCATGCTGCCGTTCTTGTCGCTCGTCTCCGAGGCCCTGCTGCAGCGCAACCCCACCGTCAAGGCCGAGATGGAGGCCAGCGGCCATGAGCTCACCGGCCTTTTGCTCACCTACCCCGTGCACCAGGCGTGCGACATCCTGTTCTGCAAGGGCAACGTGGTGCCGGTCGGGCGCGACCAGCTGCCGCACATCGAGCTCACCCGCACCATCGCACGCAAGTTCAACAACCGCTACGGCAAGGTGTTCCCCGAGGTCGACGCGCTGCTGTCCGACACGCCGCTGCTGCCCGGCCTTGACGGGCGCAAGATGAGCAAGTCCTACGGCAACGCCATCAACATCTCCATGACCGCTGAGGAGACGGCCAAGCGCATCAAGAAGAGCCAGACCGACGGCGAGCGCATGATCACGTTCGATCCCGAGGCGCGCCCTGGCGTGTCCGGCCTGCTCTCCACCGCCGCCATCTGCACCGGCCGCTCCGAGGTCGAGATCGCCGAGGAGATCGGCATGGGCGGCGCAGGCGCGCTCAAGAAGTACGTCACCGAGAGCGTGAACGAGTACTTCGCCCCCATCCGCGCGCGCCGCGAGGGCTCGTGCAGGATATGGACTACGTCAAGGACGTCCTGCGCGAGGGCAACCGCCGCGCCAACGAGGTCGCCGAGGCCACGCTCGCCGAGGTGCGCGAAGCCATGGGAATGGTGTACTAAGCCATCCGGCTCGCGGAAACGCGCCGCGACACGCGAATGGGCCATCTTCACGTGTCCACGCCTTCGACATAGCCAAGGTCTTACGAGGTGGGCGATAATAAGCCCGCCTCGTTTTTTACGTTGTATGGGGGATTGCATGTACCGACTTGTTGCCAGCGATATGGATGAGACGTTTCTCGATGCCGACCACGCCATCCCGGCGTCCAATCTCCGAGCACTCAAACGCATGAGGGAGCTCGGTGTGCTGTTCGTCCCTTCGAGCGGGCGATGGTATTCCTCTATCATGGACAACTTCTCGGGGGAGGCCCGCGAGCTGATCGAAGACGGCTATGTGCTCTCCTATAACGGCGGCTTCATCAACCGCGTGGGAGACCCCACCCCGCTCACCACCTGCGGCCTTTCCAACGAATGCGCGAACGCGATCTATGCAAAGGGGCTCGAACTCGGACTCTGCATGCACGTCAACGTCGCCGACGGCCACGTGTTCGTGAATGACGCACCCACACGGGAGCGCGACTATCTGGAATCGATCACCGGGGTCACTCATTTTCGCGGATCTGACCATCCCGACCTCTCATTCCTTGAAGGCCGTGGCATCGTGAAGATCCTGTACGTCGACTGGGACTTCGATGAGCTGCAGGAATTGGGCCGCAAGCTCGCGCCGATGGCCGAGCGACTCGGCGTTGACATCACCTTCTCCTCCAAGCGCTACCTCGAACTCATGCCCGCAGGCGTTGACAAAGGGACGGGGCTCACGCGCCTTGCCGATATGCTGGGAATTCCGATGTCCGAGGTCATCGCCGTTGGCGATTCCGCAAACGACCTCTCCATGATCAAGGCGGCGGGACTGGGCGTCGGCGTGGCGAATGTCACCGACGACGTGCGGCCGTATTGCGATGTCGTCCTTGAAACGGCTGGGACTGAGGGTGCGTTCTCCGAACTCATCGAGCGATTCCTTGAACCCCAACGACCACATGTCACTGTGTCTTTCTATTTGTAACCCTTGATTAACTTATGGAGAGGCTGTGTGCTCGTCGGTCTACGACTTGGGTCTCAGAGAATTAGCTATAGTTAACTTAATGAAGGCACAGGCGAATTAAAGACCTTCGACACGAACGTTGCGCCTTCCCTCCCCTCGCGCAACACCTCTTTGGAATGGCGCCCCGCGCATGTGGGGCGCCTTTCTTGACTACAATGGCGATATCGATTGAAAGTGAGGGCGGCATGGCAGACCGGGACACCGACGGATTCTTCAACCGCGTATACGACATGGTACGCCAGGTGCCCTGCAGCATGGTTGCCACATATGGTCAGATCGCCAAGCTCGTTGGTGAGCCCCGTCGAGCCCGATACGTGGGATACGCCCTGCACGTCAATCCGGAACCCGGCACCATCCCCTGTCATCGCATCGTATTCGCCGACGGACGCCTCGCGGAGGGGTTCGCCTTCGGTGGGCCCGAGGCGCAGCGCACACTGCTCGAGGACGAAGGCGTTGCCTTCCTCGCCAACGGACATGTCGACCTGCAGGCCTCTCGCTGGCCAGCGGGCCTGGTATGACAAGGGGCGCCGACAGCGCCCCTTCCCGTTTTGGATCCTTGGCAGGCAACCCAATCAAACGGTCGCCTCGAGTGCGTCCCCCGCGCGGTCGAGTGTGCTTCTGACCTTGGCACCCTGTTTGAACCACGTGCGCAGGTCCTCGAGCGTGCTGCCCGCTTGCATACACCTTGATTTTGCGACCACCCCTCGTGGTCACCGTGCAGCGGTCGCCGCTCTCGCTGTTCTCGTGCGCCGTGATCTTCTTGAGGTAATCGCGGCGAAACGCCACGACGCGGGCGTTGCTGATCTCGATGAACCAATCGTCATCGACAAGCGAAGTACCCGTGGCACCTCGGCTTGCCATCTCCTCGGAGAAGGAGAAACCGAGCGCGCGCTCCTGCCTGCCGATCTCGAGGATGCCGCGGGCCGGCATGCCGAGCATGAGCAGGGGCAGGAACCCCCCTATGAACAGGAACAGGAACGGGATGAGCACGAGCAGGCGCGCACCCTCGTCGGTGAAGACCGCCATGAAGGCGAGGACGAGCGAGAAGACGAGGGCCATGCCGTTGAAAACAATCGTCAACGGCTTGATGGCAGACCAACACAGGCCCGCCTTGGTCATGGGACCGTCGACGGCGTCCGAGACTTCGATGCCCTCTTCCTCCAGACGGGCGAGGAGGTTGAGCGAGCACACCCCCTCGAGGCTTATCGAGCAGAACTTCCGGTCGCCCTCGAACAGGTCGATCCTCATCATCTGCGCGTGAAGCGTTGCACGGGTGATGTTGCCAAACGTCGTCTCCTTGCGGATGCCGAAGGCGTTACGCGAGAGAATGCGCCCACCGTCCACGTCGATACGCGGGATGCTCAGCAAGGCCCAGATAGCCATACCCGCGAGCGCCATGGCATGACCGAACCACACAAGTTCGTGGTCCCACTCGCCCAGCGAGACGCCCTGCCAGACGTAGACACCCAGCATGAGCAGTTCGAACGCGACGGCGCAGCAGGCGATGATCGTGCGGATGGCTGCGGGCATGCGCACCGTGAAGCAATCGAGGCTGTCCGTTGCCTCGCTGCGCTCGCGCGCGCCGCGGCGGGCGACCCATGCAGTGAGCGGGCCGACGATGAACACGGTCATACCGACGCGCAGAATGGATTCGAGCAGATTACTCATAGGGGCCACCGCCTCGGGCTCTGGAGATTAACTGCAGGAAACGCTGCCAGAACGATGGGATGCGCACAACGTAAGGAGCCGCGTATCGGCAAGCGGCGGCATCGCAATCGCCCGGCGAACAGATGATGATCGGCGCCGGGCCAGACGAATTAAACAAAAGGGTGGTCGACGGCGCCCTCGCAGGCGCACCGTCGACCACCCTTCACGTCGCAGCGACCCTACGAGCCGTCCGAAACGAAACGCACTCCGCCAGAGCGCTACCCAATCTTGCGGATGCTCGGGATCGCCCAGGTGATGCCTGCTAGGATCACCATTGCAGCACCGATGAGCACGAAACACGCGCTTACGCCGATGGCGTCCGCGAACAAGGTCGATGCGACGAGCCCCACGGGCATGGCCCAGCTGCAGACCGCTCCGTACAGGCCGAAGACGCGGCCCATGCACTCGGGATCGACGCGCTCCTGCATGAGCGCCATCTGCGGCGCGCTGTACAGCGGACTCGAGACCCCCATCGCGAACGTAAGCCCCAGAAACACAACGAGCGCGGAAGGGGGCACGAGGCCGCCCGCGAGCGTGCCCGCTCCGAAGAGGCCGATGGCCAGCGTGCACGAAAGCGCGCGGTTCTTAAGGCCACCCGTCGCCCCGATCCAGCCGCTCGCCGCGATCATGCCGACCGAGAACGCGATCTCCGCGATAGCCGACTGCGTAGTGGTACCCCCAAAATGGTCGAACACCATGAGCGGGAACAGCGCGGATATGGGCGAGAACAGGACCGAGAAGGCGAAGCCGATCCAGAGCATGGCGAACAGACCGTGATGGCGTTTGAGCTCGCGGTACCCGTTGGCCGTCTCCAATAGGAAGGCCCGCACCGCGTGGTGCGACGCCTCGGCGTTCTCCTCGGGCGTATGGCGCTCGGGCGCCGGCGTCTTGATGCCGGAGGTCGCCACCGCGATGCTCGCGAGCACCGCGCCGGCGACATCGAGCGCGATCATGAAGGTCAGACCAAACGCCGGGTAGACCACCGCGGCGATGGCGTTGCCGATGATATAGCTACCCGACTGCATGAACTGCAGCATGCCCGCCAGCTTGCCGAGCACCTCGGGCGGGGCGATGAGCGGTGTGAGCGCGTTGAAGGCGGGCGTATGGAGCGTGCTGCCCAGCGCACGGACGAACAGCACCGCCGCCACAACGGCGACAGAGAGGTCGCCCCGAAGCGAGCCGAAGACAAGCGTGAGGCTCACGGCCGCGATGAAGAGATCAGCGCCGATCATGAGACGCTTGATGGACGTGCGGTCCACGATGGTGCCCGCGAAGGCGCCGAGGAGCGCCATGGGCAAGAAGGCCGCCAGGCTCACGAACGACAGGGCGCTCGCGGAGCCGGTGGTGAGGGTGACGTGCCAGATGAGACCCATCTGCAGAATGGAGCTCGTGAGCACGGAGAAGAACTCGCCGATCCAGACGATGGCGAGCGAGCGCTTCCAAGAAGCGCAGGGATTCGGTTGTGTCATGGAATAATCCTTTGATGCGATCGGTGGTATGCAGCGAAGTACCGGTCGCTCACGCGACCGTGGCTAGAGCCAAATCCTCATGGAAGCAAGCATGGTGCAGCTCCCCTTTCCAAATCTCGAGGTAAACCTTCAGCCGTGAGTGGGGCTATTATAGGGACTTGCGAGCCAAGATGCAACAGGAAGACCTCTACGGAGCGTAGATGCCGGGCGCCCCGAACCACTTATGCCATGAGAGACGGCATCCGATTCTCCTTGACTTGGTCTCAATGTGATATCACAATGCAATCAGCAGCCGCACGGACTGCTCGGGGACTCGCCTCCTCCCCATCGCAATCTGGAGCGCGGCGCCGGGGACGTCACGCAAACGCCGGCGCAGTCGTGAAAGGAACTCACAATGAGCGTGGAAAAGCAACTCAAGGCCAAGTCGGGCTACGGCATGCTCGTCGCCGTGGCGGTGGCGCTCATCGCCATCATCGGCCTCTTTATCTGGAGCACCATCGGGCTCGCGAGCACGCCCGACGGCGTCGACGCGCCCGCAGTCTACGGATGGGGGCTCGGCCTCAGCATCCTCGCGTTTTGCCTGTGGTTCATCCCACTCAACGGATTCTTCTCGCTGCAGCCCGGCCAGGCGCGCGTGTGCATCCTGTTCGGCAAGTACGTGGGCACCGTCCGCGACGAGGGCTTCTTCTGGGCCAACCCGTTCTTTAGCAAGAGCATGGGCGGATCGGCCGGGATCGGCGAGATGATCGAGCTCGAGATGAGCGATTCCAAGGCCGCCAAGGCCGCGGCGCAGAAGGCCGCCAAGGGCAACCCCACCACCATCTCCACCCGCGTGCGCACCCTGAATGGCGAGCGCCTGAAGGTCAACGACAAAATGGGCAACCCCATCGAGATCGCAACCGTCGTGGTGTGGCACGTCGCCGATACCGCCAAGGCGCTCTTCGACGTCGACGACTACCAGAGCTATGTCGCCATGCAGGCCGAGACGGCGCTGCGCCACGTGGCGAGCGTGTACGCCTACGACCACCTGGAGGACGAGTCCGATGCCGCCGGCGCCATCACGCTGCGCGCCAATGTGGAAGAGGTCTCCGAAGCCCTGCGCCGCGAGCTCGCGATGCGCCTGGCGCCCGCCGGCGTCGAGGTCGACGATGCACGTCTCACGCACCTCGCCTACTCCCCCGAGATCGCCCAGGCGATGCTGCGCCGCCAGCAGGCCGAGGCCGTCATCGCCGCACGCAAGAAGATCGTCGAGGGCGCGGTCTCCATGGTCGACATGGCCGTGAAGGAGATGGCTGCCGGCGGCACCATCGAGCTCGACGACGAGCGCAAGGCGCAGATGGCCAGCAACCTCATGGTGGTGCTCTGCGGTGAATCCGAGGCGCACCCGGTGCTCAACGCAGGCTCGCTGTACTAACCCCAACACCAATGAGTAATTTGGGGACGGGTGCAAAATTGCACATTCGACAAGAAGGCACGTCATGGCACGCAAGCAGTATCCACTCCGTATAGACCCCGCTATCTGGGAGGCCGTCCAACGCTGGGCGGACGATGAGATGCGCAGCGCCAACGGTCAGGTGGAATGGATCTTGCGAGACGCCCTCAAACGCGCGGGAAGGCTGCCAAAGAAAGAGCCCTCGTTCAAGGGCACGCCCAAAGGCGAAGAGGGCTAAGCCGGGAAGACAGGGCTCGGCCGCTGCCGACGTCGGGGCAAAGCCGCGCTCTGCCTCGCCAGCGCCGAGGCAGAGCTGAGCCCCGCCGCTCCAAAGTCGAGCCGAGCGGCGGGGCCAACACCAACCCAAAGCAAGCTCGCCCCCTCTATACGCACCAACCGGTCCCCGGAGGCATCCGCCTTTGGGGACCGTTCTTTTCCCAGCTAGATGTCGTATATAAAGCCTTTTGACAGCTCGATTTTGCCCCGTGGGGGTCAAATATAAAGACCTTTGATGGTACGATGCTCGCGTCAATGACATGGTGGCTCTCGACAGGGGTCACCCCGACCCTCTAGGGAGCAAACGCATGGAGCTGGGCTCGCACATCAAGGAGCATCGCACGGAGCTCGGACTGTCCCAAGACGATCTGGCGGAGCGCATCTACGTGTCGCGCCAGACCATCAGCAACTGGGAGTGCGGCCGTACGTATCCGGATGTCCAGAGCCTGCTGCTGCTTTCCAACGTGTTCGGGGTGACCGTGGACTCCCTCATCAAAGGAGATGTGGAAACCATGGCACAGGTAATGAACGAAGCGGTCAAGAAGTACAACGCCCTCTCCACAATCACGGTCGTGAGCGCGGTCGTGTTTTTGGTGCTGAGCGCGTGGGCGGCGTTCCAGTTCGAATGGGGCTGGGGCATGCACATCGCGCCCACCGCGGCGTTTGCCGCCGTGGCGCTCGTCGTGATGCTCGTGGCGTTCGTGTATATGGAACGCATGAAGAAGCAGCACGACCTCGTCACGTACCGCGAGGTGTTGGCGTTTAGCCGCGGCGAGCAGGTCGATCGCGACACGCTCGAGGGGCGCCGTGAGCGCGAGATGGACCCTTGGGTCAAGGGCACGCGCAACGCGGCGCAGATCATCATCGGCGCCATCGCCGGCGGACTGGTGGGCGCCGGCATCGGCATGCTCGCCAAGATGCTGAGTTAAAAGCGCGGGTACGCGCCCGTTCCCCGAAATGGTATCCCCCTTAGCCCCCATTCTGAAGATGTATGCCAGAATGGGGGCGATTCCCGTTAGGAGGTGCCCCATGAACGTCACCGTACGCGCGTCCCTCATCGCATTGATCGCAATCGTTGGCGCCTGCTGGGCAATCCCCGCCCTCCTGGTGAGGGTCGTCCCATCCGATGCCGGTATGATCGCCATGATGGCGCTGATCTACCTCGTGCTCCCCGTAACTGCGATCGCCCTCGGCCTGCTCGCCGCAAACTCCGCGAGGACGCTCTTCTGGGTACCCGCGGCGCTCGGAATCGGACCCGCGGTCCTGTTTCCCCTCAAGGTCGAGGGCAGCCAGGACCTTGCGTTCCATGGGGTTGCCTATACCGCAATCGGCTACGCCGCCATGGGCCTGCGCACTTGGACGATTGCTCGACAGCATCGCTAAGCCATCGCCCCGCAAGCCTCCACAAGCCAAATCTCCCCGCGGCGATGGCACGCATCGCAGCAACAATCATGCAGGTAAACCCCGTGCAAAACAGTTTTTGCAGCGCCCGGCAAGCCTTGCCGCATATGATGTACAACAGATTCGATAGCGCACCCTACGTGTTCGCGGGACGCTCCTTCACGACCGGGAGGTGACGATGGACATCAGCAACCAGATTAAGACGAGGCGCGAGGCGATGGGGCTCTCCCAAGAACAGCTCGCCGAGAAACTCTACGTGTCGCGTCAGACGATCTCGAACTGGGAGCGGGACAAGACGTATCCGGACGTCCAGAGCCTGCTCATGCTGAGCATCCTATTCGGCACCTCCATAGACACGCTCGTGAAGGGAGACGTGACCGTTATGGAAGAGGCAGTCGAAAGGGATCGCAAGCGCATGGGAACGCGGATGCTATGGCTGGCCGTGCTGATGCTCGCGTTGCTGGCGGTGGCGTTCGCACTGATACTGTCGCCGGCGTTTAACTGGATGGAGGGCACCTGGGGCGCCGGCGTCGCCGCGGCTGCGGCGTTCCTGCCGACGATAGCGGCGCTTGTTGTCGCGACCGTCCTCGAGCGCATCAAGCGCGAGAACGACCTGGTGACCTACCGCGAGATCCTCGCTGTCCGCAATGCAGGCAGGTGCTTTACGGCCACAAGCGCGATAGTTTCAACAACAAGATGCAGTGCCCCAGAGCCCCTAGCAGTCGACGATGGTCTTGCCGATCATGATGTTGAGGATCTCGACGTCGGTATCCTTCATGCCAACGCGGCCCACATAGCCCATGCTGGCGATCGTCTCTTCCACCGTATCCTGAATCAGGCCCTCTCCGGCACGGAAGCCGCGGCCCTGCATGGCCATATCGTGGCCCAGAATCGCCGCATCAACGGCAGCGGAAATCTTGGCGGCGCAGCTTGCCTTGGCGCCATCGCACACGATGCCGCCCACGTTACCGAGCGTATTGGAGACCGTCGCGCCGATCTGCTCGCGCGTGCCACCGCACAGCCAGGTAATCGCCGCGCCGGCACCGCACGCAGCGCAAATAGCACCGCAAAACGCCGAGAGCGCACCAATATAGCTCTTGATATGCACGGCAATAAGATCAGACAGCATCACGGCGCGCACCAGGCGCTCGTGGTCGCAGCGCAGGTAATCGGCATATTCCATAACGGGCAACGCACAGGTAATACCCTGGTTGCCCGAGCCGCACACAATGGCGACCGGTAGCGCACAGCCGTTCATACGGGCGTCAGACCCGGCGGCCGCACGCGCACGCGCACGGCAGGCGACATCGTCGGCGCGAGCGCCCAGCAGCGTACGGCCCACCTCGGCGCCCCAAGCGTTCACCAAGCCCTCGGCGCTAATAGCGCCGTTCAGCTCAATCTGACGCTCAACGGCAGCGCGGGCGCCCTCGATGTCGCCGTCCTCGATAAAGTCAATGATAGACTCAATCGACATGGGCGTATCGGCGGCACGCTCGGCCACGATGCGCTCGGCGCAGGCGGCACACTCCCCCGCCGACTTGCCACACATCGGAATGCCATCGAGTGTATGGCACGTAACATTGGTGTGATGGTCGGTGATCTCGACGATCGCAGTATGACCTCCGGCCGTGGCAGTCACCTTAATGTAGAGGTTGGGCACACCCTCGACAAGCGACACATCGCAGTAGTCGGCATCGGAGAGCAGCTCGGTCACGCGAGCACGGTCTGCATCGCCAACACTCTCGAGCACCTCGAGCGCGTTCTTGGCGTCACCGCCCACGGCACCCAGCACGGCCGCGGCCTCAATACCGTGCATACCGCCCGAGTTGGGCACGGTCACGCTCTTTACGTTCTTGATGATGTTGCCTGAGCAGGCAACATCCATATGTTCGGGTTCGCAACCGAGCGTCTGGCTCGCCAGCGCCGCCGCATAGGCAACGGCAATGGGCTCGGTGCAGCCGAGCGCACAGACAAGCTCGCGGTTCAAAACATCACAAAACGCGGTATCACGGATGGAATCGGTAGGCATAGGTATCTCCTACATGTATAACGGGTTGCTCTCGCAAGTATCAACTTCTCTATTTGATAACAAGGCACCAAAAACCGCAAGTCGAGTTCCGGCAGACGGCCGCCAGAAGCAAATTGGCGGCATTTTTCGTGATGGGCTGATGTTCGCGTCCGCTAAAGCGTTTGACCAAAAAACGCCCGAGTGTTTAGGCAAAAGACGCGCTATCATGCAGTCGAACGCGGTAAAACCTTTAGCAATTCCGCCGCACGGACCAGAGAGGAACCACTCATGAAGATCGGTATCGGCAACGACCACGCCGCCGTCGAGCTCAAGAACATCATTTCCGAGCACCTGAAGGAGCGCGGCTGCGAGGTCGTGAACTTTGGCACCGACACCTCCGAGAGCTTTGATTACCCCATCGCCGGCTACAAGGTGGGCAAAGCCGTAGCCAACGGCGACGTCGATCTGGGCATCCTGATCTGCGGCACCGGTGTCGGGATTAGCTTGGCCGCCAACAAGGTCGAGGGCGTTCGTGCCGTCGTGTGCTCCGAGCCCTTCAGCGCCAAGCTCTCGCGCATGCACAACAACACCAACGTGCTCGCCTTTGGCGCCCGCGTCGTGGGCTCCGAGCTCGCCAAGATGATCGTCGACGAGTGGCTCGATGCCGAGTTCGAGGGCGGCCGTCACGAGCGTCGCGTCAATCTCCTCAACGAGATCGACCAGACCCGCGGCCTCAAGGTCGTCGACGAAGCTTAAAGACCTACAACGCCATACGCCAACGAAAACCCCCGTCCGGAACGCAAATCCGGGCGGGGGCTCTTTATTAGATTTTTGGGGCATGCCTAGAAATCTACCTTTCGCAGTCCATGTGCGACAAAAGGTAGATTTCTAGCCATGTCCCAAAAATCTACTGGGATAAAAAGGGCGCCGCGGATGGAGTTCCGCGGCGCCTAAGCCACACGCTAACAGCTTTAAGGAGTCAAAGCTGGTTTAGCCAAAGAAGCGCTTGATCTCAATCTCGGCGTTCTCCAGGCAGTCGGAGCCGTGAATCACGTTGGCGTTGACATCGACAGCGAAGTCGCCGCGGATGGTGCCGGGGGCGGCATCAAGCGGGTTGGTAGCGCCCATAAGAGTGCGCATCTTGGAGACAGCAGAAAGACCGGAAACGACCATCTTGACGACCGGACCGCTCGTCATAAAGTCGCAGAGACCGCCAAAGAAAGGCTTGTCGGCCAGATGAGCGTAGTGCTCCTCGACGGTAGCGCGCTCGAGCGTGGTCATCTCCATGCGCTCGATGACAAGGCCGCTGCGCTCAATGCGAGCAACGATCTCGCCGATCTTGCGATCGCGCACGGCGTCGGGCTTAATCATGATGAAGGTCTTCTCGATAGCCATAAGGTAGCCTTTCAAGTAGGTTCGCGCGTGCCCAAGTCCCATTCCGGCACTCGCCTGGACTGCATCGTAACAGAGTTTTAGCTGCAGTTAAACAAAAAGATGTTTATTGAATCGCTGCAATTAATTGAAGCGTTCCATATGTGTCACTTCTGTTTCGAAGCCCGACTAGAGTACCATCCGACTGCCCATCAACCGCACCGAACCGAGCGGACGGTCGGTTGCCGCCTGTGAACGTACCCCCTTTCACAACCTGCCCAAAGGTCCTACAGAAGTTCTCGACAAGCCCCTTCCCCATTACAACAAAATACAGACGCCCACATCAGCAGACGCCCGTAAGAAGCAAAAACGATTTATCAATAAATGGCCAATAAGCCTCAAGCAAACCCTTACTTTGCCTCGTGGCCCATCTCGACGACCTTGGTCAGCGACCCAAACACGCCCTCGTCGGCCACGAGCTGTACCTCGGCACGCTCCAGCTGGACGGCAACGGCGGCAGGAGCGGTACCGCCCTCGGTCGTGCGCGCAGCAACAATCGACGGGATATCGAGCGCCTCGGTAATATCGCGCTCAAAAAGCGGGCTCGCCTCCTGGAACACCTCAAACGGCAGGTCCTCAAGATTGCAGCCGCGCTTCTCACACATCAGGACCAGGTGCCCCACCACAGCGTGCGCCTCGCGGAATGGCAAGCCGCGCTTAGCCAGGTAGTCGGCAACGTCGGTGGCGGCAAGGTGCCCCACGCCGCACTCGCGCGCCATGGCATCCTCGTTGACGGTCCAAGTCGAAATCATGCCGGCCATAACGGACAGGCACTGCATGAGCGTGTGAGCGGTATCGAGCGCACCCTCCTTGTCCTCCTGCAAGTCCTTGTTATAAGCAAGCGGCAGGCCCTTCATGGTTACAAGCAGCTGCACCAGGTTGCCGTAGACGCGGCCGCTCTTGCCGCGGATCAGCTCGGCAAAGTCGGGATTTTTCTTCTGCGGCATGATGGACGAGCCGGTGGAGTAAGAGTCGGAAAGCGTGATAAAGCCAAATTCGGAGCTCGACCACAGCACGATCTCCTCGGAAAGACGCGACAGATGCATGGCCATAACGGAGCCAGCGTAATGCAGATCGAGCAGGAAATCGCGATCGGAAACAGCGTCGAGCGAGTTAGGGATCACACCCGCAAAGCCAAGTTCGGCAGCCGTCATCTGGCGATCGAGCGGATAGCTCGTGCCGGCAAGCGCGGCAGCACCCAGCGGGCAGTTGTCGGCGGCATCAAAGGCGGCCTTCAGGCGCGTAAAGTCGCGCGCGAACATCCAGGAATACGCCAGCAAATGATGCGACAGCAGCACGGGCTGAGCATGCTGCATGTGCGTATAGCCAGGTAGAATCACTTTGTCGTACTTCTTAGCGGCATCCACCAGCACATGGCGAAACGAAAGATTGGCCTCCATGAGCTCCTTGGCGAGCGCCTTGACGCCCAGGCGCGTATCGGTCGCAACCTGGTCGTTGCGCGAACGTCCGGTATGCAAGCGCTTGCCCGCCTCGCCGATGCGACGCGTCAGCTCGCTCTCGATGGACATATGAATGTCCTCGTCGTTGATGTCGAAGGTAAAGTTGCCCGCATCGATATCCTGCTCAATTCCGATCAGGCCCTCGGAGATCGCCTGCTCGTCCTCGGCACTGATGATGCCCTGGGCGGCCAGCATCTTGGCATGTGCCTTAGAGCCGGCGATATCCTGCTTATAAAGATGTTTGTCGACCGGCAGCGACGCGCCAAACTCCTGCGTGACCTCGGCCACGCCCGCCTCAAAACGACCGCCCCAAAGAGCCATGGAACCGTCTCCTTTCATCAAATACCTAAACAAGCGCCCAAAGCAAGGCACCCTGTCCCTAAAGCGATTTATCAACCGCTAGTTTTGCACATCCCCCACCGTGTGCGGAGCCATGTAGCTAATTTGCAAAGAAGTGACGCGCCATGCACTTGGCGCCCAACGTCTCCCTCCGGATGTTGCCCTGCGAACCATCGATCCAGGCCTTCAGGCTCATAGGGACGTCCTCGACCCTTGCAGCATCGAACTCGGGCGCGAGGGCAAGTAAAGCATGCGCGATAGCATTGAACATAATGGATACTCCTCATATATATAGGCGCAGAGCCGCCAAATTGATAGAAGGAGCCCCGCCGGACAACCCCGGCGGGGCTCGGACTCAGCCGCAGACGCGGCATCATATATGCGGGCGGAACGTAGGGGCCACCGATGTTAAGAAGTGTCAGCAAGCATAACGAAAGGTAGGGACCCCGTGCGCCCGTTATGTATCACGCGGATGGGCCGCGCGGATACCGAGGGAAGGAGGCGCTAGGCCTGGGCGGCAGCAGAGCTGGGGCCCTGGACCTTTGCCCACGTCTTGAGCGACAGCGTATCGATCTCGATAAAGCCGGCGCTGGCCTTCTCGTCAAACGTGGTGTCGCGGTCGTAGGTAGCCAGACCGTAGTCGTAGAGGCTGAAGGGGCTCTTGCGGCCGACAACGTGGCAGTTGCCCTTAAAGAACTTCAGACGGACGGTGCCGGTCACGAACTTCTGGGTGTCGGCCATAAAGGCGTCGAGCGCGTTTTTGAGCGGGCTATACCACTGGCCGTTGTACACGGCGGTAGCCCAATCCTGCTCGAGCTTGATCTTGGTCTTGAGCAGATCGCCCTCAACGCAAATGTCCTCGAGCGCCTTATGGGCGGTGATAAGCGTCAGGGCGCCGGGAACCTCGTAGCACTCGCGGCTCTTGAGGCCCACCAGACGGTCCTCGACCAGGTCGAGACGGCCAAAGCCGTTGTCGCCCGAAATCTTGTTGAGGGCGATGACGATCTCGGAGAGCTTCATCTTCTTGCCGTCGACGGCGACGGGCTTGCCGGCCTCAAACTCAATCTCGGTGTAGGTCGGGATGTCGGGCGTGTCCTCGGGATTCTTGGTCATAACCCAAGCGTCGTCGAGCGGCTCGTTCCAGGGATCCTCCAGATGGCCGCACTCAATGGCGCGACCCCACAGGTTGTCGTCGATGGAATAGGGGTTGTCGTTGGCACCCTCGGGAACCGGCACGTTGTGGGCGTGGGCATAGGCGACCTCGTCGGGGCGGCACTTCAGATCCCACTCACGAACCGGAGCGATAACCTTAAGCACGGGATCGAGGGCCTTGACGGCAGCCTCAAAACGAACCTGGTCGTTACCCTTGCCGGTGCAGCCATGGGCAACGTAGGTCGCACCAAACTCGTGAGCGACCTCGACGAGCTTCTTGGCGAGCAGCGGACGAGACAGGGCGGAGAGCAGCGGGTACTTGTTCTCATACATGGAGTTGGCGGCGATGGCCTTAGTCAGGAACTCATCGGAGAATTCGTCGCGCAGGTCGAGCACCTGGCAATCGAGAACGCCCAGGTCGAGTGCCTTCTGCTTCTTGGCGTCCAGGCCGGTCTCCTCCTGGCCCACGTTGCCGCAGACGCAAACGACATCGAGATTCTTCTCGTCTTGGAGCCACTTGACACATACGGATGTATCAAGGCCACCGGAATATGCGAGAACGACTTTTTCCTTGCTCATGGCTGTTTCCTTTCGCCCTTGGTAGCTAGTTAGAACATCGGTCAGTTGCAAGTCATTTCAAGGTCAAATACCGTGCAATATCAGGTTAAAAAGCAAAATCAGCACATACATGCCCTAGAAACATGCAGCAATGTCGTGCTAAAACCCAACGACCTCAAAATGACTCTGTTGAGGCAATTCGCCCCATGCGGACAGAGACGATTGTTATCGTCGTCGGGAAATTGCGCGCTGGCGTCGGATGGCATTGTCTGCAGTGGTGATAATCTTTACGAACTGCATCTGCCTCTCCTTTCACATATCGCCGGGCGCAATTCAAATATCGCAAACGGTACCTTTTCCTCGGTAAGCGGTTGTTTTTCCGTCTCCGTTTTCGATGGTCGCTATATTACGCTAAAGTGCCCGCAGTACAAGCGACAAATTCAAATTTCTGAAAAGTTTTTTCATTACTTTGTGAATCGTGATGCAAACAGGCTTCGTTCCTGCGAAAATACGCTCGATTACCAACCGGAGGGTTATTCCGCCCGAAACAATTTAGAAACGGAAAGGCGCTTTTATGCAAACTTACGAATCGGACGCCGCTATCGGCAACATCAAGATCCTTGCCGTCGATATGGACAAGACATTGCTGACCGACGAGCGCGTACTGCCCCAGGGCCTCGATGAGCGCCTGGAAAAGCTCGCCGAGGCTGGCATCGTGTTCTGCCCCGCCAGCGGACGTCCCGCCCCCAAGCTCGAGGAGATGTTCGAGGGCATCAAAAACCGCCTTGCTTTCTGCCCCGATAACGGAGCCTGCGTGATCTACCGCGGCAACTATATCTATAAGAGCACTATCGATGTGGCGCTGTATCAGCAGGTCTTGAGCCGCGCCTCGGAGGATCCGCACGCTGTCCCCGTCCTGTGCTGCTTCGACGAGTTTTACGTGCTTGCTCGCGACCATCAATACCACGACGAGCTCAGCGTTTACTACAACACGATCAACTACGTCGATACCTTTGAGGGCCTCGACGTCGACTCCAACAAGATCTCGATCTTCTTCCCCGCCTACGATGCCGAGCCCGCATTTCGCGAGGACTACAACCCCGCGTTCTCGGATCAGCTCTATGTCACCAATGCCGGCCGCGAGTGGATCGACTTTATGAACCTGGGCGTCGACAAGGGTTCGGGCGTCGCGCACCTGTGCGAGCAACTCGGCATCGATATCGCCGATGCCGCCGCCGTGGGCGATACGTACAACGACATCCCCATGCTTGAGCGCGTCGGTCACAGCTTTATCGTGGACAACGCCGAGGAGCATATGAACGCGCATGCTAAGTGGCGCATTCCGAGCAACAACGACGGGGGCGTACTGACGCTCATCGATGCCATCTTGGCGGCTCGGTAGCCGTCCCATCGGGCCTGACCGGGCGGCACGGGATAACTTTTCGCTCGGTCAGGTCCTGCGCAAGACGAAAGCCACATTAAGTGGCTTTCTTTGCGTGCGGAATCTACGAAAAGTTATCCCGTGCCGCCCGGCCAGGCCCTAGGTTTACTTTCCTGCCGCCAAGATGGCGTCTTGAGTGTCTAGATACTTAGCTGAAATGATTTGAGCAGAGGGGAGCTCCTTGTTGGGAGGGGCTCCCCTCTGTTTTGGTTACTGTGGGACAAATTAATCAGTAGTGTTTGTCCCAAATCTTAAGTATGTGGGGGCTTGCGTCTTGGGCGAGCTTGCCTTACGGAGCGCTTTCCTATTTGGCGTCGGCCCAGGTTATGCCGGTGCTGGCTTCGGCGATTAACGGTACGCGGAGCTCCACCACATGCTCCATGACGTCGCGGACCATGGCGGTGAGGCGCTCGACTTCGTCGACGGGGCACTCAAAGTCCAGTTCGTCGTGTACCTGCAGAATCATGTGGGCGGCAAAGCCCTCTTCTTCCAGGCGGCGGCTTACGCGGGCCATCGCGATCTTGATGATGTCGGCCGCGGTTCCCTGCATGGGGTGGTTCATGGCCGTGCGCTCGCCAAAACCGCGGAGCTGCGGATTTTTGGCCTTGAGCTCCGGAATATGGCGACGGCGGCCGTACATGGTCTCGGCGTAGCCCGTCTGCTTGGCACGTGCCACCACGTTGTCGAGGAACGTGCGCACGCCCGGGTATGCCTCGTAGTAGCGGTCGATCATGTCACGTGCCTCGGCCATCGAGATATGCAGCGACTGCGACAGGCCGTAGGCCTGCTGGCCGTACACGATGCCAAAGTTCACGGCCTTGGCGCGGCTGCGCAAATCGGGCGTTACCTCGGACACCGGTACGCCAAACACGCGCGCGGCTGTCTCGGCATGGAAGTCCTCGCCCTCGTTAAAGGCGCGCACCAGGTGCTCGTCACCCGAAAGATGCGCCAGCAGACGCAGCTCGATCTGCGAGTAGTCCACCGCCAAAAAGACGCTTCCCTCGCCTGCCGAAAACGCCGTTTTGACGGTGCGGCCCAGCTCCGAGCGCGTCGGGATGTTCTGCAGGTTCGGGTCGCTCGAGGACAGACGCCCCGTTGCCGTGATGGTCTGGTTGTACGTGGTGTGCACACGACCGTCACCACGGCGCAGCGGGCCCAGCGTGTCCAGATAGGTTGACTTGATCTTGGACTTCTCACGCCAGTCCAAAATCAGGCGCACGATCTCGTGGTCGCGGGCAAGATCGCTCAACACCTTGGCATTGGTCGAATAATAGCCGCGCTTAGTCTTCTTGAGGCCCTTGGTCGGAAGCCCCATCACATCAAAGAGCACGTGCGACAGCTGCATGGGACTACCGATGTTAAACGTCTCATCACCCGCCAGGTCGCGAATGCTGCGCTCGACCTCGGCAATCTGGGTCGCCAGACCCTCGGACAGACTGTGCAGGCGCTCGGGGTCCACGAGCATGCCCGCGCGCTCCATCTTGGCAAGTACCGGAACGAGCGGCATCTCGATGCCATCGAACACGTTGGCGGCGTTCTCGCGGGCCATGCACTCGCGCAACGGCGCCACGAGCGCCAGCGTCAGAGCCGCAGTACGGGCGGCAGGTGCCGGAGCGTCCTCGCCGGCACCCTCTGCGCCGCGCGCCGCAGGCAGCGCCATCTGCAGATACGTATCGGCAAGATATGCCTCATCGAACTCGGAGCGGTCGGAATCCAGCAGGTAGGCGGCAACCACGGTATCGAAGATGCGCGTAGAATCGACTGCCAGCGGATCCATGAGCTCGGGCTCAGAAGAATCGATGGGCGAAAGCTCGTGCAACAGCACCTTCATATCCGGGCTCGCCACGCGACCCTCCATAAACAGACGCGCGAGCACGCCAGCAATCACGCCGTGGACGAAGTTGAAGCCCTCAACCTCAGCCGCCGCGCAGCTGTCGCCCTCCTCGAGCGCGAAGAGGCCCTTGGACGTCGCCAACCACAGCGTGCGCGTCAGTCCAAAGAGCGCGCCCTCTTCCTTGTCATCGTCCACCACGGTGGCGACCCACTCGCCCGCCTCGATCGCACGCGAAACCTCGGACGCCACGTCAGCAAGCGCCTCGGCATCGCCGGCAGCGGTGCGCTCAATCGTGGGCATCTCAAACGTTCTAGCAGCGGCCGCAGCCCCGCCCTCGCCGCCAATCAGCGCCAAAAAACGGTTCTGCATGGCCGTAATGCCGAGCGTGCCCAGCGCAGCGGACACCTCGTCGGCAGAAAACGCCGGGAAGGACGTCGCATCAAAGTCGAGCTCGACAGGCGCGTCGGTACGAATGGTTGCGACCTTGCGGCTCAGCAGCGCGTCGTCGATATGCGCGCGCAGGTTCTCGCCCATCTTGCCCTTGACCTCGTCGGCATGTGCGATGACCTCGTCCAAGCTGCCGTACTGCGCGATGAGCGCGCTCGCCTTTTTGGGGCCGATGCCCGGCACGCCGGGAATGTTGTCGGAAGTATCGCCCTTCAGGCCGTAAAAATCGGGCACGAGCGCCGGTGTAATGCCGTGATACAGGTCGTCCACGCTCTCGGGCGTCATAATCGCCACGTCGGACAGGCCTTTGCGGGTCGAGACCACGTTGACGTGCTCGGTCACGAGCTGATACATGTCGCGGTCGCCGGTCACCAGCAGCATGTCGCAGCCGGCTTCCTCGCCCAGGCGCGCCATGGTGCCCAGGATATCGTCGCCTTCCCAGCCCTCGGACTGCAAAATCGGCACGTTGAGCGCAGCGAGCAGCTCCTTAATCATGGGGAACTGCGCGTGCAGGTCGGGGTCCATGGGCGGGCGCTGCGCCTTATACTGCGGCAGCATCTCCATGCGCACGCGCGGCTTGCCCTTATCAAACGCCACGACCACACCGTCGGGGTTAAAGGCGTCGATCATCTTGAGAAACATGTTCAGAAAGCCAAAGATCGCGTTGGTGGGGCGACCGTCCGGCGCGTTCATGGTGGGCGGCACGGCGTGGAAGGCGCGGTGCATGAGCGAGTTGCCGTCGATAACGGCAAAGGTGCGGCGCTTGTCAGACATATTGAATACCTCGCTTTGGGCTGGGCACGATTTGCTCCCACCAGTTTACACGCTCCCCGCCTCGCGGCCACCGCACATCAAGCTCCCCCGCCACCGCGCGCCCGCGCATGATACGATGGCTCACGGTACATTAACCAGCACGATCGATCCGAAAGGAGCCTGCGTCATGGAGCGTCCCTGCGCATGGAAAAAGTACACGCCACAGCAAATCGAGGAGCTCGAGGAGCTTTGC
This sequence comes from Collinsella sp. TF09-1AT, assembly GCF_003436895.1. NCBI lineage: Bacteria > Bacillati > Actinomycetota > Coriobacteriia > Coriobacteriales > Coriobacteriaceae > Collinsella > Collinsella sp. TF09-1AT. The sequence continues at coordinate 44,406 of NZ_QSRC01000004.1, read as the reverse complement.
CGCGGCTATAAGAAGTTTTTGAGTGAGAACAAGACCGAGCGCCTGTGCGTCAAGACCGGCATCAAGATGGCCGAGGAGGCGGGCTACGTCAACCTGGAGACCGTGATCGCCGAGGGCCGCGAGCTCAAGGCAGGCGACAAGGTGTACGCCGCCAACCACGGCAAGGACCTTATGCTCGTCAACCTTGGCACCGCCCCGCTCGAGCAGGGCTTTAACATCCTGGGCGCCCACGTGGACTCGCCGCGCCTGGACCTCAAGCAGAACCCCGCCTTCGAGGCCGGCGACATGGCCTACCTCGACACGCACTACTATGGCGGCGTCAAGAGCTACCACTGGGTCGCTTCCCCGCTCGCGCTTGTGGGCGTCATCTGCAAAAAGGACGGCACCACCGTCGACATCAACATCGGCGACAAGGCAGACGACCCGGTCTTTACCATCTCCGACCTGCTGATCCACCTCTCGAGCGAGCAGATGTCCAAGCCCGCCAAGGACGCCGTCGACGCCGAGATCCTCGACGTGATCGTGGGCGGCCGCCCCGTCAAGTTTGACGAGGACGACAAGGACGCCCCCAAGGAGCCCGTCAAGCAGATGTTCCTGGATATCCTCAAGGAACAGTACGACGTCGAGGAAGAGGACTTCCTCTCCGCCGAGATCGAAGTCGTGCCCGCCGGCCCCGCCCGCGACATGGGCCTCGACCGCTCCATGATCTTGGGCTATGGCCACGATGACCGCGTCTGCGCCTACCCCTCCATGCTCGCCCAGATCAACGTGGCAGACGTCGAGCGCACGAGCATCACGCTCATCGTCGACAAGGAGGAGATCGGCTCCGTGGGCGCCACCGGCATGACGAGCCGCTTCTTCGAGAACACCGTCGCCGAGATCATGACGCTCGCCGGCGAGAGCAGCCCGCTGGCCCTGCGCCGCGCACTCGCCCGCAGCCGCATGCTCTCCTCTGACGTGTCCGCCGGCTTTGACCCGGGCTATGCCGGTAAGTTCGAGACTAAGAATGCAGCTTTTATGGGTCGCGGCCTGTGCTTTAACAAGTACACGGGCAGCCGCGGCAAGGGCGGCTCCAACGATGCCGACGCCGAGTATGTGGCCCTCATCCGCGACATCATGGACGAGGCCGGCGTGGACTTCCAGACCTGCGAGCTCGGCCGCGTCAACGCGGGCGGCGGCGGCACCATCGCCTACATCATGGCCGAGTATGGCATGAACGTCATCGACTCCGGCGTTGCCGTCCTGTCCATGCACGCCCTGTGGGAGGTCGCCAACAAGGCCGATATCTACGAGGCCTATCGCGGCTACAAGGCCTTCATCGAGCGCGCCTAACCAGCCCTTCATCAGTTGCGGTGAAATACGGACTAAACTGGCCCATAAACGGCCCAAACAGACTGTATTCCACCGCAACTTCCTTTTTGGCAGAGGAGAGTCCATGCTGCAGATCATCATTTCGCCCGCCAAGCAGATGCGCGCGGCCCAAGATGCTTTTGAAGTCCTGGGCATTCCACCTTTTGCGCACGAGACGGCTCGCCTCCACTGCGCACTGCTAGATATCGAACGAAATGAAGGCAGCGGCGGCCTGCAAGCGCTATGGAACGTGAGTGACAAACTGCTGGGGCCTTGCCTCAACACCCTGCATGAGTTCGGGCCCATCCTGAAAAACGGCGATCTCGACAATCCCGAACTCGCCCGTCACCTCTCCCCTGCCGTCATGTCCTATCACGGCATTCAATACCAGAGTATGGCGCCCGAGGTGATGGATTCCGCGCAGCTCGCATGGTTGCAAGACCATTTGTGGATCCTCTCGGGCCTTTACGGATGCGTTCGTCCCTTTCATGCCGTCGAACCGTATCGGCTGGAGATGGGCGCGAAGCTCGCCGTTGACGATGCCCGAGACCTCTACGCGTTTTGGAGCGACAAGCTCGCGCGGGCTATCGCCCCGGCGGACTCAAACACCACGATCGTCAACCTCGCCAGCGTAGAGTATGCCAAAGCCGTTCTGCCCCACCTCGCGGGCGACGCCACGGCCGTCACATGCCTCTTTGGCGAGGGTATCCACAACGGGAAGCCCATCCAACGGTCGACCGCCAGCAAAAAGGCGCGCGGCTCCATGGTGCGGTGGATGGCAGAAAACAAGCTCGAGGATGTAAGCGGGCTCACCGCGTTCGACGTTGGTTATCGTCACTTTCCCGAGCTTTCAAATAAAAACACTTTGGTCTTCCTGAACGAACAGGCCTTGTAGGACCACCGCTACTTTGAATGTGCTACCTAGGCACGGCGTCTATTCCGCCAAGCCGTCGGCTTTGGCAATTTCATTTGTCAAGCCGTCCTGATAGGTAATCTTGACGTGCTCCACCTCGGACACTTTGGCGCCCGACGGGGGCTCCAGGCGCCATTCCGCCAGCGCGATATCCATCGTCGTGGGAACGTCTCCTTGATTTTTGAGCTTCACCGTCAGCGTTTTGAGCGCCGCATCAAACGTCACGCGTTCGATTTCTTCACCTGGAATGGATCCACCACTCAGCTGCAACTGCACAAACTCATCGCGCGGGTACCAATAATCGCCCGGAACGGCGAGCGTATTGGCATTACCGCCAGTACTCCTCACCGTCATAATCGGTAGGCTATCATCAGCCTCGAACTCCCATGCAGCGCCGCCGCGACCACCAAACGTCCAGATACAAAAGGCAATCACCAGCACGGCAAGCACCGCAAAACCAATCGCGACAAGGCCATGGTGCGCACGGCTTTCCTCGGCCGATACATCCCATTGCGTCTCTCGATATAGATGCTTGTCTTCCATGTTCGCCTCCCCGCAAGCACGCTCGTTGGCCCAATCGTACCCATTCAGGCTATACTTGAGCCCATGACATAACGGGGGGCTTGCAGGACAAGACGGCAGGCTGAGATTGGGCGCGCCCGCCCTGACCCGCAAACCTGATATGGGTAATGCCAACGAAGGGAGCCGTGCCAATGAGCACACAGACCGAGCCCAAGCTCGTCACGCAAATCGACTTCGCCCGCGCCGGGCAGATCACGCCGCAGATGAAGGAGGTTGCCGAGCGCGAGCATCGCGACCCCGAGTACATCCGCGAGCGCGTGGCCGACGGCCGCATCGCCATCCCCGCCAACATCGTGCATATCAAAAAAGGCATGCGCGCCTTTGGCGTCGGTGAGGGCCTGTCCACCAAGGTCAACGTCAACCTGGGCATCTCGGGCGATAAGGCCGATGCCGCCGAGGAGTGGAAGAAGGTCAAGATCGCCGAGGACTTTGGCGCCGACGCCATCATGGACCTCTCCAACTCGGGCAAGACGCGCCAGTTCCGCCAGCAGCTCATCGACGAGACACCGCTCATGGTGGGCACCGTCCCCATGTACGATGCCATCGGCTACATGGAAAAGCCGCTGGTCAAGCTGACCAAGGACGATCTGCTCGAGGTCGTGCGCGCGCATGCCGAGGACGGCGTGGACTTTATGACCATCCACTGCGGCATCAACAAGTCGGTCATCAAGACCTTTAAGGAGACTGGCCGCCTCATGAACATCGTCAGCCGCGGCGGCTCGCTGCTGTTTGGTTGGATGGAGGTCACCGGTAACGAGAACCCCTTCTACGAGTTCTACGACGAGGTGCTCGAGATCTGCCACGAGTACGACGTGACGATTTCGCTCGGCGACTCCTGCCGCCCGGGCTGCCTCTACGACTCCAACGACGCAACCGAGACCGCCGAGATGATCGAGCTGGGCAAGCTGTGCAAGCGCGCCTGGGCCGCCGGCGTCCAGGTCATGGTCGAGGGTCCGGGTCACATGGCGCTCGACGAGATCGCCGCCAACATGAAGCTGCAGAAGCGCCTGTGCCACAACGCCCCGTTCTATGTGCTGGGGCCGCTGGTGACCGATATCGGCGTGGGCTACGACCACATCACCGCCGCCATTGGTGGCGCCATCTCCGCGAGCTCGGGTGCCGACTTTTTGTGCTACGTGACGCCGGCCGAGCACCTGTGCCTGCCCAACGCTCAGGATGTGCTCGATGGCCTCATGGCCACCAAGATTGCCGCACACGCCGCCGACATCGCCAAGAAGGTACCGCACGCCCGTGACATGGACGACAGGATGGGTCAGGCACGCCGCAAGCTCGACTGGGACGCCATGTGGAAGTGCGCCCTCGACCCGGTCACCGGCAAGAAGCGCTACGAGGAATCCCCCGCCGCCACCGAGGGCACCTGCACCATGTGCGGCAAGATGTGCGCCGTTCGCACTGTCAACAAGGTGTTCGAAGGCACGACGATCGACCTCGGCATGGAGGACTAACTCGTCGCCACGATTGCTTTTGGAAGCACCGCGACGTCGACCGTTGTTGACGTGTGAACATTTTCTTGCATTTGCGTAAAGATTGCACCGCCCGCCCGGGTTCGACATAGAGTCGGCCCGGGCATCTTTATAATGCTAGCTTAAAGACCCATTTGATTCCGACCGAACAAGGGAGCGAACATGGATCGCAGCAAGGTACCTGCCGTCCTGTCCATCGCAGGATCCGATTCCAGCGGTGGCGCCGGCATTCAGGCCGACATCAAGACCATTACGGCGCACCGTCTGTATGCCGAGACGGCCATAACCGCCATCACGGCGCAAAACACCCTGGGCATCACCGCCGTGCAGAATATCTCGCCAGATATCGTCGCCGCGCAGATCGACGCCGTCTTTGACGACATCCGCCCGAGCGCCGTCAAGATCGGCATGGTTTCTTCTGTCGAGATTATCGAAGTCATCGCCGACCGCTTGAGCGCCTGGAACGCAACGAACGTGGTCGTGGACCCCGTCATGGTAGCCACCTCGGGCGCTCGACTCATTGCCGAGGACGCGGCCGAGGCGCTCACGCGTCGCCTGTTCCCGTTGGCGACCGTCATCACACCCAATATCCCCGAGGCCATGGCACTGCTCGACTACGAGGTCGATTCCGAGCGCACGCAGCAAAATGCCGCCATGCTCCTCACCCGCCGCTTTGGATGCGCGTCTTTGGTTAAAGGCGGACATCTTGTCAACGAGGCCAACGACGTGCTGGCGGAGCCCGCGCCGCTCGATGACGAGGGCAACCACCTGGGCGATCCGCTCACCACATGGTTCCGTCACAAGCGCATCGAGACCGGCAACACGCATGGCACCGGCTGCACGCTCTCGTCCGCTATCGCCTGCGCGCTGGCCCAGGGCATGGATCTTGCCGACGCCGTCAACGCCGGCAAGGCCTACCTAACGGGCGCCCTCGCCGCCGGCTTTGACATGGGCAAAGGTTCCGGCCCCGTCAACCACATGTGGAATTACTAGCCCTGCAGCAAAACCACCACAAAGGGGACAGGCACCTTTGTGGTGGTTTTTCTTTTACCACTTAATCGTCTGCGAGTTGGATGCCGAGCAAGCCCGAAAGCGCGAGCGCCTGTTCGGCATTGACTGTCAGGCCTCGCAACTCACGGTAGTCGCCCGAAACAACGGGAGCCTCAAACGTGCAGCGCGATACATCAACACCACATAGCGGTGTCTTGAACACATCAACTCGCGTCAGGTCGCAGCTATCCAGGCGCAGCTGCCCCAACTTGGCCCCCTGGAGCGCCGCCTCGGTCAGGCGCACATCGCACGCCGTGATGGGGCCAATGCGTCCCTCCGAAAGGTTCGCGTAGCTCAGGTCGCATGATGCAAACGAAACGTTCGACAGGCGCGCCTTGACCAAGTTGAGCCCCGGCGCCGAGCAATCAACAAAGTCGCATCGGTTGAGCCAGCAGCCTTCCATATTGCAGCGGATAAAGCGACAACCGCGAAATACGACGTCACGAAACGTCGAACCACTCCAGTCGACGCCATCGAATACGCAGGAGCGGAACACGATGCCGTCAAAGGTCGCACCGTTCGCCACGTCATAGGCGAGCTCCAGCTCCTCAAAAGCGGTATTTAAGACAAGCTCATCCCCCTCGGCAAACAGGTCAATGAGCTCATCCATGCCCATATGGCAGCCAAGCCGCTCGTTTACCCGGGCAAAACCACCACAAAAGTGCCTGTCCCCTTTGTGGTGGTTTGGGGCTGCGCTACTCACCGAGCATCTCTTGGAGCTTGGCTGCCACGGCATGTCCCAAGCTCTCGTGGCTTTCGGGCATCATATGCAGATAGTCGATATCGCCCGGCTCGGCAAAGTCGGCGGCATTCAAAAAGTCGCAGCCAAGCTGCTCGGCTACGTGCGCGTAGTACTCGGCAAAATGCTCCGAGGCCTCGACGGAATGCTCGTCAAAATCGGTCATATACACATCGGCGATTTGCGGCTTGATCTTGATGGGAGCCATCAGCAGAATGCGCGGACAAGGCGCAGCGTCGGTCCACGAAAACGCGCGGACGGCGCGAATCAGCGCCATGGCGCCACGGGCTATATCGGAAGCCGTCACGTTAAAGACCGTCTTGCAGTCGTTGGTGCCCAGCATGATCACAATGGCGTCCAGCGGCTTATGGGCCTCGAGCAGCATCGGAAGCGCGCGAATGCCGTTGAGGTTAGTGTCCAGGTGGCACATATCGTCGCGCACCGTCGTGCGGCCGTTGAGCCCCTCCTCGATCACATGCCAGCCCTCGCCCAGGTCACGCTGTGCCACGCCGCACCAGCGCACATCCTGCGCATAGCGCACCGCGGTGCCGTCGCGCATACCAGCCGGATCGTAACCATAGGTGTTGCTGTCGCCAAAGCATAGAACGTTTTTCATCGTAAGCTCCCCACTCAATAAAAAGCCGACGGGAGCGGCCCACGTCGGCTCGGCATGTCGCATCACGCGCACAGTTTACAAGTATTTGCGCCAGTCGTCGTCATCCTCATCGTCCTCGGCAGCGGCCCGAGCCTGCTCGGCGGCACGGGCGGCCGCAGCGCGGGCGGCAACCTGGGCATAGGACTCCTCGTTGCGCTCGGGGAAGTTTGCCAACACGTGCTCGAACTTGGCGAAGTCCTCGTCCCAGCGCGTAGAGGGCACAGCAAAGAAGACCTGCTTGACCTTGAAGTCGCCCGATGCGAGCTCCTTGCGGAAGAGCTCAGCCACGGCCTCGGCGTCAAAGCCGTTGTTGTCGCAGCCCCATGCGCCCAGCACGAGCTTCTCGCGACCCAACTTGTCGCAGATGGCGAGTACAAAGCGGATGCGGTCGCGCAGGGCATCCAGCAGAGCATCGTCGCTCACGCGATACTCCTGGCGGGCGCGCTTAACGTTGGGCGCGGCGGCAACGATCACGTCGGCATACGCATGCACATGGTTGCGGTCAAAACGCACCGCGGGCACCACCAGCGCGCGGTTGCGGTACAGCTCACAGTTGATGTTGCGGCGACGGTTCTCGCCGTACCACTTACGCTGCTTATCGAGGACATTGTACAGATACGAATCGGCACAGAGCGCGGCCTCCTGGCCCAGATAGCCCTGGATGTAACCTCCGCCCGGATTGGTAAACGAGGCAAAGGCAAGCACGGCCATATCGCAGAACTGCGCATAGCCGCGGCCGTTATCCAGAATGGCCTGCGTGGCGGAGGCATCAAGCACGGTGACCTCGGGCAGGGTCGGAGCGGGCTCCTCGGCAGGCGCGGGCTCGGTCTCTGCGGGTTCCTCGGCAGGCGCCAACTCGTCCGTGACCTCGGTCTCGACGGACGCAACCTCAGCGGCCTCGACCTCGGCAGCGTCAGCCTCCACAACCCCGGCAACCTGCTCCTCGGCAGCCGCAGCCGCCTGGGCCTTGGCCTTCATCGCCGCGACAAAACCGGCAGGCATACCGTCGAATTCGTGCACGCCGGCAAGCGAGCGCTCGATATCCTTGGCACACGCCTCGGACACAGTTGCCACGTGACGCTCGGCGGCCTTGGCACGGGCCTCGCGCTTGGGGTTGGGCTGCCCTGCGCGGCCGGTCCTGCGGTTACGGTTCCTGTTGTCGACGTCTGCCATAAGTGGTCACCTTTCCTGTCGCTGCCGTTATCGGCTTTTTCCCATCCATGATACCCCGCCGCGTACAAAAAAGACGGCCCCGAAGGACCGCCTTTCGCATTGATTTACGCGCGCGGCAAGCACCGCTGCAACTCGCCGCTAGTCGCGACGACCAAGGATATTCAGGATGCGCAGGAACACATTGATGATATCCACGAACAGGTTGGACGCCATGAGCACCGCATTGGGAAGCGTGGGCGGCACCGTCGTGGCCACATAGGTGTCGTAGCCAATAAAGCCGGCGAACACCACAATCACGATCAGGTCGGTGATGGTTTGCGAAACGCCCATAAACATCAGCACGATCTCAACCAAAATGGTGGCAAGCAGAATACCAAATCCGATGCCATACACACGCTGGAAGAACTTGGGGAAGGTCACGCCCAGCGCGCCAAAGACAAAGGTAATGGCGGCGGTGGCGATAAAGGCGGTGTTGATGGTGGGCAGGTCGTAGTTGGCAAGGCCAAACGACGCGGTCAGGCCAAAGGTGCTCGCAAAGATCACGTAACCCGTGAGCGACAGGCCCACAGACTGCTTGCCCGCGGCAGCCGACATCATGACAATGCCGACGATGGTCAAAATAAACGAGCCAAAGACCAGCGGCAAAGCGGCGCCACTCATCATCATGCGGGCAAACGCCATGGTGCTCGTAAAGTAGGCGCCGGCACCCATGGCGCAAAAGCCCAAAAAGATCAGGGCGGACATGACAAGGTTGTACGCACGCGGCGACATCTCCTTGGCACGGCTTGCACCGGTCTCGATGGGGCCGTTCTGATAGCCCTGGATATCATTCATGCTTTCGTCCTTTCAGATAGCGCCGCGACAGCAGCGCCTTAAGCGACAAGATTTCTGCCATTGTACCCAAATGCCACACGTTTTACCTGCGGCGCCCACCCTCGAGCGTGCAGTCAAACGCCCAGACCCACCAACGCATCACGTGGGTCTGCAAGCCGTCCGGCCGTTCGCGCGCCTGGTCCTCCAGATACAACTCGGTCGCATGACCGCCAAAACGAACCTTATAGGTTGCCGTACGAATGCCGTGAACCGTCAGGCCAAACCCAGTGGTCGAGACAATCTCGTCAATCGTAAAGCAGCGACCGTCAACCCAGCAGACGGTGACCGGCACGACTTGTCCGCCCGCGAGGATGCGAGCCACGACGTCCACATACTGCTTGTGCACGCGCCGAGTTTTGCCATCTGTCTGTCGATATTCCATGCCCCTATTATCGAACGCATGTTTGCATATTGTAAAGCGAACAGGCTGTGGTTTTGGCGTGTCGGACCGCATGCGCACGTCCGCACGACGTGTTAGCAAAAAGAACACCGGAGGTCAACAGGGCTAATATTCAATTTTAGTACCCAAAAATTCACTTCTCCCATCAGAACTCGGTAAAGAAACCCGCAGGAGGTGATACGATTTATCATGTTTTTGTAACGTTTCTGCAAACTTCGAGAAAGCCCATATATGGACGTAACGTTCTCAACCTTCCTCGGCCAACTTGTGTCGAACCCAGTCCTTGCCGTCACCGTGATTCTCGCGCTCGGCGCCATCTTCGTCAACGGATGGACCGACGCGCCCAACGCCATCGCGACCTGCGTCACTACGCGTTGCATGCCCGCCCGCGCTGCCATTCTCATGAGCGCCGCATTCAACTTCCTCGGCGTGCTCATCATGACGCACTTTAACGCGAGCGTCGCCAACACCATCTCACATATCGTCGACTTTGGCGGAAATAGCACCATGGCGCTCGCGTGCCTGTGCGCGGCGCTGTTCTCCATCGTCGTCTACGGCGCCACAGCGTCGCGTTTTGGCATCCCCACCTCGCAAAGCCACAGCCTTATCGCCGGCCTGACCGGTGCCGCTATCGCCCTCGGCGGCGCGAGCAGCGTCAACGTCCACGAGTGGATGAAGGTCATCTACGGCTTGGCGCTCTCCATCGGCCTGGGCTTTGTCATGGGCTGGGTCCTGTGCAAGCTCGTCTCGATTCTTTTTGCCGCCGCCAACAGGCGACGTGCCAACGTCTTCTTTAAATACGCTCAGATCGCGAGTGCCGCGGCCATGAGCTTCATGCACGGCGCGCAGGATGGACAGAAGTTCATCGGCGTGCTCTTTTTAGGCGTGGCCTTCGCCAACGGCCAGACGAGCGTCGGCGATGCCGGCATCCCCATCTGGATTATGCTGCTGTGCTCGGCCACTATGGGTATCGGCACCAGCGTGGGCGGCGAGCGCATCATCAAGTCCGTCGGCCAGAGCATGGTTAAGCTCGAGAAGTATCAGGGTTTCTCTGCCGACCTCGCGGGCGCCGCGAACCTGCTACTTGCCACCCTTACCGGCATCCCCGTGTCATCCACGCACATCAAAACCTGCGCCATCATGGGCGTCGGCGCCGTCAAGCGCCTCTCAGCCATCAACTTCGGCGTCGTCAAGGACATGATGTTCACCTGGTTCTTCACCTTCCCCGCTTGCGGACTCATCAGCTTTTTCATGGCCAAGCTGTTCATGATGTTCCTCTAGTCAAACCGAGTGTCCATCCGGACCGCAACACTTCGCCTACCCGTCTTCGCCTCGAAAGGACCCACCCATGGCAAAGAAACCCAATTCGTTCTACTTTGACAACTACGTCGCCTGCGCCGACCTCGCCGTCCAGGCCGCCGAGCTGCTTACCCAGATTTTTGAGAACTTCGATCCCGCGAAGATTCACGATATGCTCGAGGAGATGCATGCCATTGAGCATGCGGCAGACAAGAAGCACCACGAGCTTGAAGACGCCCTGCTCACCGCCTTTATCACCCCGCTCGAGCGCGAGGATCTGAATCTGATGAGCTGCTCACTCGACACCGTGCTCGACCGCATCGAGGGCGTCGTGCAGCGCGTCTACTTCACCAACATTCAGAGCATCCATCCCGACGCCATCGTCATCGCCCACAAGGTGACCGACGCTTGCCGCGCCATGAAGGACCTGATGGTCGAGCTGCCCAACTACCGCAAGTCCAAAACGCTGCGCGAACTGGTCATCCAGATCAACACCATCGAGTCCGAGGCTGACGAGCTCTACATCAACGCCATGCGCAACCTGCACGTCAACGGCAAGGACCCGCTCGAGGTCATCGCCTGGCGTGACGTATATGCCTTCCTGGAGTACTGCGCCGACTGCTGTGAGAATGTGGCCGATGTCGTGGATTCGATTGTCATGAAGAACAGTTAATTGGGGGTACATGTCCCGGCGGCGAAGGGCCGGCCACGGTTTGCTTTCTCACTCCGGCTGCTTTGCAGAGTCGTTCGAAAGCGGTTAATTAGTGGTACCCGCCCCACCGGCGAAGGCCCGGCACCTATTTGCTTTCTCACTCCGGCTGCGTAGCAGAGTCGTTCGAAAGTAAATAGGTGTTGGGCCTTCGCCTTGCGTACCACCATTGGGAACCTCGGCTGATAGTTTGGATGCGATGGGGCTTTGGCTGATGCGGCCTTTTATGCCCGAATGGGTACTTTGGGGCTGTGTTGGGCGTTTGGCTGGATGGTGCTTTGGGTACCCTTTATTTTGCTTTGGATCGATTCGTTGACTTTGGAGGGCTTGGTTATGGGTTATTTGGATTTGGCTCGTGGTCGGTATTCTTGTCGTTCTTTTGAGAATCGGGCTGTGGAGCAGTCGGTGGTGGATGCTGTTGTTGAAGCTGGACGGATTGCTCCTTCTGCTTGTAATAATCATCCTTCTCGTGTAATGGTGCTGGATACGCCCGAGCTGTTGGAGAAGGCTGCTGCTTGTCAGCCTCGGTTTGCTCGTGATGGGTCTATCTTTGGGGCTCCGCTTGTCTTCCTCATTTGCAGCGTTACCGATGATGCTTGGGTGCGCCCGTATGATCAGATGAATTCCAGTGAAATCGATACGTCCATCGTGTGTGATCAGATGATGATGGAGGCCACCGAGCAGGGCCTGGGAACGTGCTGGGTGTGCCATTTTAAGCCTGAGGTGGCCCGTGAGCAGTTCGACCTGCCCGAGGGTGTCTATCCCTATCACATGCTCGTCTGTGGCTATCCTGCCGACCATATCACCGACCCCGAGCATCGAGAGGCCCGCACCATTCCCCTCTCCGACTTCCTCCTCAAGTAGATTTTTGGGACATGCCGCAAACCTACCCTTGACCGCTCACCCGTTCACCGAGTTCTGCGCCACTATGTGCAGGGCTCGGTTTTTTATGTTGCGCACCCCTGCACACCCTGCACAGTCATAAAAAAGGACCCGCAAGCTGCGGGTCCTTTCTAGGCACTAAATTGTAGACCGAATGTTAGTCCAGGTCGTCGGCAGCGAAGTTGTCGATCGGGGCGAAGGGATCGGCCACGGGGACAACCGGATCGGCGACGGGCAGCGGCTCGGCGGGAACAGTCACCGCAGGAGAAGCGGCAGAACCAACCGGCGTGGAGGCCATGAGGTCGGCCGGGAAGGAGTTCTGGGCGTCGTCCATAAAGTGCTGGATGAGCTTGAGGTACTCGGCCTTGAACTCCTCGCGGGAAGCCTTCAGACGGTCGATTTCCTCGAGCTCGGCCTGCTTCTCGGTCAGAGCCTGGCGGATAACCTCGCGGGCCTTGGCGTCAGCCTCGTTGCGGATACGCTCAGCGTTCTCATTGGCATCGTTGACGATGGTCTCAGCGGTCTGCTGAGCAGCGATCAGGGCAGCGGAAATCTGGCGCTCCTGAGCGGAGAAGTCAGGGGCGGGAGCGGCCACGGGGGCGGCAGGGGCGGCCTGGGCGGCGGTATCCTGAGCCTGGGCAAGCTGAGCCTGTGCATCGGCAAGCTGCTGCTCAGTAGCAGTCAGACGGCCCTTAAGGTCGACGATCTTAGCGAGCATAGCGTCAACCTCGGAAGACAGCGTCTCCAAGAAGACGTCGACCTCGGCAGGATCGTAGCCACGCTTGGCCTCAGAGAAAGTCTGAGCCTGGATGTCTGCAGGGGTAATAGCCATAACAAGTCTCCTTTTTCATCGCCTCGGCGCTACACGCCCGACGTAAGTTACTAAGTCAGTTCTATACGAGTATACCTATAAGAAGCTGCAGAACCAGTCTCTGCACCAACTGCAACGCAATAATCGCAACGACCGGCGAAAAATCAACGCCGCCCATCGGCGGGATAAACCGACGAAAGAGGTTGAGCCACGGGCCGCAGACGCTATCGAGCACTGCAGCGATATCCTGCAGCAGGCCGCCCTGCTTCATGGGAATCCACGTCATAAAGCAATAGACCACGATGAGCGTGGAGTAGAAGTTGAACAGCGTGTTGACCAGCTGGACAATGGTGTAGATGTTGATGAGAATCTCCTCGTCTTGGGTTTACTTAAGGTAGCCGTCGGCACGAAGCTTCTTGAGGTCCGAATCCTTGACCTCGCAGCCGGCGGGCAGCACCATGAACACGCGGTCGCCCACCTCCTTGACCGTAGCGCCCAGGCCACAGGCAAAGCCATAGCTAAAGTCCAGGACACGCTTGGCGACCTCGGTGCGAACGCCGACAAAAATCAGCGCGACGGGCTGTTTGGTACGCACACGACGGACAACGGTCTCAACGTCATCATAGCTCTCGGGACGCAGGACATAGGCAGGCAGCTGCGGCGTGGCGTTGATGATGTTGCTCGCATAGGCCGAGGCGTCGCTCGGCGCAGGGGCGGGCGCAGGCGCCGCGGCGCGAGCACGGGCGCTCTCGGCATAACTCGACGGCGTGTCGTAGGCGCCGGGACGATAGCCACCGGTGACCGTATCCTGAGAACGCGACGGCGGATTGTACGTCGTTGCATGACGCGAGTCATCGCCGACCAGCTGACCGGAGCGCGTATACACGGCAACCGACTCAGCTTCACCGCGGCGCGTCTGGCCCAGCAGGCCGTTGCTCGGCTCGTCCTGGGTATAGAAGCCCTCGCCCGAAGCACCACTGTAGCCGCCGCCCTGATAGCCGTCGTCGTAGCCGTCATCGTAGCCGTAGTCGTCATCCTGGCTATAGCCCTGGTCGTAACCCTGCTGGCCGCCCAGGTGCATCTTATTTTTAATCTCGTCAAGGAAGCCCATGGTTGTGTCCTCTCACGGTTTAGTGCAGGCGCTCTGTAAACCAGTGCGCACTTCAGAGCCCTATTTTACTGCAAACTCCGGGCTAAATACTACCCTGCCCAGGCGAACGAGCGTAGAGCCCTCCTCAAGGGCAGGCTCAAAGTCCTCGCTCATGCCGCAGGAAAGCTCAGGCAGGTTCAAATCGGGATGCGCTGCCTCCAGCTCATCCCTCAGCTCACGAAGCCCCGCAAAGGTGCGGCGTGCCACATCCTTATTCCCCCGGGGCGCCATAGTCATAAGCCCCTGTACGCAAATTCCCTCAAGCTCTGCAAGCTCACCCGCGGCGGCGCGAATCTCATCGGGCGAAAAACCGCCCTTGGACTCCTCGCCGCTCACGTTGACCTCAATCAGCACCTGCTGGGGAGCAACCAGCTCGCCCGCTTCGATCTTACGAGTCGCACGGCTCGAGATAGCCTGCGCCAGATGAAGCGACCCCACCGAATGGATTAGCTCGGCTGAGCCCAGCACCGCATTGATCTTATTGGTCTGCAGGTTGCCGATCATATCGAAACGCACCTCGGGCAGCTCCGGATGCTCCGCCAGACCCGTAAGCTTGCGGACGAGCTCTTGCGGGCGGTTCTCGGCAAAATGGCGATACCCCGCCCGAATGGCAGCGATGGTCTCGTCAACGCCGACGGTCTTGGACACGGCAATCAAACGCGCGGCATCGTGGGGCCTCCCAGCGCGATCGAGCGCGGCATAAAAGCGCTCGAGTATCTGCTCGCGGCGAGCGCGCATCAAGTCTAAATAGTTATCCATGGCAAATCGCCTCCGCAGACAGCACAACAAGTAGTCCCATGCTAACGCAAGAGCGCGGCCCCGCATCCGCAAGGCCGCGCTCCCTCAGGTATTTACAATCTCTCAACGAGCGGAGCTACCCTACTCCTCGTCGTCCTCGCCATCGTCTTCATCCTCAAGATGATCCAGCAGGTAGCGCAGGCCCTCGCTAACCTCGTTAGCAGGCACCTTGGCAACATAGCGAGCATCGACGGCGGGCCTCATGATAACACCCTCGCCCGAAGGAACGCGCATGCTCTCGAGCTCATCCTCATCAGTGCGGGCGATATCGCCGGCGTTCATACGCTGACCAGTCAACAGGAAGGTCAGACGGCAAGCGGCATCGATGGAAATCGAAGCGATGCGATCGAGGTAGCGTGAAACCATGATGGCGCGACGCAGGTCGTCATAGTTGCTGTCGTCGTCCATAAAGTCGCCCGTGTCCATACGGTTAAAGGTGCGGAAGAACTTCTCGTAGGCAGCGTGCACTGGCTCGTCCTCGACGGCCAGGTTGCAGATGATGGACATGTCATTGGTGACAAGCGCAGAAAGCGAAGAGCCCAGCACCTGGTAGACGGCCTCAGCCTCGGCCTCGACCGTGCCGACAAGCTCCTTGGGCAGCGAGATGTCGGCCTTGATCATATGACGCGTGGCGCGGCAAATCTGACGGACCTTATCGGTCATGCGCTGCAGGTTAAAGTCAACATAGATGATCGTCTGAAGCAGGCGGAAGTCGGAGGCGACCGGTGACTGCGTGGCAATCAGGTTGTAGCAGACGGCCTCCAGGTTGGCGCAGCGTGCGTCAATCGAAAGCGTGCGCTTCTTGGTCTTGGTGGCGAGCTTGCGGTCGTCGGTCACATAGGCCTTTACGGCATCGTGGAGGGCCAGATCGACGGCCTCATAGATGCTCAGCATCTCGTGACGGGCCTCGATGAGCTGACGGGAAAACAGTTTGCGCATGGTTCACTCCAATCAGTTGGGTGCGGTCATGCCGCCCGCACAGTGAATACGCACCGGACCAGGTCCGATCGGCTTGGGACTAGTCGCACCGATCAGCCAAAGCGGCCGGTGATATAGTCTTCCGTACGCGAGTCCACCGGGCTGGTGAAGATCGCGTCGGTTTGACCATACTCGATGAGCGTGGCGGGCTCGCCGGCAACTTCCTGCAAGAAGAATGCGGTGTAGTCGCTGATACGAGCTGCCTGCTGCATAGAATGCGTGACGATGATAATCGTCATCTCGGGCGCCAGCTCGGCCATCAGATCCTCGACCTTAGAGACGGACGTGGGGTCGATGGCGGAGCAGGGCTCGTCCATCAGAAGGACATCGGGTTGCACCGCAAGCACGCGGGCGATGCACAGACGCTGCTGCTGACCGCCCGAGAGCGCCAAACCATCCTTGTTGAGCTGATTGGATACCTCTTTCCAGAGGTTGGCGCGCTTGAGCGATTCTTCCACGATGTCATCGAGGTCGCTTTTGCTAGTCACGCCCTGCAGACGAGGGCCAAAGGCGACATTCTCGTAGATGGATTTGGGAAACGGGTTGGGCTGCTGAAAGATCATGCCCACGCGACGACGGAGGTCGACCGGGTCGACACCCTCGGCATAGATATCATTGCCGTCGAGCGTCATGGTACCCTCGACGCGGGTACCCTCGATAAGGTCATTCATACGGTTGATGCAACGCAAAAACGTTGACTTGCCGCAGCCTGAAGGGCCAATGAAGGCGGTGATGGCGTTTTTTGCGATGTTGAGGTCGAGCCCCGTCAGCGCATGAAAGTCACCGTACCAAAAGTTGAAATCCTTGGCCGTGATGGCTGCTTGCTCCGGCGTGGGAGCGGACTGATAGACGGACATGGGACTCCTTAATTAGCGGCGTTTGCGCGACAGGTAGCGCGCAAACAGGTTGAAGGCCAGAATAATCGCCATCAGCAAAAGCGCGGTGCCGTAGGCCGCGTTCATGTTGATGCCGTCGTTGGCAAGCAGGTACAGGTGAACCGTCATGGGGCGGCCGGAATCGAGCGGCGAAATAGGTAGATTGATGGCCTGGCCCATGGTGTAGAGCACCACGGCGGTCTCGCCGATGGCGCGGCCGATGGCAAGGACGATGCCGGTGGCAATGCGACCAAAGGCCGAAGGAAGTACGATCTTGGAGACGACCTGCCACTTGGTGGCGCCCAAGCCGTACGCGCCCCAACGGATATAGCGCGGAACGGCGCGAATGGCCTCTTCGGTGGTGCGCATGACGATAGGCAGCATCAGAAGCGCCAGCGCCAGAGCGGCAGAGACCATCGAAAGGCCCAGGCCCATGGCCTCGACAAACAAGGCGTAGCCAAACAGGCCCATAACGATGGAGGGCACCGACGCCAAAGCGTCAGCAGCGTAGCGTATGAGCTCGACGACCTTGCCCTGCTTGGCGTACTCGGCCAGATAGACGGCTGCCAGCACAGCGATCGGCGTGCAGATAAGCATGGCGAGCGCCGTCACGTAGACGGTCGAGACGATCGTGGGCCAAATGCCGCCCTCGGCGTTGACGCCCTGGGGCCAACCGAAGATAAAGTCGAACGAGATATGCGGCAGACCGTTAATGACCACGTAGGCGATGATAGCGACCAGCACCAGCGTGGTGATGTATGCTGCGGCACGGAACACGCCAAGCATGATCTTATTGGACAGGTCTTTGTTGATGCGGCCCTTCTTGCCGTGGGAAAGGGCACGCTTGATGCGCTCGCGCGACGAGGTCGCATCGACCGTCGTGTCAACGGAATCGGACATAGCCTACCCCCTCTTCTTCTTGGAAATCAGACGGACGATGCCCACCAGCGCGGCGGAGATGATAAACAGGACCACACCCATGCCGAACAGCGCCGAGCGGTGCAGACCCGAGGAATAGCTCATGTCGAGCGCGATCTGGCTCGTGAGCGTCGAGATGGGGCTCGCAATGCTGTCGGGAATAACCGGAGCGTTACCCACGACCATGAGCACGGCCATGGTCTCACCGATGGCACGGCCCATACCCAGCACGATGGCATCCACGATACCCAGCTTGGCGGCAGGTAGCACGACCTTATAGATGGTCTGCCACTTGGTGGCGCCCATGGCATACGATGCCTCGCGAATGCCCATGGGAATGGAATTGAGAGCATCGATGGTGAGCGTGGTGATGGTAGGGACGATCATGATAGCAAGCACGAACCACGCCGTCAGCGCACCAAAACCAAGACCGCCGGTCAGTTGCGCGATAAACGGACGGATGATAATCATGCCAAAGAAACCGTAGATGATGGAGGGAATGCCCGCCAGCAGGTCGACGGCGGGGCTGATGAGTTTGCGCACGCGCTTGCTGGCGATCTCGACCAGATACACGGCCGTACCCACACCTAGCGGCACACCCATGGCGAGCGCACCGACAGTCACGAGACCCGAGCCGGCCAGCAGCGACATAATGCCGTAGTGGCCCTCGGAGGGCGCCCACGTAAAGCTGAAGAAGTTCGCCAGGCCAATGTCGGTAAAGACGGGCAGCGCCGAGTACGTGGTAAAGACAAAAATCAGGATGACGGTAACGACCGCCAAGAACGCGCAGGCAAAGAAGATCCACTGCAGCGCCTTCTCCTTGATATAGGTACTGCGCGATACGAGCGCCAGCTCGCGCTTCTTGGGCGCCTGAACATTCTGCTCAGTCTGGGAGTTTTCCTGTGCTTCCATGCTACTCACTCCCCTTCTCGTCGTTGGTGACGGGGATAAAGCCCGCCTCGCGAATCTGCTTGTCCATCTTTTCGGACGTCACGTAGTCGATGTAATCCTGCGCCTGCTGCGAAGGCGCACCCTTCACAAAGAAGTACAGGTCACGCGAGATGGGATAGCCGCCGCTCGCGACCGTCTTCTCGGACGCCTCAACATGATTGACCGAGGCGGCCTTGACCGAGGTCTTGGCGTTGAGGCTATCGACGAAGCCCAGCGAAATGTAGCCAATGGCACCGCGCGAACGAGATACCACGTCGCGCACCTGACCCGTGCCCGAAAGAACGGCCGAGCGACGATCGAACGGGGTGCCGTCCATCACGATGGTGCGAAATGCCTCACGCGTGCCGGACGCCTCATCTCGGTTGATGACCTGGATCTTCAGGTCCTCTCCGCCGACTTCCTTCCAGTTGGTGATCTTGCCGGCGTAAATATCGCGGAGCTGCCCGGTCGAGAGGTTATCGACCGGGTTATCGTCGTTCACGATGACCGCGATGCCGTCGTGCGCGATCACAATCGGGGTCAGGCCCAGATCCTGCTCGTCGGCATTGAGGCCGCGAGATGAGCTGGCGATATCGGCCGTGCCGTTGCTGACGGCCTCGATGCCCGCAGAGGAGCCCAGACCGGAGACAAGTACGTCGATGCCGGTCTCTTCCTTAAAGCCCTCGGCCGCAATCTCGGCAATGGGTAGGCAGGTGGTCGAGCCGGCGACGGTAATGGAAGAAGTAGAAGATCCCGAAGAACAGGCGCACAGCGTAAGCGTAAGCACAGCGGCGCTCAGGACCGATACGATCTTTCTCATAGCATCACGCCGATCGCAGCATGGCGCCCACAGGTGCCGTTCTCGTTACGGTAGGAATAAAAGCGGTCGTTCTGACGCACAGTCGAAAGCTGGGTATCCACGATATTATCCGCGTCGACACCGACATCTACCAGTGCCTCGCAAATGGCAGCGGAAAGATCGAGCATGCGAGAGATGCTCGCATCGATGCACGAGAACTCGGCAGCAAAGCGATCCATGAGTTCCTGGGACACCTCATATTCGTCACCCAAGATATGGGGACCGATATAGGCGGAAACGTCGCTCGCATCGCAGCCGGCAGCATCGCAAAGCGCCTGGCACGCCTTGGCGGAAATACGTGCAATCGTGCCCTTCCAACCGGAGTGCACCACGGCAAATCCGCCGGGGGCCACCAGCACCACGGGAACGCAGTCGGCGAAGCAGAGCAGCACGGGCACGTTATGCGCCGTACAGACGATGGCATCGCAGCCCTCGGCAATCTGCTCGCGAACGTCCTCAAGGTCATCGGCGCCGTTCGAGGTCACCGCAACGATATGGTCACCATGGATCTGATTGGGAACGAGCAGGTTGTGCTCGCACTCGGCGGCGCCCATAGCCTCGAGCGCGCGACGACGATTTTCTTGAACAGCAAAGGGATCATCGCCAACATGCGAGCCCAAGTTGAGTGAGGAGTACGCATCTTCGGAAACACCACCGACGCGCTCGGTGAAGGCAAAGCGAACATAGGATGTCGCGCCCTCCACCAACGTAACTCCATCATGGTCGACACGCGAAACTTTGTCCGCACGTGCTGCCATACCAAAGCCTCCTAATAACACAAGTACGCGGCATCGCCGCTACAGCCCGCGTTTATACGGCTGTCATACTTCCTTAAAAGGATACCTGCTGCACTGGAGGCAATCGTAAAGGGAACGTAAAGAGATTAGAGGTTCTAGTTTACAAAGTCGAAATAAAAAGGGCGCATCCATACGGACACGCCCCTGTGCACAACAATGCAAAGAACGACTTAGAAGCTACCGCGCTTCAGGAAGTCGGGAAGCTCGAACTGATCGTTGCCGAAGTTAGGAAGCTCGGTGCCACCGACGTTGCGGGTCGGAGCGGCCTGAGCCGGGCTGGCGGCAGGAGCGGTGCGCTGCGGCTCAGCGGAGGCAGCGACCTTGCTCTGAGACTGCTGAGCAGCAAAGAGCTCGTCCTGACGGTTGACGTTGGAGTCGGAGAAGCCCGTAGCGATGACGGTGATACGCACCTGATCGCCCAGGGACTCGTCGACAACGGTACCGAAGATGATGTTGGCCTCGGGGTCGACGGCGTTGGCGACAACGTCGGCGGCGTCGCTGATCTCCTGGATGCCCAGGTCCTTGGAACCGGCGATGGAGAGCAGCACGCGCGTGGCGCCATCGATGGAGCTCTCGAGCAGCGGGCTGGAGATGGCCTGCTGGGCAGCGTCGACGGCACGGGTATCCCCAGAAGAGGTACCAATACCCATCATGGCGGTACCGGCCTGCTTCATGATGGTCTTAACATCGGCGAAGTCCAGGTTGATGATACCGGGGACGGTGATGAGGTCGGTGATGCCCTGGGTGCCCTGGGAAAGGACGCCATCGGCAATCGCGAAGGCCTCGAGCATGGTGGTCTTCTTCTCGGCGATGTCGAGCAGCTTATCGTTAGGAATGACGATCATGGTGTCGACGCAATCGGAGAGGGTCTTGATGCCCTCCTCGGCGCTCTTCTTGCGCTTGCGGCCCTCGAAGGTGAAGGGCTTGGTCACGACGGCGACGGTCAGTGCGCCGACCTCGTTCATCGCGATATCGGCAACGATGGGAGCAGCACCGGTACCGGTGCCACCGCCCTCGCCGCAGGTGATGAACACCATGTCGGCGCCAGCGAGCGCCTCGGCAATGTCGTCGCGGGACTCATCGGCAGCCTTGCGGCCAACCTCGGGGTTGGCGCCGGCGCCCAGGCCGCGGGTAAGGTCGGTGCCGATGTGCACCTTGATATCGGCATCAGAGATCGCGAGTGCCTGAGCATCGGTGTTGATGGCAACAAACTCGACGCCGCGGATGCCCTCTTCGATCATTCGATTGACCGCGTTGGTACCGCCGCCGCCGACGCCGACCACCTTAATGACGGCAAGGTAGTTGTTGATCTCTGTCTCGTGCATGTCGGTCCTCCGAACAAAGGTTATAGCCATAGCATGGGTCGACCCCTGCGCACATTAACCTTCAGGTTGAAAGTAAATGCAAAGGTAAACCGTATTATGTTTGCACATTATGAACGTATCAGTCAAATAATTGACCGTGAAAACCAAACAAACCAGATAAACGGCGTGGCATGGCCCCTCAACAAAGCATCAACCAGCGCTACGAGGTCGGAGCGTTCCTAAATGTGTAGTTGCCCGGAGAGCGCACGTTGATATACGTTACGCCCTCTACCTGCGAAAGCAACTTAGTGACTACGCGTTCTTTCTTGGCGATATCGTCCGAATCGCCCAGCGACACCTCAATGCCGTTATTGAGGTTTGCCGAGATGGCTTCGACCGAAGGCGTGGAAATATCCTTGACTTGTCCCAAGAACTCGCTCGAAAAACCACGCACATAATCCAAGCCAGCCTTAACGGCCTTGGAGCTCACCGCCTGGCCGGAAACCGGAGCGACATCCGCCGAGACATCAGTCAGCAACACCGCGCCATAGTGCTTAGCGAGCGCCAGTGCGGCATCAATGCCGGTCAGGGTATTTGAGCCCTGCCCTGTCGTGATGACGTTGCCCTGGTCGTCCACTTCGACCGACGTCGACAGCGGGGCGATCCAGGTGTCATCATCACCGATGGCCCAGGCAAGGTCATCGGAGCTGATATAGGCAATTGCAATGACCTTGCGCTCCATCGGCGTAATGATGAGCGTATGCGGGAACTGACGCTGGACATCCACGCCCGAGACCCACGGGTTCTGCTTGAGGTCCTCGGTAATCTGGTCGGGATCGACGTTAAAAAGCGACGTTCCCTCGGGCAAATCGATCAGCTGGACAGCATCGTGCTTCGTCACATGCTCGCTGCCTTGAATCTGAATATCAGTGGCGGTAAACAATCCAGAGTTGATCACCACGATGGCAACGACGACGAGCACGGCCAAGACGGCCAGAACGCCGCCCAGGATTTTGCCTTTGCCTGCAACGACAGAAGCGGCGTCTGATGTTTTATTTGCCATCGCCCCAAGTGAAGACAACGGGTTGACGCCTTTTTTACCCGAAGGCTTCTCGGCGGTAGCCGACACCGATATCAGCGAGCGCGGTTTCGATGTGCCTAGCATGCGACCCGGACGCGCCGCTTTAGTTCCCGTCGAGGGCTTAGGAGCTGCCATGGGACGGGCAGGCTTGGCGCCCATAACAGGCTTTGACGTCACCGAGGGACGCGAGGACTTTTTTGCGGCCGGACGATTACCGAGCTGCGAGCCGACGACCGGACGACTGGCCTGTCGAGCATGCCCGACAGACTTAGAGTGCGCGACGGTATTGCGTTGAGGTTTGGCAGGCGCGCCGGAACGCCCTCCGGCGCGGCGGAAGGTGGGTTTCGATGCTCTAGAAGCCGAGGAATTTAACTTCCGGTCTGAGCTCGATGCCATACGCCTCCCTCACCTTTCCGTGCACATGTCTGATAACCGCGGCAACGTCATCGGCCGAGGCAGTTCCGTTATTAACGATAAAATTAGCGTGAACGGGCGATACTTCCGCGCCGCCAATCGAAAAACCCTTTAATCCACAATCCTCGATAAGCTTGCCCACACTCGCATCGGGCGGGTTGCGAAAGACCGACCCGCAGGATGCGCGACCCATGGGCTGTGTACGCTTGCGCCTCGTCAGGTACCGCTCCATGCGCTCGCGAATGTCGGCCTTGGGCGCCGGTTTAAGCTTGAGCACGCACTCGAGGATAATCTCATTGCGGGGAAGGCTACATTCGCGGTAGCCCCAAGTGATCTCGGACCCCGCATAATGCTTGATACCGGATGCCGGGTCAAACGTTACGACATCCTCGACCAGCGAGCCAATCCACTCGGTCCGTGTGCCGGCATTCATAGATATCGCACCGCCGACCGAACCAGGGATGCCAACGGCAAACTCAAGGCCCGAGAGGCTACGCGACAGGGCATCGTTGACCAGGCGCGCAAACATCACGCCCGCACCGACCGTCAGCGTACAGCCGTCATCGGCAACAACCGTGCGCTGAAACTCACGTCCGAGCGAAATGACGGCACCGCGATAACCACCATCGGCAACCAGCAGATTGGAGCCCTTGCCGATGATGACCCACGGCACCTGCTCGCGATCGAGCACCGCCACGGCGCGGCGGAGGGCATGATAGCTATGGCACGTCACGAAGAGGTCGGCCTTGCCGCCGATACGATAGCTCGTATGACGCGCAAGGCGCTCGTCCTCGATCACATCCGTGTCGATCATGCCCGAGAGCGCCATGACGGCGTTAAACAGACCCATTTGACTTAAGCGTCTTTCTTGGCAGTCAGATACTCGATGAACTCGGGACCGACGGTCGTAACGTCACCGGCACCCATGGTGAGCAGCAGGTCGCCCTCGCCCACCATCTGCTCGAGCTCCTGATTGAGCTCAAGACGGCTGGAGCAGTACACGACCTCCTTGCCAGGATGCTTGGCGCGCACGGTATCGGCGAGCATCTTAGAGGTGACACCCGGAATGGGCATCTCGCCAGCCGAGAACACATCGATCAGCAGCAGTTTATCGGCATTGGCAAATGCATCGGCAAAGTCGTCGCACAGGGCCTGCAGGCGCGAATAGCGGTGCGGCTGGAATACGACGTCGACGTGCTTGTAGCCCAGCGACGAAGCGGCAGCAAGCGTCGCCTTGATCTCAGTGGGGTGATGGCCGTAATCATCGACCACGGTGATGCCATCGATATCGCCCACGTGGGTGAAACGACGGCGGACGCCCTCAAAGCTCGAGAGCGCCTTGGCGGCGGCGTCGATGTCAAGGCCCAGGACATGGGCGACGGTGAGCACCGCCGTGGCGTTGAGCATGTTGTGGCGACCGGGATTGCTCTTGATCTCCACAGCGTGCTCAGTGCCGTCCTCAAAGCGAACGATAAAGTCACTCTGGATGCCCTTGACATCCGGATGCACGCAGACGACATCGTTGCTCTCGGCAAAGCCGTAGGAAAGCACGTGACGGCCCGTCGACTTGGCGAGCTCGACCAGATGCGGATCCTCACCGCAGACGATGACGGTGCCGTCCTCGCCCACCAGGCTCATGAATTTGGCGAAAGTTGCCTCGATCTCCTCGATACCCGAGTAGTGATCGAGGTGGTCGGCCTCGACGTTGGTCACAATGACCACGTTGGGGTTCAGGAACAGGAAGGAGCTGTCGGACTCGTCGGCCTCGGCGACAAAGTAGTCGCCCGAGCCGTTCTTGCCGTTCGTGTCATAGCCCTCGACGATGCCGCCGATCAAGAAGCTCGGATCCAGGCCCATGCGGTCGAGCATGGTGGCGCACATCGAAGACGTGGTGGTCTTGCCATGCGTGCCGGCAACAGCGACGGTGGTGTAGCCGTGGCCCAAAGCAGAGAGCATCTTGGCACGGGGCCACACGGGAATACCAAGCTCGCGAGCGCGCACAAGTTCAGGGTTGGACTCCGGAATAGCGGTGGAGACAACAACCACGTCGGGCTTGACCTCGTCGATCGTGGCGGCCTCATGGCCCACATGCACCTTCACGCCAGCGCGGGTAAGCTGGCGGATATAACGTGACGTCTTAAGGTCAGAGCCGGTAACGGCATAACCGCGCTCGTGCAGAACGAGGGCGATGCCGCTCATGCCGGCGCCGCCGATACCGATAAAGTGGGCGCTCTTAAACTTGGGCGCGGAGGTTGCAGTCTGGGAATCAGCCATGTGCTCGTGTACTCCTTGCGTAAACACTGCCTGTAACCCGTTAACTGTACCGCACCTACCGCATCAGCGCGAGGGCGACCGACGATATCCCGTCTAACTAACGCAAACCCTCTACCGCATCCGCCAGAAGAGCGGCGGCCCTATCCTGAGCCAGACCACGCGCCGCCTGACGCATGGCGTCGCGCGCCGACGCATCATCGACCAGGTGCAGCAGCTCATCGGCAAAGGCAGAACCGTCGATATCGGCATCGGCGCAAAGTACGCCGGCCCCGGCGTCGACCAGATAACGGGCATTGGTGGTTTGGTGGTCGGCCGTCGCATGCGGATACGGCACGAGCACCGAGGGCACGGCAAGCGCAGCGATCTCGGCCACGCTCGATGCGCCCGAACGCGAGAGCGCCAAATCGGCAGAAGCCAGCATATCGCCCATGTTGTCGATGTAAGGCTGGACGCGGTAACGCTTCGCTTCCTCGGGCGTCAGCGCCAAAGCGCGCTCGGTCTCCTCAAAGCCGTCGGCACCCGTCGAATGCAACACATAGAGGTTCTTGCGCGAAAGCAGCTCGTTTTTGAGCGAAACCACGCGCTCGTTGAGGTGCTGGGCGCCAAGTGAACCGCCAAAGACGAGCAGCAGCGTAGCGTCCTCGGGAACGCCAAGTGCCTTGCGGCCGCGAGCGCGATCGCCCTCGATCACCGAGCGACGTACGGGGTTGCCGGTCATGAGCACATGGTCAGGGTCGCCTTCGCGCTCAAAGACCGCGCGCGCTGCCGGCACCGAGATGCACACGCGGGCGGCGTGGGAGTTCATCATCTTGTTGGCCAGGCCCGGAACAGAGTTCTGCTCATGCAGCAGATACGGAACGCCCGCGCCCTTGCACCACCCCAGCAGCGGAACCTCGACATAGGCACCAAAACCGATGCCGGCATCGGGCTTGCCGACCTTTGAGAAATAACTGGCGAGCGCACGCTTGGCCTTGTTGACACGCCACAGCGAGGTCAGCGCCGTCCAAGGACGGGAGCGGTCGAAGCCCGTGACCGTAATGGGCACAAAATCAAACCCGGCCTCGGGGACCAGACGACCCTCGAGCTTGCGCGACTGGCCCACGAACACAACGTAGTGACCACGGTCACGCAGCTCTTCGGCCAAGGCGAGCGCAGGGTTGATGTGTCCTGCCGTGCCGCCGGCCGCAATAGCAACGGTCATCTTATCGGTCATGGTAGTCCCTTCGTACACGCGGTCCCTGGTCGTCGGTGCGCAGACGCGCCGACGGGTCCGAGTTCAAATCGATTCGATTATATCCGCCGCCCGCGTTGCGAGGGCTGGGGCGCTGCGGACGACCTTGCGGAGCCGTTCGCGGGCGTGGACGGGCTACCGGCTCGGATGCAGAACCATCCAGAACGGTAAAGCCGCTACGCGAAGGTCGTTCACCGCGCACATGGGCAACGCCGGCGGTGCTCTCGTCCATAACGGCAAAGCTCTCACGGCGGCGGTCATGCTCATCGCGGCGGGCGCTCTCGTACGAAACGCGCAGGATCAACCCGACGAGCATAAGCGACACAATAATCGACGAGCCGCCGTAGCTAATAAACGGCAGCGGCTTGCCCGTCATGGGAAACACATTGAGAATGCCCAGCGCGTTGATCAAAAACTGCACCGCAAGGATGACCGCGGAGCCAGACGCCATAAGCGCTCCGCGACGGTCGGTCGCCTGCTCGGCAATGCGAAACGCCGAGTAGATCAGCATCGCAAACACCAAGAAGAACAGCACGGTTCCGACAAAACCGGCCTCCTCGCCAATGATGGCCAGGATGTAGTCGTTGTGCGCCTCGGGCAGATACGAGTACTTCATGGTTGAGTTGCCGATGCCACGGCCGAACAGGCCGCCCGAGGCAAAGGCCATGATGGCAAGCGTGGCCTGATAGCCGTCACCATACTCGTCGGCCCAAGGGTTCAAGGCAACCTGAATACGCACCATACGGTACGGCTCTGCAACAAGCGCAATCACGATCACGAGAATGCCGAAGATTATCACGCCGAGGATGAATTTGGGGTCGAGACCCGCGAACAACGCCATGCACATGAGGGTCAACAGGATGATCAGGACGGTACCGAAATCGGGCTGGATAAAGATCAGAAAGAGCGAAATGCCCAGGTAGATGCCCATCTTGCGAAGGAATTCGTTGATGTTGCCACCGGGCGAAAAGAAGCGGTCGAGCATGATGGCCGAATACGCGATGGCAAATGGCTTTAAAAACTCGGAAGGCTGGAACTGAATGCCGGCGATGTTGAGCCAGCGCGTGGCGCCACGGCTGCCGCTGCCCACCAAGAAAACCAGCAGAAGCAAGAGCATCATGCCGATAAGGAAGATCCTGAGCACATCCTCCCCAAACCAGCTGTCCGGCAAAACGCGCACGATGGCAATCAGCGCTAGAACACCGATCGCGGTAAACGCGGCCTGTCGACCCAAAAAAAACGTCGCCGAGCCATTCTCGTGCAGTGCCTCGACCGAAGATGCCGAGTACACCATCAGCAGGCCAAAGCACACCAAGGTAAACAGGCAGGCCATGAATATCAAACGGGGGCGCATGATACGGGCGGGAACGCCGGCAATATAGCGTTCGCTAAACGTCTGCCCGCCGCGACCGGAACGCGGATTGCTGCGCCGCGAGGAAGCACGGTCCGAGTCGGGCCTCCTCATACCTTGTCGGGGGCTCTCCTCTCTCACCGGCAGCCCCTATTCCATTTGCGATTTCGCCGCAGCGGCAAGCTGGGCCACATAGTCCTTAAACACGCGGCCGCGCTCCTCATAGCCCGAGAACTCATCGAACGAAGAGCAGGCAGGAGAAAGTAAGATCACGTCGCCACGGCTCGACAGCGAGCGGGCAACGTCCACGGCGTCGCGTAGGTCATCCGCCTGGGCGATATCCACATCGCCATCGACATCGGCCTCGTCCATAGCGGCGGTGAAGCGCTCGCGTGCATCGCCAAAGCAGACGACCGAGCGTACGTTATCCATAACGACGCGCGCGAAGTCCGTGAGCGGCGTGCCCTTATCGTGGCCGCCGAGCAGCAAGATCACGTCGTCATCGGGAAATGCCGTCAGGGCCTTCTCGACCGCATCGGTGTTGGTCGCCTTGGAATCGTTGACGTAGCGCACGCCGTCAATCTCGCCACACGGCTCCACGCGGTGCTCGAGCGGCTGGAACGAGGCCAGGCCGCGGCAGACACCATCGACATCGGCACCGACTGCCAGGGCAGCCGTGGCAGCGCACAGGGCATTGATAACATTGTGATGACCCGAGATCTTGAGCTCGGATGTAGCGATGAGCGGGGTCTCGACGCCCTTCAGGCGCACGATCATCTTGCCATCGCGCACAAAGGCGACATCCTCGCCCTCAGGCTCGTCAAAGGCAACCTTGCAGATGCGACGACCCGGCGTGTAGATGTACTCATCGAACTCGTGAATGCCGGCGTCTTCGACGTCGACAACCACCAGATCGTCATCGCCCATATTGTCAAACAGTTTGACCTTGGCAAGCGCGTAGTTCTTATGGCTCTTATGCCAGCCCAAGTGGTCTGGAGTGATGTTGAGCAGCACCGCCACGCGAGGGTGGAGCTCGGTGGTCGTAGCAATCTGATAGCTCGAGAGCTCAGCCACAAACCACTCGTTGTGGGCTCGGCCGTCAATCTCGTTGACCGGCGGCTCGCCGATGTTGCCGACAGCTACGCTGGCCTCGCCGGCAGCCTTGAGCAGATAATCAGTCAGCGACGTGGTGGTCGTCTTGCCGTTGGTGCCCGTAATGGCAATCCAGTTATCGGGCGACAGGCGATAGGCAAACTCGGGCTCACCCATAATCTGGGCGGCATGCTCGTGCCCGGCCTTAAAGAAGCCCGAGAACTCCGAGATGCCCGGGCACGTCACGCATACGTCATAGGCGCCCTCGACCTGTTCGGTCCCATAGACAAACGACACACCAGCAGCCTCGAGCGCACGCGTGGCGTCATTGGGCTCAGACGTGCCACCGCCATACACGGTAACGGCGCTTACGCGCTCGGGATGCGCCAGCGCCCAGCGGGCGACATCGAGACCGGATTTGCCCTGACCCAAAACGAGCAGGCTAAAGACATCAGCAAGAGGCATGAAAGACCACTATCCCAACTGGAAGAACAGAGCAAGGCCAACGGCACCAAAGGCCGCAGCGATAATCCAAAAACGGATGACGACCTTGGTCTCGGCCCAGCCCTTCTTTTCGAAATGATGATGGATGGGCGCCATAAGGAAGACGCGCTTGTGCGTAAAGTGGAAGTAGACAACCTGAATCATGACCGAAAGGGTCTCAACGATAAACAGGCCGCCGATGATGAGGGAGACGACCTCGGTGTTGGTCATGATGGACGTGCAGGCAAACGCGGCGCCCAGGGCAAGCGATCCGGTATCGCCCATAAAGATGCTCGCCGGATAGCAGTTGAACCACAGAAAGCCCAAGCAAGCACCGGCACACGCGGTGCAGAAGATGGACAGGTTCACGTCTCCGTGCAAAAACGCCATGGCAGCCATGGCGAGCATGGCGATCATGGAGGTGCCGCCAGCAAGGCCGTCAAGGCCATCGGTCAGGTTCACGGCATTAGAAAGACCGGCAATCATCAGCCAGCAAAAGACAATATAGAGCCACGGGAACGAATAGCCGCAGATGGTAGTCGAAAGCACGCCAAGGTCGATCGTCAACCCACCGGGAAAACGAATCTCGGGGGCGACGCCGCACCAGTTGACGGCAAGTACCGTAAAGGTGACACAGATAATGGTTAGGCCGATCATCTTGGCATGGGGCGTCAGACCGAGCGAGCGCCCATGCGTAACGGAAGTCAGGTCGTCGATCAGGCCCAGCACGCCGGTCGCCAGCGTGGCGAGCAGCACGAGCACGAGTTCGGTGGTGAGCTTGCCCATCAGCAGGCAGGTCAGCGAGATCGCGACGAGGATGACAACGCCACCCATGGTGGGCGTTCCCTGCTTAACCAAATGACGCTTGGGGCCGTCGGCACGAACCTGCTGGCCGATACCCTCAACCTTGAGCAGCTTGATCCACCACGGCATGAGCAGCAGCGCAATGGCGGCGGCGATGCCAAGCCCCAAAAAAGCCTGATACGTTGGATACGAGGGATTGCCGAACATGGGCTAGCACACACCTTCCACAAAGCGGTCGAGCTCAACAAAGCGGGAACCCTTGACCAGTACAACATCATGTTTTTCAAGCGCGCCGCCCATGCGGTCGAGCACCTGCTGATAATCGGAGAACACCTGGATGCGGTCCTCGTCCATGCCCATCATGCGCGCGGCATCGGCCATAAGCTGGGCCAGCTCACCACCCACGCACGCCAGCATGTCGAGCTTTTTGGCGGCGGCATAGGCGCCCACGAGCTCATGCATGCGAGGAGCCTCATCGCCCATCTCGCCCATCTCGCCCAGGATCGCCATGCGAGACCCCGTGCACGAAAGCGAGCACAGTAGATCGAGACCGGCAGCCATCGATTCGGCGCTAGCGTTATAGGAGTCATCGATGACGCGGGCACCGCTCTTGGCGCGCTTGATCTCCTGGCGGTGACCGGTGATTGCGAGGCCCCTAAAGGCAGCATCGATCTGCTCGGGCGTCACACCCAGGCGATAGGCAACCGCGGCGGCCTTAACGGCATTTGGAACGGACTGCACGCCGGGGATGGCAAGCATGGTATCGATCGTCTCGCCCTGGCCAAAATCGAGCGTAAAGACCGGACGGCCCTCGTCATCAACACGAATGTCGCGGGCACGGATCTCATCATCGTCCGAGACGCCGGCCAGCATCACGTCGATACCAGCGGGCTGGGCGAACGTATCGCGAATGAACGGCGTAAAGTCGTCCTCGCCGCCCAAAACCAGCAGCGGCAAATAGTCGCCGGCGGCGCACATGCCCTGGACAATCTCGGCCTTAGCGCGGGCGATGTTCTCGCGGCTGCCCAAAATACCGATATGAGAGGTACCGATCTTGCTCACAATGGCAAGGTTGGGATTGGCGGACTGGGACAGGCGCTCGATCTCGTGGAAATGGTTCATGCCCATCTCGAGCACCAGGACCTCGGTATCGGCCGGGGCGGAAAGCACCGTGAGCGGCATGCCGATCAGGTTATTGAAATTGCCCTTGGTGGCCCAGACACGATAGCGCTTGGCGAGTACAGCGGCGAGCACGTCCTTGGTCGTCGTCTTGCCGATGGAACCGGTAATGCCAACGACCAGGCAGCCAAGCTCCAGGCGATACGCGTGCGCCAAACGGAGCATAAACTCCTCGGGATCATCGGTCCGCAGGATGGCACAGCCCTTGTCTTGCGCCAGCGAGACCAGCTCGGCCTCGGGCTCGCGCGTCATCACGACGGCGCCGGCACCCGACTGGACGGCACGGGAAGCAAAATCATTGCCGTCGACGTTTTCACCGGGAAAGGCGACGAAAATCGTCCCTTCCTCGACCTGGCGCGAGTCGATAACACACCCGCGGCATACCCGATCGACTTCTCCCGTCACGGTTCGGGTCCCTGTTGCGGCCGCGAGGTTGTTGACGGCGATCTCTATCATTGCAGCTCCCCTGTAAACCTAATAATGCTATCGGCGTATTGTATCCCAGCGCCGCGCATGCGTGGTGCAGGGCATGTGAACACCCCTCATATGGGACAACAAACCACGCCCCAAAGATTGTAACCCCCTACTTCGTGCGCGGGATACCCAGCACGTCGAGCGCGTTGGCCATAATGGACTGGAACGGCACAGCAGCGGCATCTGAGCCGCTCGGCGTTCCGTCGAGCGTGATATAGCACAGCACCTTGGGCGATTGCGCCGGCGCAAAGCCCATAAAGGACGACATGTAGTTCTCCTTGAGGTAGCCGCCGTTCTCGTCGGCACGTTCGGCCGTACCGGTCTTGCCCGCCACGTCATAGCCGTCAACCGCGCCGCCAACGCCCGTTCCCTCGGACACGACCGTCTGCATGCACGATGTCACCTGCGATGCGGCGTCCTCCGAAATCGCGCGCTCGCCTTCGCCCCAGTCCTTCTCGTCGCCTTTGCTGGACTTATAGAAGTGTGGGGTCATCATCACGCCGCCGTTGGCGATGCCGCCCACGGCACGTGCGATCTCAATCGGCGAGACAGACAGCGCCTGCCCAAAGCTCATCGAGCCCAGCGTGGCGCCGTCATACTGGTCACGCTCCTTGACGATACCCAGGCTCTCGCCCGGAAAATCGACACCCGAGCTGTGACCGATGCCCCACTTGTCCACATAGGCGGCAAAGTCGTCGGCACCGATTTTGCGCCCCACCAGGACAAAGCCCACGTTGGACGAACGGCGCATCATCTCGCGCACATCCATGGTCATGGCATAGTCGCGCTTGTCGGCATCGGTGACGGTATCGTCGCCCACCTTGATACTCGCCGGCACCTCAAACGACGTACTCGATCGCACTACGCCCAAGTCGAAGCCGGCGCCCGCCACGAGTGTCTTAAAGACCGAGCCGGGCTCGTAGGCGTCGGTTACCAGGCGCAGGTTCATATCCTCGGTCTTGGCGTTTTCCAAATCGGTCTGGTCGTAGGTCGGATACGAGCAGGCGGCGAGAATTTCGCCGGTCGTGGGGTCGGTGACCAAAGCCGAGCCGTTCTTGGCCTTTGTCTTCTCGACAGCCTCTGCCAGAGCGTCCTCAGCCGTACGCTGGATATTGACATCGAGCGTCGTCACGATATCAACGCCGTCGACCGCAGCCACCTTTTTATAGGCACCGCCCGCGATATAGCTGCCGTCCCTCGCGCGCTCGCGTACGAGAGAACCGTTCGTGCCGGTCAGAAGCTTGTTGTATTGCTTTTCGAGACCCGTCAAGCCGTCGTTGTCTACATTCACTACACCCAGCACCTGCGATGCCAGATTGCCGTATGGATATACGCGCTTCATGGCCTGCTCAAAAAGCACGCCGGGCAGGTTCTTCTTCTCCAGCGCCGCAGCATCGTCTTCGTCCACCTGGCGCTTGATATACACCCAGGTTCCATCGGACTCGACGAGCTTACGGCAGGTCTTTTTATCGATTCCAGTTGCCTTGACCAGCGCCGACACCGTCTTGTCAACATCCTCGACAAGCTGCGGGTTCACGGCGATGTTGCGACATTCGACCGACGACGCCAGCACGTTACCGTTGCGGTCGTAGATGGTGCCACGTTTGGCATAGAGGGTCTGCGCAAGCAGGCGCCGCGCATCGGCACGCTCGCGCAGTTTATCGGCTTCGACAATTTGATAGTCGGCAAGGCGAAAGACGCCCAAGCCCAAGCCAAGCCCAATGAATCCCATGACGGCTTTGCGGCGAGGCAGCGGCGTGCCTGTGAGCCATTCGGTCGACGAACTCTTGCGCGACCTGGTGTTATGCACTTGAGGGCCGCCCGAGCCGCGAAGTCGCGACGCCGGGTCGTTGCCACGGGACCGCCCGGCGTTGTAAGATTGCCGACCCGTTCCTTGATAACCAGAACGTCCCCGCGACGAGGGACGTCCAGAACCGCGGCCCCCATCGGAACCGCGGCGATAGTCATTTGTCATACTCAGCTACCGTCTTGCTACTGAGCGGTCGCGGTCGCGTTGGCGCCCGCGGCTGCATCCTGCGAAAAGTCAAGTGTAACGCTCTCGCTGGGCTCCACCATGCCATAAGCGCCCGCAAGGTCGCGAATGCGCGTGTCGGCGCCATAGACCGAATGCATGACCTCCAGGTCGGAGCTCTCATCGGTCGCCTTTTCGAGCGTGTTGGTTAGCTCGGCGTTGCTGTTGAGCACCTGGGCCGTAACGCCGGCGAGCGCCACGCGGGCGACGCCGATCGTCATGAAGATAGCCGCAATGATGCAAAACGTTTTAAGAACGCTCATGAAAACCGGGCTTACCGCCTGGTTTGCCTGACGGCCCGCGCCCGTGTAGACATCAAAGCGCGGCGTGCGCTGCTCACGGGGAGCAACGGGGGCCTGCGGCGTCTCACGATAGGCGGGCATGGCGTTCATATCATAGGCAAGTGCTGCGCTTGAAGTGTTGTAGCCCATGATATGCCGCCTCCCATCCCGAGTACGTTGGTAGTGTGTTTAAGCTTCGTTTATGGTGCGAGCGGGAGGTCCAATATCGCGCGGTCGCGCCTACAGACGCTGCGCCACGCGGATTTTGGCTGATCTCGCCCGAGGGTTGCGCTCAACCTCATCAGGCTGGGCAACCAAGGGTTTGCGGGTGATGGCCTTGAGTATCGGCACGTTGCCGCACACGCACACCGGAATCTCCGGCGGACACGTGCACCCCTGGCTCATCTCCTTAAAGTGGTTCTTTACGATACGGTCCTCGAGCGAGTGATACGAGATGACGCAGATACGTCCGCCCGGGTTGAGCCACCTGGTGGCGGCATCAAGCCCTCGTTCGAGCACATCGAGTTCGTGATTGACCTCGATGCGAATGGCCTGGAAACTTTTCTTGGCCGGGTGTCCGCCATGCCGACGAGCGGCGGCCGGGATACCCGCCTTGATGATCTCGACAAATTGGCCGGTGGTTTCGATCGGTTCTTGCTCGCGGCGGCGCACGATCTCGCGCGCGATCTGCGAGGCGAACTTCTCTTCGCCGTAGACGCGTAGAATCCGGGCGAGGTCGTGTTCGTTATAGGTGTTGATGACCTCAGCTGCGTTTAAGGTGTTATTACCCGGATCCATCCGCATGTCCAATGGGGCGTCCTCGTTATACGAAAAGCCCCTGCCAGGGATATCGAGTTGCGGTGACGAAACGCCCAAATCGAACAGGAAGCCATCGACCCCGGGCACCTCGGCCGAGCAAAGCAGCTCGTCCAAGTCGCCGAAGTTGCCCTTCAGCAGCTGGTGCGGAACGCCGGGAACCTCGCGGTCCAGACGGGCGCCAGCGGCCTCGAGGGCCATGTCGTCCTGATCGACGCCGAGCAAAAGGCCCGTCTCCCCCACCTGCGCAGCCATCTTTACCGAATGGCCGGCACCGCCAAGGGTGCAATCGCAGACAACGGAGCCGCTCTTTAGCCGCAGCGACTCAAGCACTTCGCCGAGCATGACAGGTTCATGCCGATATTCTTGTGTCAAGATCCCACGCTCCATCCGTTACCCGTGCCTTGCCCTTACGAGAAGAAGAGGTCCAGCAGGGCCTCGTCGTCATCGTCCTCATCGGCCGCGGCGCGATCCCAAACCTCAAGGTGGTCGTAGTTGCCCACAACCGTGACCTCGCGGTCGAGGTTCGCCTGCTTGCGGAGAGACTCGGAAAGACCGATACGACCGGCGCTGTCCACGTCCATCGACGTGGTGCGCTTGTTGATCGCCCTCATGAGCTTCTGGTCGTTGATGTCGCGCGGGTTAAAACCCTCGTGGCCCTCACGACCCGCGAAGAGTCCTTCGACCCACTTATCGAAGGCCTCGGCAGAGAACACGTACAGAGCATCGACATCCAGGGCTTTGAACACGCGAACGTGCTCTCCAAGCTCCTCGCGAAGGGGTGCAGGCAGGGACAGACGGCCTTTTGCATCGAGATTGCGCTCGTATGCGCCAGTCATTCCCATGTGCGCCCTCCCCTCGGTTACTCAGATGGCACGTACGCGGGGAACCACCCCGCCTGTCGACGTCATTAATAATATGGGGAACTGCCCCATTTTTCAACACCTTTCCCCACCTCTTCCCCCACTCCGCCCCACCACTCCACCCACCATATATTGCAAAACACCCCCAATCATATGTTCGAAAACACAATATGTTGTGTTTACAGCAACGGCGGGATGCCACCTGTGGCACCCCGCCGTTCATCCTCAACCTTCAAGTTGACCTTGAGGCGATTTTTGCGTCCCTTTACATGCCGTTCACATCGCCCCCAAACTCCCCCACCCAAGGCACGTGCGGCCCACCACCGCGACGACATGTGGCGAAAAATAGAACGGGCCCCAGATTGCCCATGCACGCGCAAAAGCACGCCGCGGCAATCTGGGGCCCGTTCCCAAACACCTATTAATTTGCAGGTCAGCGATGTGCTAACGATGCGCCAGCGGATGCGCCGCCAGATAGACCTCGGTCAGTTGCGTACGATCGACATGCGTGTAGACCTGCGTGGTCGATATATCGGCATGTCCCAAGATCTCCTGTAGCACACGGAGGTCTGCGCCGCCAGCAAGCATATGGGTGGCAAAGGAGTGACGCAGCGTATGGGGATGGAGCCCCACCAGCCCCACCTGGCGCCCATAGCGCTCACAGATGGCATGGATGCCCTGGCGCGACAGACGGCGGCCGTTCTTATTTAAAAAGACCGCCGAGGTCTCGGTTCCGCGGGCATGGGCCGCCAAGCGAGAACGCCCCTCAGTTACATAGAGCGTCAGAGCTCGCGCCGCGCTTCCCACCAGCGGGGACAGGCGTTCCTTTGAGCCCTTACCGCGAACGAGCACAAAGCCATCGTCGATATGGATATCGCCCACATCGAGCCCCACCAACTCGCTCACACGCAAACCGCATCCGTAGAGCACTTCCAAGATGGCATGGTCGCGCAAGCCCATCTCGCCCTCGGGGAAGTCTTGATCGAGCAGCGCCGAGACATCCTCCACCGATAGATACTCCGGCAAACGCTCAGCCTTTTTAGGCAGGCGCAACGCCGCCGTTGGATTTTGGGCCACAGCCCCATCGCGCACCAAAAAGGCATGCAGGCCCTTCACTGCCGCAAGCGCACGCTCCACCGAGGCATCGGAATAGCCCCCATCGCGACGGTCGGCGACAAAGCCCTCCACGACCTGACGGGTCACCTCTTCAAAAGACATGATGCCCGCCCGCTCCAGATAGACGCAGTACGTCGTCAGGTCACGACGATAGGCCGCAATCGTGTTGCGCGCCAAACCCCGCTCGACCGCGAGGTAATCGAGATACTCCCCCGCCGCCACGGCGAGCGACGAGGGAGTAGCTCCGGTATGTTCTTTGTTCGCCGGCACCCTTAGTCCGTAGCGAGGTTCATGGGCGTCACCTGCAGGCGATCGACACCCTCGTGCCGACCGATCGAGGCACGCACGAACTCTCGGAACAGCGGCTGCGGGTTGGTCGGACGGCTCTTGAACTCGGGGTGAGCCTGGGTTGCCACATACCACGGATGCACATCGCGCGGCAGCTCGACCATCTCGACCAAGCGCTCGTCGGGCGAGAGGCCAGAGATAACCAAGCCGGCGTCCTCGAGCTGGTCGCGGAAGGCGTTGTTGAACTCAAAGCGGTGACGGTGACGCTCGTAGACGAGTTCCTCGCCATATGCCTCGCGAGCAAGGGTATCGGCGGCGAGCTTGCACGGATAGGCGCCCAGGCGCATGGTGCCGCCCTTCTCGGTCACGTCCTCCTGCGAGCTCATCAGATCGATGACGCTAAACGGGCCGTCCGGATCGAACTCAGAGGAGCTGGCGCCGGCAAGGCCGACGACGTTGCGGGCGAACTCGCACACGGCCACCTGCATACCCAGGCAAATGCCCAGATACGGAATCTTGTGCTCACGGGCAAACTCGGCCGCGAGGATCTTGCCCTCCAGGGCGCGCTTGCCAAAGCCGCCGGGGACCAGGATGCCCGAGGCGTCGCCCAGAACCTCGGAGACATTCTGCTCGTCGAGGCTCTCGCCGTCGACCAGCTGGACGTCCACATGGCGATCGTAGAAGACGCCCGCATGGTGCAGGGCCTCGATAACCGACAGGTACGCATCGGGCAGCTGCGTGTACTTGCCCACGACGGCGATCTTTACCTTGTCGGCGTGATGGTTGGCGTGATTCTGTTTGCGCAGGAACTCGTTCCACTCGCTCATGTCGCGCTCACGCGGATCCAGACCCAGGCGCTCGCAAATGCGCAGGTCAAAGTCCTGCTCGGCGAGCAGCTGCGGAACATCGTAAATGCTCGCGCAGTCCTCGTTGGTAAAGACGCAGTCGGTGTCGACGTCACAGAAACTCGCGATCTTGCCGCGGATGGCGTCGTCAATATGGTGATCGGAGCGTAGCACGATGATGTCGGGCTGGATACCAAAGCTGCGGAGCTCTTTGACGGAGTGCTGTGTGGGCTTGGTCTTGACCTCGTGGGCGGCGGCAATATAGGGAACGAGCGACACGTGGATATAGCAGACGTTCTCGGGGCCGGCCTCCTTGCGGTACTGACGGATGGCCTCGACAAACGGTTGGGACTCGATGTCGCCGATCGTGCCGCCTAGCTCGGTGATGACTACATCGGAGCCGGTCTGCTCCTCGATGCGGCGAAACTTGTCCTTAATGGCATTGGTGACGTGAGGAATCACCTGCACGGTACCGCCCAAAAAGTCGCCGCGACGCTCGCGGGCGATTAGGCTTTTGTAGATGGCACCGGTCGTAAAGTTGGAATCGCGGGTCAGGTTCTCATCAATAAAGCGCTCGTAATGACCCAGGTCCAGGTCGGACTCGTAACCGTCCTCGGTAACGAAGACCTCACCATGCTGGAAGGGGCTCATGGTACCGGGGTCGACGTTCAGATACGGGTCGGCCTTTTGCATCGTTACTTTGTAGCCACGCGACTTGAGCAGACGGCCCAGCGAGGCCGCGGTAATACCCTTGCCCAGGGACGAAACCACGCCACCGGTTACGAACACATGCTTGGTCATATTGAGTTACCTGCACTTCCCGTAGAAGTTGTCCATACACATCTTACGGATCTTCATTGTAATACTCGCCCCGCGGACCGTTCGCAATTTTTCTCGCGTGCGATTGCATTTCTCAATCTTGAAACAAAACGCCGCCCGGTTTCCCAGGCGGCGCTGTTATGGCAAGGACTACACGCTGCTATCGATCAGCAACCTCGTCCTCAAGCATTTCTTGAACGAGCATACCGGTACGGACGCCCTCAAGATACCACTCGCCACGTTCGGTGAGGCAAATGCCATTTGCAAGCTGACCGCCGTCATCGCTATAACGCGAGACGACATCAATCATGCCTTCGGAATCCAAGCGATCGATTGCGGCGCGGGCACGATACGGCGAAACCCCCACGCACTCGGCAAGCGTTTTGCGCGAGAAACCATACGGCCCGCCATTGTCTTCGGTTTGCCGGTCGATCTCCATCAACACCAGCACCTCGACACGCTTCATATCGTTGACACTCGCACGACCCTTGCCCGCCATAGCAGCCTCCTCAAACCGAGCACGAGCATTTAACGCGCCGTGCGCGACCGGCGTATCCCGCAAAGGATGTTACATCAGCGTTATTGTATACCGCTCAAATCACTTATAGGCAGGTAAACGGGCTATTTTTAACCCAAACAAAGGCAATGTTGATTAATTAAGCCGCATAGGGCATATACCCCATGCGGCCCAATCAGACCAATCGTCTCGTTTTAGCGGTGAAAGAATCCACGACGCTCGAATTTAGGCTCGCAGCACACGTTGATGCCCAGCTTGCGCAGCACCGTCTCATCAGTCGGCGAGATGATAACGCTAAAGAAGGCGTCGCAGCCGCGGAGCTGCTCCAGGCCCGAAAGGACACGGGCGGCAGTCTCGCTCGTAGCCGAGGTGATCGACAGCGCCATAAGCGTCTCGTCGGTATGGAGGCGAGGGTTTTTGCTACCCAGGAAATGCGTCTTGAGCTTGCTGATGGGCTCGATCGCCTCGTCGCTGATGACTTCGAGCTCTAGGTCCACGCCCGAGACATGCTTGAGGGCGTTCATGATCAGCGAGCTCGCGGCACCCAGGCGCGTTGAGGTCTTACCGGTCACAACAGAACCGTCCGGCATGACCATGGCGCCCACGGGACCGCCCGTCAGTTGCTCTCTGGTGAGGGCAGCCGAGCGCGCCGGCGAATAGTTCTTATCGATGCCGGCCTTTTTCATGATGAGTTTGAGACGATCGACCTGTTCGTCGCCCACGCCGGTACGGCGCACGCTTTCAACTGCGGCAAAATAGCGGCGCACGATCTCCATCTTGGAGGCATCACGGCAGGCATCGTCGTCGGTAATGGCAAAGCCAACCATGTTGACGCCCATGTCCGTAGGGCTCTGATAGGGGCTCTCGCCCAGAATCTTTTCCATAAGGGCGCGAACAACCGGGAATGCCTCAACATCACGGTTGTAATTGACCGTGGTCTTGTTGTAAGCCTCAAGATGGAACGAATCGATGATGTTGGCATCGTCAAGGTCTGCCGTGGCGGCCTCGTAGGCGATATTGACCGGATGCGTCAGAGGAAGATTCCAGACCGGGAAGGTCTCGAACTTGGCATAGCCAGCGGCGGTACCGTGCTCATGCTCGTGATACAGCTGCGAGAGGCAAGTAGCGAGCTTGCCCGAGCCAGGGCCGGGTGCCGTCACGACAACGAGCGGACGCGTGGTCTCGACAAACTCGTTCTTGCCGTAGCCTTCGTCAGAAACAATCAGATCGACATCGTGCGGATAGCCCTCGATGGGATAATGCAGCTTGGCGGGAATACCGAGCGCGTTCAGACGATTGCGGAAGACATCGGCAGCGGGCTGGCCGGCATACTGCGTGATTACCACGGCGGCAACGGCAAATCCATTCCCTCGGAACAGATCGACCAGGCGCAGGACGTCTTCATCATAGGTAATACCCAAGTCGCCACGGGCTTTGTTCTTCTCGATATGGTTCGCATTGATTGCAATGATGACCTCGACGTCATCGGCGATGCTCTTGAGCATGCGAAACTTGCTGTCCGGCTCAAAGCCCGGCAGCACGCGGCTGGCATGATAGTCATCGAACAGCTTGCCGCCAAACTCCAAATACAGCTTGCCGCCAAACTGCGAGATGCGCTCCTTAATATGAGCAGCCTGCAGCGCGATATACTTCGCATTGTCGAAACCCTGGCGCATGTATGGCTCCCGTCCCGTTTCCATTTAATGTTCTAGGCGATTATAACGGAGCCCGCCCTCCCCGATACCCAGACCATCAACAGGCACCAACCAAACACGCCCACCGCAACCACCGGGGAGCCGAGGTAGCTCATTTGGGACGGGAAACAAGGCACTCAGCACCAACAATGGCAGCGCCGCAGGTTGAGCATAAGCCAGCGAAAGCCCGCCAGAGCGAGCAAGGTGACGTGAAAGAGGAGGGCATAGGCCTTTTGGCCATGCCCGACGATTGAACGTCAGATTGCCGCTCTGGCGGGCTTGCAGCGTCGAGTGGTTCCGGCGTTTGGTAAAACGCCGGAACACAAGAGCGCCTCCCCCCGCGCACGGAACGGGAGGAGGCTAAAGGTAGGAGTCTACCGGTGGGGTTACCCCACCGGACAGACGATGACCAGGTGATCCTTTACAGGATCGTCATGGTTTCCGTGGGGTACCCAAGGGGTACTTAGAGCATCACGCAAGCGATGGTCAGGATGACGGCGCAGACGACGGAGAGAGCGACGATGAGCTTAAGAGCAAACTTGAGCCAGGTCGTCCACTCGATCTTGGCCAGGGCAAGACCGCCCATGATGGCGCCAGAGGTCGGGGTGAACAGGTTCACGACGCCGATGGCGGCGGAGAAGATCATGACCATGACCTCGGGCGAGAAGCCGAGCTTAACAGCCAGCGGTCCCATGATGGGCATGGAGACAGTAGCCATACCGGAGGTCGAGGGGATCAGGAAGGACAGGCCAAAGTAGACCAGGAAGCTCATGGGAGCGAAGATCACGCCGGACAGACCAGCCAGAGCATTGGCGGCAGCGTCGAGGACGTAGACGTCGAGGCCGGTGCTAGCCATGAGGACGGAGATACCACGGGCGAGAGCGATAACGAGGACAACGGACATCATGTCGGCAGCGCCGGTGATGAAGGTGTTGACGATCTGCTTCTCGGACAGGCCACCGATGATACCGATCAGGATAGCCATGAGGAAGAACCAAGTGGAAGCCTCGTCGAAGTACCACTGGCCAATGGGCAGGCCGGTGATCAGGGCAGACCAGCCCTGAACGATGGCGTTACCGTCGGCGTCATAGACAGCGCCAGCATCGAAGAAGTTGGCGACGCCCTCGTTGAGGTCGGCCAGCGGGATGAAGCCGACGATCATGACGACGAAGGTGAAGGCAAAGGCGATCAGAACACCCTTCTGACGACCGGTGAGCTTGACCTCCTTGTTAACCTCGGAAGCAGCCTTGCCGTGAGCCTCTTCGGCGTCCTTGAGCTCCTGCATCGAAAGGATGGTGGAGCCCTTGTCGGCCTTGACCTTCTTGGCATAGCTCATAACGAAGACGATGGACATGGCGGTGGTAACGATCCACAGGACGGCACCGAGGCCGATGATGATGGACTGGTTGACCTCAATGCCAACGCCGGTCAGAGCGTCGACGGCAGCGCCGACGGCGAACGGGTTAACCGTGGAGCCGAGGCAGCCGCAGCCAGCGCCGAGCAGGACGGTAGCGGCGCCGACCATGGGGTCGAAGCCAGCAGCCATCATGGTGGCGGCGAGCAGGGCGTAGAAGGGAACGGTCTCCTC
This sequence comes from Collinsella sp. TF09-1AT, assembly GCF_003436895.1. NCBI lineage: Bacteria > Bacillati > Actinomycetota > Coriobacteriia > Coriobacteriales > Coriobacteriaceae > Collinsella > Collinsella sp. TF09-1AT. The sequence continues at coordinate 1,635 of NZ_QSRC01000004.1, read as the reverse complement.
GCACATACCATAGGTGGTACCACCGAGGGAGAAGATGAGCATCAGCACGGGAATGAGCATGATCTCATTGCCCTTAAGCTTCTGCACCAGAACGGCAATGCCGTTGTCCAGGGCGCCGGTCTCGGTCATCATGCCGAGGAAGCCGCCGAGGATCATAACGAAGAGGCAGACGGGCAGAGCGTCAGCGAAGCCCTTGACCGGGGCGGTGCAGAAATCGCTCAGGCGGGCAGCGGTAACCTCGCCACCGGACGTACCGGAGACGATAACGGTAACAACCGCGACGATTGCCAGCAGAGCAAGAAGAATGGTGAACGATGAAGGCATACCGCGCTTTTTCTTAGCGGTCTCAGTCATAGTTCTCATCCCCCCTTCATAAATCATTTACTGATCTCGCCCAAAGCGGCTCTTCCGTGCCGTGCATGTCGCTCGGTGCGAGATTTTTACCAGACAAAAGCGCTCGGGGTGCGCAGCAATGCACCCCGAGCGAGATGCTAGATGCTCTTACTTGAGCGTAGCGTACATGACAGCCTTGATGGTGTGCATGCGGTTCTCGGCCTCGTCGAAGACCTTGGAAGCGGGGCTCTCGAAGACCTCGTCGGTGACCTCCTGCTCGGTGATGCCGAACTGCTCGCACTTCTCAGCGCCAATCGTGGTGTTGGTGTCGTGGAAGCTGGGCAGGCAGTGCAGGAAGATGGCACCCGGGTTGGCCATAGCCATGACCTCGGAGGTGACACGATACGGGGTGAGCTGAGCGATGCGCTCGGCCCAGACCTCGTCGGGCTCGCCCATGGAGACCCACACGTCGGTGTAGATGACGTCGGCACCGGTGACGCCGTCCTTGACGTCGGTGGTCAGCTTGATGGTGCAGCCGTTGGCCTCGGCGATGGGCTTGCAGGCCTCGATGACGTCGTCAGCGGGCATGCACTCCTCGGGGCCGCAGGCCACGAAGTTCATGCCGAGCTTGGAGCAGACAACCATGAGGGAGCGAGCGACGTTGTTCTTGCAATCGCCCATGAAGACGAGGGTCTTGCCCTTGATGTCGTAGTTGAAGTTCTCCTGGACGGTCAGGATATCGGCGAGCATCTGGGTGGGGTGCCACTCAGTGGTCAGGCCGTTCCACACGGGCACGCCGGACTTAGCAGCGAGCTCCTCGACGTCGTCTTGGGCAAAGCCACGGAACTCGATACCGTCATACATGCGGCCGAGAACGCGGGCAGTGTCCTCGATGGACTCCTTCTTGCCCATCTGCGACGAACCCGGATCGAGGTAGGTGACGCCCATGCCCAGATCCATGCCGCCGACCTCGAAGGCGCAGCGGGTACGAGTGGAGGTCTTCTGGAAGAGCAGAACGATATTCTTGCCCTCGAGATAGCGGTGCGGAACGCCAGCGCGCTTCATGTCCTTGAAGTTCTTGGAGAGCTTGAGCAGGTACTCGATCTCCTCGGTGGTGAGGTCGAGGAGCTTGAGGAAGCTACGGCCGGAGAGGTTAACGCCCATGGTTCGAATCCTTTCGAAGAAATGAATTACGTAAGTATTAGTGTTGCCCGTTTGACGGGCGAAACCGGTGCGGTTGTAGGGAGACCGCACCGGAAACTGAAAACCTTAGAGGTCCTCGCGCCAGAAGGGCATGCTCAT